>CBFHJX010000221.1:0-1016 GCA_965656285.1 Luminiphilus sp. | reverse complement strand
GGCTTTGCCTTAAATCGGGTTTCACGATCAACGCGCGTAAACAGCATTTCGCGAGCAGGTCGAGTCACCGCATAATTCCCGGCACGGCGTACAATTTGCAGCACCACTACAGCGCCTAACAGTGGCGAAATAGCCAGCACAAGCAGCCCTATGCAAATGAAGACAGGGACCAGCGCAATGGTGAGTGGCATACCGAATTTACTCACGATCCGGCCAGTGACCAGCAGCCCCGTAGAAATCGACAAGATATTAACGGCGAGGTCCATTTGTGCCCAGATCGCCGTGCGCTCGGGCCGGGTGAGCTCACTGAGTAAGTTTTTAAGCTCGAAGTAAACAAAGGAACTGATGCCGGTATAAAGGAAAATAAACAACCCAATGCACAGTAAGTACGGGTTTGAAAAGAAGGCTTTAAAGCCGGCAAGCGGGTTCCCACCAATGGCTTGCGGGGTCGTTGTTTTTGGCAATACGTGATCACCCGGTGCCGTTAATTTCAGAGCCTGCAAATGAAAGATAATTGGTATGGTTAGGAGCAACATGACGCTGGCGATCAACATTAAGTTGTCGGTGCCTAGCGATGCAGAGAAAAATGCGGGCACAGTGGGACCCACGAGACCACCGACACTCGCGCCCGCGGCGATGACGCCAAAGAGCCTCCCTGACTGCTCCTTACTAAACAGCTCTGACATGAAGCTCCAAAAGACAGAGATGTGAAACAGACTAAAGACACTGACCCAGACGTAAAATGATTTATCAATTAACGTTCGGTCAGCGAAGAAAGAACCCAGCACGTAAAATGACACGAACGAGGCCGCAAAAATGCCATAGGTCGCAGGAACAAGGAGTTTGAAACGAAATCGTGATACCGCGGCGCCATAGAGCGCAACGACACCCGTACTGATAAAGAAGTTCAGTGTCCACAACCAACTGACTTCCGCATCGCTCCAGTCGCTGGCCATGGCGTCGCGCACGGGACGCAGAATGTAATAAGCCGACATCAGCACAACAACAAACAAGAA
>CBFHJX010000220.1:0-1042 GCA_965656285.1 Luminiphilus sp. | reverse complement strand
TGAAAACGCAGTCGCGAAGGACGGGGTGGAGGCGCAACCCGTGTCACTCATGGCAAGCAGCAATCCCACCGCCGATGTAATTCGCCTGCCCAGCTTTGACGCGGTCAAAGATGATCCGGTGCTGTACGCCCATACAGCTCGTGTGATGCACAAGGAAACCAACCCGCACAATGCCCTGGCACTCATACAAGCGCACGGGGAACGACACGTTTGGTTTAATCCTCCGCCCATTCCGCTCTCTACACCTGAGCTCGACTGGGTGTTTGAGCAGCCTTACCAGCGCCGCCCTCACCCGGCCTACGGTGACCACAAAATACCGGCGCTCGAGATGATTCAGCACTCGGTCAACATCATGCGCGGGTGCTTTGGGGGCTGTACTTTTTGTTCGATTACCGAACACGAAGGCAGAATCATTCAAAATCGTTCCGAAGACTCTATCGTGCGCGAGATTGAGAAAATCCGGGACACGAGCCCCAGCTTTACCGGTGTAATTTCCGACCTTGGAGGCCCCACGGCGAATATGTGGCGTCTGGCCTGCAAGAGTGAGGAGATTGAAGCCAAGTGCCGAAAGCTCAGTTGCGTTTTCCCCGGCATCTGTAAAAACCTAAATACTGATCAAACCCCTTTGGTCGACCTCTATCGCCGAGCCAGAACAATTCCTGGGGTCAAGAAAGTACTGATCGCGTCAGGTCTTCGTTACGATCTCGCAGTCGAGACGCCCGAGTACGTGAAGGAACTCGTCACGCACCACGTCGGCGGCTACCTTAAAATTGCGCCCGAGCACACTGAAGACGGTCCGCTCGATCAAATGATGAAACCGGGCATTGGGACCTACGACCGGTTTAAGCAATTATTTGACAAGTACTCAAAAGCCGCAGGCAAAAAGCAGTACCTCATTCCCTATTTCATTGCAGCCCACCCGGGAACGACGGACAGCGACATGGTTAACCTCGCGCTGTGGCTTAAGCAAAATAAATTCAGAGCCGATCAAGTTCAGACGTTTTACCCCTCGCCTATGGCGCTCGCCACCGCGATGTATCAC
>CBFHJX010000219.1:0-1086 GCA_965656285.1 Luminiphilus sp. | reverse complement strand
ACGCGCCCAGAGCATCATTAACAATCTGGCGTTTATCGGCGCCAAAGAAAACGATATCGCCATCCTCAAGGTTAAGCCTTTCAACCAAGGCATGGATCGTCGATTCAGGCATAAACTTTAAAATTGGTGATTGAAGACCTGATACGCCTGATGCCTTGTCGTTGACTTTAATCCACGCAAGCCCACGAGCACCGTAAGTGCTAATGTATTTTGTAAGATCGTCGATTTCCTTCCGGCTGATCGTAGCTCCACCAGGCACACGCAACGCAGCAACACGCCCCTTCGGATCATTGGCTGGACCTGAGAAGACCTTGAATTCCACATCTGCCATGAGGTCATCGACCGAGACGAGTTCCAGATCAATGCGAAGGTCTGGCTTATCGGAGCCAAAACGCTCCATAGCCTCATGCCACGTCATTTGTGGGAAATCGCCAAGGTCGACGTTTAAATGCGTTTGAAAAAGTGCTCTGACCATACCTTCTGTCAGCTGCATGACTTCCGATTCGTCAGCAAAGGACATCTCCACGTCGATCTGAGTAAACTCTGGTTGACGATCAGCCCGCAGATCTTCATCTCGGAAGCACCGTGCAATCTGATAATACCGATCGAAGCCCGACACCATCAGTAATTGCTTAAAGAGCTGAGGCGATTGTGGCAGAGCAAAAAATTTGGAGGCATTCGTCCGACTCGGAACCAAGTAATCTCGCGCCCCTTCTGGGGTTGCGCGGGTCAGCATCGGCGTTTCGATATCCAGAAAACCGGCGGTCTCGAGGTACTGACGGATCGTGGAGGTAATCCGCGAACGCGTGATTAAATTTTGTTGCATCGACTCACGACGAAGGTCCATGAATCGATAACGAAGGCGAACATCCTCCCCCACCGACTGATGCGCATCCAGTGGGAAGGGTGGCGGAGCCGCTTCGTTGAGGATAACGAGCTCTTTACCTAACACCTCAATGTGTCCCGTCGCCATGGACGGATTCACGGTCTCAGGCGCACGCTCCCGAACACGGCCGGTAATCTGCAGGACATACTCGCTGCGCACACGGTCCGCCAACTCAAAGTACTCTTTGGTGTCTGGGTCGA
>CBFHJX010000218.1:0-1113 GCA_965656285.1 Luminiphilus sp. | reverse complement strand
CCGCACAGGGCCACGCACTTGCGCCCACCACAGCACAGGGTGACACCTTAAAAGAGATCATCGATGTCATCGAAGATCGACACTACGCAAGCCGTCGCTATGACGATGGGCTATCTGCGCAACATTTTACGGCCTATCTCGACGCGCTTGACCCGCAGCGTATGTTCTTTGAGGCCGATGACATCGCCGCATTTTCGCAATGGCAACTGACGCTCGACAACGCGGGAAGGGCCGGTGATCTAGCGCCCGCCTTCACCATATTCAACGACTTTCACGATGAACTCAAAGACCGCTTAACCGCCATCTTGGAAACACTGCCACAAACGCTCGAGGGCTTTGACTATGAGGTCGAGGAATACTTAGAGATTGATCGCTCGGCTATGCCGTGGGCGAAGGACGACGCAGAGCTTGACGAACGCTGGCGCAAGCGGCTCAAAAACCAAGCCCTCAGCCTGTTGCTCGCCGACAAAGCCCCGGACGAGATACCCGAAACGCTTGAGCGACGCTACCAATCCCAACTCAAGCGACTAGCCCAGTACAACGCTCAGGATGTCTTTCAAATTTATGCCAATACGTTGGCGGAGCAATATGATCCGCACACTAACTATTTTTCGCCGAGGCGAGCGGAAAATTTTGATATCAATATGAGTCTGTCTTTCGAGGGCATTGGCGCCATACTGCAGATTGATGATGAATACGCCAAAGTCACTCGGTTGGTGCCAGCGGGTCCCGCGGACAAGCAAGGCGGCCTGAGACCCTCCGATCTCATTATGGGGGTAGGCCAAGGTGAAACAGGACCGATTGAAGATGTGATTGGCTGGCGACTTGATGAAATCGTCGACCTTATCCGTGGGCCGCGCGACACGACCGTGCGTCTTGAAGTGATCCCCGACAAAGGAAAAACCGACCAGCGACGAGTGGTTCCCATACGCCGTAATGAAGTCAAACTCGAGGAACAGGCAGCACAAAAAGAGATCATCGAATTCACAGACGAAGACGATCAAACGCACCGCGTGGGTGTGATTGATATCCCCGCTTTCTACATTGATTTTGAAGCCTATCGGCGAGGAGACAAACTTTATAGATCGACCACTCGCGACGTCAAAAAGCTCG
>CBFHJX010000217.1:0-1130 GCA_965656285.1 Luminiphilus sp. | reverse complement strand
GCCCGGGCACGGGCTTTCCAGTGGCACACCGTCTAACGCCACACGCTCAGGAATGACGGCTCCGGTTGCAGCGGCTATCGTAGGCATGACGTCAATGTGCGCTGTCGGCGTCTCTACCACAGTGCCGGCGGGAAGTTGCGCGGGCCACTTCATAAACAGTGGCACCCGTATCCCACCTTCAAACATCGTTATTTTCCACCCTCGGAAAGGCTGATTGACATCGGGAAGCCCAATATACCCAGCGCCACCATTGTCACTGGTGAACACGACCATCGTATTATCGGCAATGCCCTCTTCATCCAAGGTGTCCAGTATCCGGCTCACACTGCGATCTACCGCCCGAATCATCGCCGCATAAACACGCTTTCGGTGCGGTCTAATGTCACCGACTGCCTTGTAGTCAGCCCGAGTGGCCTGCAGGGGCGTGTGTGGTCCCCAATGCGCCAAGTAGAGGAAAAAGGGCCTGTCTTTGTTGTTACGAATGACCTTAATGCTTTCATCAGTCCAGTAATCTGTCAGATAGCCGCCCGGCTCAAACACGTCGCCGGACGTCGTATTAAAACTGGCCGCATAACGCATCGCCGCCCAAAGAAAGCGATCAATAGGGTCAAAATCAAGCTTCGCATTGACCACATCTGGGTGGTCCTCGGGAAGGTAAAGACCGCTCGTCATGAGCAGGCTGTCGTCGAAGCCTTGGGCATTGGGTCCCATGCCATTTTCTCTTCCCAAGTGCCACTTGCCGATGTGAGCCGTGTAATAGTCACTGTCCCGCAGCACCTCCGCGATCGTTAACTCACCGGTCAGTAACCCCTTCTCTTCGTAGCTGGGGTGCGAGCGCTCAACCTCCGCATCGTAGTAGTAAGGCGGTGACGATGAGGTTTGAACGGTCGAGGCGACGGTCGAAACCGCTCGTGCCATACCGGCAGGTGTGGGTGTAAATTCAAACCCAGTTCGAGTGGGGTATCGCCCGGTCATCAGCATGGCGCGAGAGGGCGCACAAGTACTTGCCCCTGAGTACGCCTGCGAGAAGACCACTCCCTCTTCAGCCAGTCGGTCGATACCGGGTGTTTTAAAACCTTCGGTCACGCCTCCACCGAAAGTCGAGATGTCGTTATAGCCCAGATCGTCGG
>CBFHJX010000216.1:0-1142 GCA_965656285.1 Luminiphilus sp. | reverse complement strand
TGATCACGTGGGTATTGGTACGGACTTTAACCACGGGAGTGGTATCCCGAATTACAGCGACGCGAGTGAGTCCTTTAACGTCACTCTAGGGCTACTTCGAAGAGGGTACTCAGCGTCCGATATTCAAAAAATTTGGGGCGGTAACTTCATTCGAGTTTGGAAGGCAGTCGAGAAGCTACGAACGGTACCCGAACTGCCCTGAAACCTGAGTGTGGGACAGCGTCGGACCCATCAATTTAGAAACCACGAATACATTTGCCGATCGATACCCGACCCATCCATCGACCAGTGATGCCACCTAACGATGTGCTCTGCTAAACGGGATTTAACAATCTTTTTTGGGAGGCAGTGCACTAAGAGATACAGCAACTAGCGTGATTATTTTAGAAAATATCAGTCTGCGACGAGGGTCTAAACTCTTAATGCAAAACGCCTCTGCCACCTTGCAGCCGGGCCAAAAATTGGCACTGATTGGTGCTAATGGGACCGGAAAGTCGAGCTTGTTTTCACTGCTACTGGGGGATCTTTCTTCAGACCAGGGCCACATACGCGGCATGGCGGGATTGCGGATTGCTCATATGGCTCAGGAGCTTGAGGCGAGTGACGATACGGCGCTTAACTTTGTCATGGGCGGCGATGCGGCTGTATATAAGTTGACGCAGGAGATTGCGAAGGCCGAACGCACTGAAGACTATGAGCGCGCTGCCTATTTATACCAGGAGCTCGACACGCTTGACGGCTACAGTGCGCCGCGTCGAGCAGAACAACTACTGCTGGGTCTGGGTTTCACACGAGCAGACCTCGAATCGACGGTGACGGACTTTTCGGGGGGCTGGCGTGTGAGGCTAAATCTCGCTCGAGCACTGATGACACCGTCCGATGTCCTGCTGCTGGATGAGCCGACCAACCACCTCGATCTTGACACGATGCTCTGGTTACAGATGTGGCTTTTGCGCTACGACGGTACGTTGATGATGATTTCGCACGACCGCGATTTCATCGACGCCATTTGTGAGCGAACATTAAGTCTTGAGCAGGAGCAGCTCTTTACGTACCGCGGTGGCTATTCGGCTTTTGAGCAACAGCGCGCGGAGCGCATGGCCCAGCAACGTGCCCAGTTTGCGCGCCAGCAACGTGAAATT
>CBFHJX010000215.1:985-1214 GCA_965656285.1 Luminiphilus sp. | reverse complement strand
TTGAAGATCTGATTGATCGCGGTAGCTTCGTTGAGTACGGCCAATTGGCTGTTGCCGCACAGCGCGATCGTCGTGATCCGGAGTCACTGCGCATTGATACAGCAGCAGATGGTGTCATTACAGGTACTGCGACGATCAATTCCGAGCTCCGTGGGTCAAGCCATTCAAACGTGGCTCTAGCCATTTACGATTACAGCGTGTTAGCCGGAACTCAGGGGTTTTTTCATCA
>CBFHJX010000215.1:0-975 GCA_965656285.1 Luminiphilus sp. | reverse complement strand
GAGGTCGCTGAACGCGACCGCCTGCCGTTCATTATGTACACGGAAGGTGGCGGTGGTCGGCCCGGTGATACCGACGTCAAGGTTAATATTGCGGGCCTTAACAGCACATCATTCAGCCGCTGGGCCGGCTTAACCGGCAAAGTTCCGCGCATCACGGTAAACAATGGGTACTGTTTTGCAGGAAACGCCGCTCTTTTTGGCGCGGGTGACATTCGTATCGCCACAAAAAAATCATCCATAGGCATGGCGGGACCCGCCATGATCGAAGGCGGGGGTCTTGGTGTATTTCATCCCGACGAAATAGGCCCCGTAAACACCCTGTGCAGTGCCGGCGCCATCGACTTATTGGCAGAGGACGAAGCACACGCGACCGCATTAGCCAAATGGGTTCTAGGCTACGCGCAAGGATCGACAGCGCCCACTCCAGCGGCAGACCAACAAATACTACGAACGATCCTCCCGGATAATCGGCGTATGGCCTATGACGTCAGGCGGGTCATGGATGTGCTGTTTGACGCACAGTCTGTCGTAGAACTTCGCCCTGTTTATGGTCGTGCCGTCGTCACCGCACTTGCACGAGTTGAAGGACACGCGGTTGCAGTCATCGCCAGTGACTGCCGCCACCTTGGGGGTGCTATCGATGTCGATGCGGCAAGAAAGGCAGGAGAGATGATGGAGCTGGCGAAACGCTGGAAGCTCCCCATCGTGTCTCTTGTCGATACACCAGGGTTCATGGTGGGTCCAGAAAGCGAAGCGATGGGCGCGGCAAAAGTAATGCCTGAACTGTTTAACACTGCAGCCAGTGTCGACACCCCGTGGGTCGGGATCTTTTTACGTCGAGGCTATGGGCTGGGCGCCATGGCATTGGTGGGAGGGTCCTTTGAGTTTCCCACCATTACCGCCAGCTGGCCACAAGGTGAATTTGGCGGTATGGGGCTAGAAGGCGCAGTCAGACTGGGCTTTAAAAAAGAACTA
>CBFHJX010000214.1:0-1234 GCA_965656285.1 Luminiphilus sp. | reverse complement strand
CGCCCCAGCGCGATGATCACTCGCTTGCGCTTTCTCTAGAACTTGCACATTTGGAAGACGGTTTTCCTGGCGATCGAACAATTACAGTGCGTTATGTCCTGGTCGATCCATTGAGCCTCCAGATCGATTTTGTTGCCACGACAAGTCAGCCCACGATCATGAACTTAGCCAGTCACCCCTACTTCAACTTAGGGGGACCTCTTAGTGACCACGAGCTAAAAGTGAACGCCAAGGCATTCAGTGAGGTTGATAATCGACTGTTGCCGACCGGTGCGCTGCATTCAGTCGTCGGGACAAGCCTGAACTTCCAAGAGTGGTGGACCCTGGGCAACACACCAGTCGATCACAACTTTGTTCTGAGTGGGGCCTCCACATTGCGGCATGCAGCGAGTCTGCGTCTCGCATCTTCAAACCTTCAACTCGACTGCCTAACGACACAGGCAGCGCTGCAAATTTATACCGGTGATGAGCTTTCGGCGCCGTTCACACCGCGCGCCGGTATCTGTTTGGAAGCTCAGGGGTTTCCGGACGCTCCCAATCAAGCGTTGGCGCCCAGCATCGACTTGATGCCGGGGCAGATTTATCGCCACCGAACACTTTATCGATTCGGTCACATCGCTGAAAAATAGGCTCTGCCTCGCGACACTAGTTAAAGTCGCGCTCGTCCCACCAAGGGAAAAATTCGGGCATATCACTGCTCACTTTTCCGGGATAACGTGCAGGCCGCTTCTCCAAGAAGGATTTAACCCCCTCTTTGGCATCCTCTGATTTGCCGGTGAAGTAAACGCCTCGCGAGTCTATTTGATGCGCCTCCATCGGGTGGTCCGCACCCAACATCTTCCACATCATTTGACGTGCCATCGCCACTGAGACAGCGGACGTCTCATGACAAAACTCGGCCGCCAACGCCCGAGCGGCGGGCAGAAGTTCATCTGCCCCGTAAACTGTCCTAACAAAGCCCCTCTCTAACGCCTCTTCAGCATTGAAAATGCGACCCGAAAACGTCCACTCTAATGCTGTGCTGATGCCAACAACGCGGGGAAGAAACCAGCTCGATGCCGCTTCAGGAACAATTCCTCGCTTTGAGAACACAAACCCGTACTTCGCATTTTCACTGGCCAGTCGGATATCCATCGCACACTGCATGGTGGCGCCGATTCCGACGGCGGGACCGTTACAGGCAGAGATAACCGGTTTTAAGCATTCGAAAATTCGCAGCGTGAGTAACCCTCCG
>CBFHJX010000213.1:0-1246 GCA_965656285.1 Luminiphilus sp. | reverse complement strand
CAGCGGATGGTGACCGCCTGGTCATGACATCGTGGGCGGGCACAAATGATGGAATGCATCGACAACAACAGACCGTCAATCACCGCGGTGCGACGCTCTTAGCGACACCCGTGCCAACGGCCAGAGCATCGTCACTACCTATTGCTCTTGAGTCACAGGCGTTACCGAGAAGCGAACGTCCTCTTGGTTCCACCACCAAAACTCCGGGAGTGGCTTCTGCTCGGGCCATTGCTGATTCATTGTGTTGGCGTCATACAGCCGTCCATTAATCATCACCCTGCTAATGCTCGTAGTATTTCGAATATCGCTCAGCGGATTAGCATCAAGAATAACCAGGTCAGCGAGCTTTCCAACCTCGATTGAGCCAAGGTCCTGATCGATACCGATAATTTTCGCACCATCAATCGTCGCTGCCCTCAACACCTCAACAGGCCGCATGCCGCCCATCTCAAAGGCCCACATTTCCCAGTGATACGCCAGACCCTGCAGTTCTCCGTGACCACCGACACCGACCAAACCACCAGCTCGCTGGATTTTCGCGACCTGCGCCGCCCCCTGTTTAAAATCGAATTCATTATCACGGAGCCACGTGGATCGTCGCTGTGTCAGCTCATCCAGCCGATTGTGAGGGTAGAACCGCTGTAATTTCACATCGTCGTGCACCTCGGTGCGCGTGAAGAAATAGTCGACCAAGGTCGGCGCGTTGTATTGCACCACTAACGTGGGTGTATAAGCCGTTTTCGTCCGAGCGAACAGCTCTACCACATCAGTGAAAAAGGGTGCATCTGGGAGCGTGTGTTCGTTACCGTGCATGCCATCGATCGCATGTGTAATATTCAGCGCCTGATCGCCCGCGCCCTCTGTCGTCGGCATCAGACCAAGCGCTTTACTGGCCTTTACCACCCACTGCCGTTGCTCCCTGTTACCCACTACGTAGCTCTTAATGTTTCGCGTTTTGTAGTGATCTCTGTAGCGCCGAAGATACGAGTGGGTCTCGTCATAGGACTGAAAGTCAGTATCGCCAAATACGCCACGCGCCGTCATAAAAGCACGCTGCCCAATCGATTGCCCTGTTTCGACAAAATCACGGTACGCCAAGTAATCGTTCGACGCCGTTTGAACATCGAGGCCCGCGGTTACTCCGTAGGCCGCATTAGCAACTAGTGACCAATTGTGAGGCTCCAATACGTCGCTGGTTCGGAACTCCCAGTGCGCGTGAGTATCAATAAAGCCTGGCGTGACATAC
>CBFHJX010000212.1:941-1282 GCA_965656285.1 Luminiphilus sp. | reverse complement strand
ACTTCAATACTCCGAGTGATTCATCGAGGGTAATACCGCAGCGTCAGGAGTTTCAAAGCGTCTATCGAACTAAAGATTCTGGCATCAGGGGGGGAATTATTCGCAACAGTAAAAAGGGGCGTTTCATAATTCAACTCAAAGAAATCACTTAAATAAAAGTCTATTTCATTTAAGTGATTCAAAAAAGCAGACTTAGACAAGCAAACAACGGGCGAGTAAAACCTACTCCACAGTAACAGGGTGTTCTTACCCCTCCCTATATTACTTACTTCTCTTTTTAATTAAATCGTTAGTCAAACTATATATGATTGGCAAAACAATCATTAGTATAAAAACCCCAC
>CBFHJX010000212.1:0-931 GCA_965656285.1 Luminiphilus sp. | reverse complement strand
CACGGTATAGACGATAGGCCCTGCAAGCTCTGACACGGAAGGTACATCGATAACCGTGACGCCTGGGCCGCTCTCAAAACCGACAGCCTGGTCAGCGAACACAAATAGCTGGCCACCGCGCGCGCGCACTTCTTCTAGGTTCGAACGGAGCTTATCCAAAAGCTGGTCGTTCGGCGCAACCGCCACAATAGGCATCTTGTCATCGACGAGCGCCAATGGGCCGTGCTTGAGCTCCCCTGCAGGGTAAGCCTCAGCGTGAATATAAGAAATTTCTTTAAGCTTTAGCGCACCCTCTTTAGCAACCGGATGATAGACACCCCGGCCTAGAAATAGGGCGTGGTCGCGATGGACAAAGCTCGGCGCGAGCTCCGCGATCTTTGCGTCCTGCGCCAGTGTGGCTTCAACCGCCGATGGTATTTCAGCAATGGCCTGCTTGACTAGCGCCTCATCCAACACGCTCGCAGATTGACGACGAGCGAGACACGCCATAAGCACCATGAGTGCGGCAAGCTGTGTGGTAAACGCTTTAGTCGACGCCACACCGATTTCGGGTCCGGCTCGGGTCAGAAACACAAGGTCGCTCGCGCGAACGATGGCGCTGTGGTCAACGTTGCAGATCGCAAGCTTAGCAAGGGCATAATCGTCGGGTAGGTGTTTGATCGCGGCCAGAGTATCAGCGGTCTCACCCGACTGAGAAATAGTCACCACAAGCGTACCGGGCAGTGAAACGGACCGCCGATAACGAAACTCCGATGCGACCTCAACTTGACAAGGCACACCGGCAAAGCTCTCAAGCCAATGACGAGCGATCAGACCTGCGTGATAGCTGGTCCCGCAGGCAATAATCTGAACCGCTTGCACTTGATCAAAGATTTCAGTGGCGGCCTCACCAAATAACGCGTCATCAAGTCCAGTAAACGTGAGCGTGTCA
>CBFHJX010000211.1:0-1305 GCA_965656285.1 Luminiphilus sp. | reverse complement strand
ACCGGGGACGTCGCTCTTCCGAAAAACTTAATCACCAAACCGCTGCGTGATCACCTTTGCGTTGGAAATAACCCGAGCGTTTCCATTGCGCTGGGTGACGTTAATACTGTCAAGAAACTCGAGTAACTCAATGGTTAATTTTCGGCCAATGGCAAAGTGCTCTTTCACATCGACGACGGTAAACGGACCTTTGCCTGCGAGTGCAACAATGTCGGTTGAAATCTGCCGTAGCGTGTCAGCCATGGCGTACCGCGTGGCGTTAATTCGGTGTAGTTCTGCACGAGATGTTCCGTGTTTGATTGCAATTTTGAGCTCAATTTCAGATAAGCCGGTGCGCGATCGCAGGTCTGAGAGAACCGGCACGTCTAACCTCGCCCTCCTAAGCTCATCGCGCATCGCTAGCCAGTGTGCAATCGTTGAATCGGATCTGTTGATTGACTGGGCAGAGAAGATACGACCGTCTGCGAGTACGAGCGTTCCGTCTTTTAACAGAACCTCAAGAACTGCTTCCACGAGTGCCACATGAGTCTTGCGAGCGGCTTGTAAAACGAGCTGTGGTTTGGCTAAGCCCTGGGCCTCGACGAGGGTCTTCTGGTCTTGTTCGACCTCATTAAGAATGACCTGACGTGTGTTTGCGAGTGATGTCGCTGTGGCCACCCAGATGGCGCCATCCTTTGTGAAGCTGATGACCCCTTTTGGAAGTGTGGGTAGGGGGGCGTCTGATTTTTGGTTGTAACACCTTGCGAGGTGACGCCAATCCACACAGGGATACTTAAATACAAGTCTCCGCAGCGCTTCCTCTGCGTTCTCAGCCTTTAATACATTGAGCCATTGAACTCGCCCACGCTTGGACTTTCCGTACTTGGGACCCCACGGGTCGAGCACTCTGCCTCCGCCTAAATTGATTGATTCCGAGTCATCCCTGATCAGAAAGCGTTCGCCCGTGAAGGTGCTTACCGAGCTGTCCAAGATTAGCTGCACGAGGCTTTTTTGCCCCGACTCAAGTGTGCTCCCGACGTGATCAATGAGCGCTATGCGGGCGCTCAGGCGTTGTGCGCCAATGTAGACCTTCACGGGCGTTAGATGTTTAAGACCGTGCGGCGAGTGAGCAAGAATAGACGCCTCGGCGTCAACACGCTGTGAAGGATAGACCAAGGTTGGGTCTATTAGGCAGTGACCCCGTTCAATGTCTTCAAGCTGCACCTTGCCAGTGACGCAGAGCGCAACGCGTTGACCGGTTTGGGCACGATCAGTCACTTGATCGTTAGCGCGTAAGTCTCGCACGCGGACCTGTGTGCCTTGGGG
>CBFHJX010000210.1:0-1309 GCA_965656285.1 Luminiphilus sp. | reverse complement strand
ACAAACCGTGTGTCGAAGATTAAGCAAATCGCTTCAGGTCGTTTTGGCGTTACACCACACTACTTAGTCAACGCTGAGGTGCTGCAAATAAAGGTTGCTCAAGGGGCGAAGCCTGGTGAAGGGGGACAGCTACCGGGTGGGAAGGTCAATGACCTCATCGCGCGCTTACGATTCTCGGTGCCTGGCGTGACACTGATCTCGCCGCCGCCGCATCACGATATTTACTCAATCGAAGATCTGGCGCAGCTAATCTTCGACTTGAAAGAGGTCAACCCGACCGCATTGGTGTCGGTAAAGCTTGTGTCGGAGCCGGGCGTTGGCACTATCGCTGCGGGCGTTGCGAAAGCTTATGCGGACCTGATTACTATCTCAGGCTATGACGGCGGTACTGCCGCAAGCCCGCTAACGTCGATCCGTCATGCAGGATCACCCTGGGAGCTGGGGCTTGCTGAGGTGCATCAGACACTCCGTGGGAACCGTTTACGAGGAAAAATTCGTGTGCAAGCCGACGGCGGCATGAAAACTGGATTAGATGTTGTAAAAGCCGCCATTTTGGGTGCTGAGAGCTTTGGTTTTGGAACAGCGCCGATGATTGCAATGGGGTGTAAGTACCTTCGCATCTGCCATTTGAATAACTGCGCTACGGGTGTTGCCACTCAGAATGATCAGCTTCGCAAGGATCACTTTGTCGGAGACGTCGAGCGCGTGGTTAACTTCTTCCGCTTCGTAGCCGAGGAGACGCGCGAATGGATGGCGATGTTGGGCGTCTCAAAGCTTGAGCACTTAATCGGGCGCGTCGACTTACTAGAGCACTTGGACGGTATGACAGAAAAGCAGCAATCGCTCAATCTTCATCCAATTACCTGGACCGACGATACCGCAATTGATCAGCCACAATTTTGTGAGGTGGAGCGGAATCCGCCTTTCGACAGAGGCGAGAAAGCCGCCTTCATTCTCAACGAGGTGTTGCCAGTGATCGAGGCTCATCAAGGTGGAGAGTTTGAGTTCTCATTGACGAACTGTGATCGCTCGATCGGTGCTCGTATTTCGGGAGAGATTGCAAAACGCTACGGCAATGAAGGCATGGAAGCGACGCCTGTTGTGTTAAGACTCAGTGGAACCGCGGGACAAAGCTTTGGTGTCTGGAATGCGGGCGGGCTGCACATGTACCTCGGCGGCGACTGTAACGACTATGTGGGGAAAGGCATGGCCGGCGGGAAACTCGTCATTTATCCACCCAAGGGCAGTCGGTTCGAGAGTCGCGACGCGAGCATTATTGGCAATACTTGCCTTTACGGTGCTACGGGCG
>CBFHJX010000209.1:0-1327 GCA_965656285.1 Luminiphilus sp. | reverse complement strand
GTATTCAAAGTTCAGGTCGCTCTCTACCGAGTGACCGTTAGACATTCCAGTGTCCTCAGAGAGATCGGCGCCGGCACTAAATGCCCGACCGTTACCGGTCAAAATGACAACACGGACCGAGTCTTCGAGATTCGCAGCAATCGCTGCTTGCGCAATTTCTCGACGCAAAGTCGTGTTAAACGTATTCATTTTTTCGGGTCGATTGAGCGCAATCGTCATGATGCCGCCCTCTTGAGTAACGTCGAGCGTTTCGTACTGACTCATCAGTTCTACCTCTTATTTTCGAAGACTAGGCACAGTGTTATTGTCGTATCTGATTCACTGAGCGCTCAGTCTGCGGATGCAGGATCCAGAACATCGCGAAGTTCGCGCTTGAGGAACTTCCCATTCGCATTGCGCGGTAGCGGCTCAGCGAGAAACCAAATATAGCGTGGCACTTTGAACGCAGCGAGACGCGTCGAGAGGTGTTCTCGAAGTCCTGCAGCGTCCAACATCGCACCGTCCTTGAGGTGAATGGCCGCACCAACCTCTTCCCCAAAGCGATCGTCGGGGACAGCAAAAGCCACACACTCGAGCACCGCGGGATGATCGAACACGGCAAACTCAACCTCAGCACCGTAGATGTTCTCGCCACCACGCAGAATCATGTCCTTGGCGCGATCGACCAAGAATAAAAATCCATCCTCATCAAAATAACCAATATCGCCCGTGTGAAGCCAGCCGTCGACAATGGTTTCTGCCGTGGCTTCGGGTCGATTAAGGTAGCCCTTAATGACCGCAGCACCCTTGACACACACCTCGCCCACCTCGCCTGAGGCGAGCACTGCGCCTTCTGCGTCGATCACGCGCCCCTCGAATGTCGGCGCAAGATAACCGCAGCTCTCAGGACGATCGAGGAATACGTCGCCGGCAATGTAAGTGATGATTCCACAGACCTCTGTCATACCGTAACCTTGAGCAGGACGGGCTTTTTTTGTCTGCTCATCGACCTTGCGTGCCAAGTCAGGTTGCATCGCAGCGCCTCCGCCGCCCATGCTGGCGAGACTTGACGTGTCGTAGTCACTAAACTCGGGATGATTCAGTAGTTCGCGCGTCATCATTGGCACTGCACTGATGGTATTAACACCCTCAGCCTGAATGAGTTTTAACGCGTCTAGTGTGTCCCACTTGTACATCAGGACAAACCGATTGCCCGCGAGCGTACCGGCTTGTACCGCACAATTGTTAGCGGTCACGTGGAACAGCGGCGTGGCGATCAGAGACGTCGCAGCGGGCGGAGACTGAACGTCCACGTCGGAGGCGCTGCTTGCCTTGGACAGTGCTGCTG
>CBFHJX010000208.1:0-1374 GCA_965656285.1 Luminiphilus sp. | reverse complement strand
GTGTCATTGCAGGTTAACTATCGCCGCTCTTGGGAAACTTAGGTGCGTTGATTAAGGTATCACGCATCGTCAAAGGATAATGTTCAGTGTCAAACACACGAAATACGTTGTTTACGATCATAACGGTTGTGGTCATACCGCTGTTATTTTTTATAGTGCTCGAATTGGCCCTGCGTGTCGCCGGTGTGGGCACCCATTACGAGTACTTCAATACGATCGATATTGACGGTCAAACCTACTTTCAAGAAAACCCCGATTTTGCGGATCAGTTTTATCCACCGTCACTTAATGTGGGTCCGCTACAAAACACGTTTGAGCAGACTGATCGTGACAATCGTCTTCGCGTTTACGTGCTGGGTGGTTCGGCAGCGATGGGTTTTCCCCATAAAAATCATGGTGTTGATCGACTTTTGGCGACACAGCTCAATGCCCTGTTTCCCGATAAAGACGTGGAGGTCGTCAATACGGCCATGACCTCCGTGAACTCGCACGTGGTCTACGAGGTCGCTAATACGCTGCCCTCTGGCTCGGCTGACGTGGCCGTTGTGTTGATGGGCAATAATGAGGTCGTAGGACCTTATGGACCGGGCACATTCAACCAGAATTTTTTATCGAGTATGACCGGTATAAGGACCCTGCAAGCGCTGAAACGTACCCGCCTTTGGCAGCTTTTTGACCGCTCACTTCAAGAGGTGCAGAACTCCGACGCTAAAACCGATCTCGAATGGCAGGGCATGCAGATGTTCGTTGATAACGGAGTGCCTGAAAGCGACCCGCGGATGGCGTCCGTCTATGATCACTTTGAGGCGAATCTCAGGGACATTATCGACACGCTCAACGCTAAAGGGATGCACGTTGTTTTATCGACGGTGCCCGTCAATTTGCGCCAATCAGCCCCCTTTTTGTCCATCGGCTCCAATGACCTTTTAGAGCGCGAGCGAGCGCAGTTTGAATCCCTGCGTGATCAAGCGCGCGTACAGGCACTCAACGGCCGATGGCGAGTTGCTCAAGACCTTTGGCAGCAGGCCCTGATGCTGGATGACGGACATGCTGACACGCACTTCCAGTTGGCAACTAGTCTTGAAAAGCAGGGTCAACACGCGGTGGCGCGGACACACTATGAGCGCGCACTTGACCTCGATGGGCTCAGGTTCAGAGCCGATACACGCATCAATGCCACGATCGAGCGAGTGGCCGCGGATTACCCTCAACACCAAGTCAGTTTTGTGCACAGCCTCAAGGCTTTTGATCAGGCGAGTGCGCCATACCCACCCGGGTGGAACTTATTGGTAGAACACGTTCACTACGACTTTGAGGGCAATGCAGTGCTTGCCAAGGTGTTTTCCCGAGCAATAGCGCGTCATCTCACAGCCA
>CBFHJX010000207.1:0-1377 GCA_965656285.1 Luminiphilus sp. | reverse complement strand
AGTCCATCGCACCATTCACACTGGAGGAGTGCCTTGAGCTGGTTGACGCCCTCGAGCAAGCTGACGTCGAGCATGTTGAGGAGGAGCTTGGTGATCTTCTATTTCAGGTTGTATTTTACGCCCAGCTTGGCCGAGAGGACGGCCAGTTCGACTTTGATAGTGTGGTCGCCGGCATTACGCAGAAACTCATCCGACGTCATCCACATGTCTTTCATGAGGGAAAGCTTGAGGGTGTTGTTCACGACAAGACCACTCTGGATGACATCAAACGCAACTGGGAAAGGTCGAAGTCGACCGAGAGACATGCTCGTGCCCAGCTCAGTATCATGGATGACGTCCCATCCACGCTCAGTGCTCTGGCTCGCGCCCAGAAGCTTCAAAAACGCGCAAGCGGTGTGGGCTTTGATTTCGAGACGCTAGGGGCCATTTCTCTCAAGCTTACTGAAGAGCTTGATGAGCTCTCGGGCGCAATCGAATTAGGTGCAACGCAGGAGATCGAAAGTGAACTGGGGGACGTATTATTTACCGTCGTCAATATGGCGAGGTATTTGAAGGTGGATTCTGAGGCTGCGCTTCGCAAAGCAAACAGACGTTTTGAGGCGCGTGTGAGGACGGCCGAAGGCGATGCACTCGTCGATGGAAGTCGATTGGACGAAGAAAACATCCAGCGTCTTGACGCACGTTGGCAAGAGGCAAAGCGTAAAGAGCGGTCGACATAACTTGTAAGGTCTGCTCTCGGTGTGTATTTTCTCGCTCTTAGGCTGTGATGCAGTCTGATATCGTAAATAGGGACAACATGCGTATTATTCTTCTGGGTGCTCCAGGCGCCGGCAAAGGGACCCAAGCCGCCTTTTTGTGCGACCACTTCGGTATCCCTCAAATCAGTACCGGTGACATGCTTCGGGCTGCTGTAAAGGCAGGCACGGAGCTTGGAAAAAAAGCCAAGGTGATCATGGACGAAGGTGGCTTAGTCTCCGATGACATTATCATCGGGTTGGTGAAAGACCGATTAGACGAGCCCGACTGTGAAAATGGCTGTCTCCTTGACGGGTTTCCCAGAACCATCCCGCAGGCCGAGGCAATGGTCGAGGCGGATATCGATATTGATCAAGTCATTGAAATCGACGTTGACCACGAAGAAATAGTCTCGCGCATGAGTGGGCGTCGTGTGCACCCCGGCAGCGGGCGCATTTATCACATTGAGCACAACCCGCCAAAACAAGATGGATTCGACGATCTGACCGGTGAGCCCCTCATCCAACGAAATGACGATGCAGAGGCGACTGTTCGCCACCGGCTTGGTGTGTACGAGAGTCAGACGCGCCCACTGGTTGGATTTTACAGTGCATTGGAAGGCCCGCAGTACCATCGTATTAA
>CBFHJX010000206.1:0-1395 GCA_965656285.1 Luminiphilus sp. | reverse complement strand
CTGCGCTAGCCGCCGATAACAGTGCTGCAATGGCGATGTTGGTAACCCACTTGAGTGCCGCCTGCGGATCGCTTGCCTGGATGACCATGGAGTGGATTCGCCACGGAAAACCGTCCGTGTTGGGTATTGTGACGGGTATGGTCGCAGGCTTAGGAACCATTACGCCGGCGTCCGGCTCGGTGGGACCTGCGGCGGCGGTTGTCATTGGCCTCTCAGCCGGCGTCGTCTGTTACTTTGCGACGATCACACTGAAAAACACGCTCAAAATCGATGACAGCCTCGACGTGTTTCCTGTTCACGGCGTGGGCGGAATACTAGGAACTGTACTGGCGGGTATTTTCTGTGCTCCCGGTATCGGTATTTTAAGCGGTAATGGATTCTCTGACGGTATTAGCAGTATCGGTGGGCAGCTTTACGTCCAAGTCTTTGGCGTGGTGGTGACATTTGCCTTCGCACTCATTGGCAGCTGGGTTTTGCTCAAGGTCGTCGATAGCCTGATTGGTCTCCGTGTTGATGAAGAGCAGGAAACCGAAGGTCTCGACTTGGTCTTGCACGACGAGCGGGGCTACGATCTGTAACAGCGGCGGTGACCGCAAAAAAGTGACTGCTAGGTGTGTTCGTTCGTTATCTGGACTTTTACACCAAGCTTCTCAAATGCGGTTTTCGATTCTGAGACCTCCCAAAGAGTGAGCGGGTGGGTGCGTCGCCAGGCCTCTGGGAAGCGGACTTTTAGCTTTTCACCCTTGGCCTTCGCGGTAAAGTCCGGCTCAATCGTCGTTGGGCCCGCATGCTTAAGGATCACGGCCAATCGCAGTAAGACCAACATTCGAGCAAATTTCTCGCGTTTTTTGCTGGGAATATCGTCAAATAGGTAAGGCGGTAGTTTACCCCTGTGTCCTCTGAGCAGTCGGCTCATTACGATCTGATCGCCTTGGGAGAATCCAGGCATGTCGGAATTTTCAATCACATAAGCAGAATGCCGGTTGTAGTGCTTTTGTGATATTCCAATGCCGATTTCATGCAACCTTGCTGCCCACGTCAAAAGCGCTATGTCTTCGTCGGCGAGTCGCCAGGAACTGGCAGTGAGCGAGGCGAGGTGTCGCGCGTAATTGCCCACGGTTTCCGAGGTTGGAACGTCGACCGAGTAACGCTGAAGCATGGCCCGAATGCTTCGCTCCCGGACGTCCTCGTGATCGAGGCGTCCCATGAGATCATAGATAACACCCTCGCGAAGTGCTCCGGATGAGGTGCGCATCACCTCGATACCTAACACGTCAAAAATGGCAGTTGTGATTGCAACGCCTGCGGTAATGACCCCACGTCGTCGCTCGCTGAGTCCTTCGAGATCGATCTGATCCACAACGTCGAACTTGAGAAGTGCTTTGCGCAGTTTAT
>CBFHJX010000205.1:0-1399 GCA_965656285.1 Luminiphilus sp. | reverse complement strand
CACTAAAGCTCTGACTATCGCAGGTGTGCTTACCATGAATTTTGTCGCAAGCAATGCGCAAGTTAATCGGATAGATATCATTCGCCCAGATGCGCCGAGCTTGGCCGCTTACGGTGACTATGATATTGGCGTGCGGACAATTGTGGTCACTGATTCGGGTCGCGTCGATGTGCTAAACACCCAGCGCGGATCAGAGGTGGCGATTTATGATCGCAGCCTGACCGTTGAGGTGTGGTATCCGGCGCAACTCGCGAGCGGTCAGTCGCGAGGGGGAGAGTACCTTGCGATCACACGTAACCCTGAAATTACCGCGAGGCTCTCGGGTCAGGCTGTGCGCGATGCAGTTCCCGACACCAGCGCTGGGGCGTTTCCGTTAGTTGTGATCTCGCACGGTTATCCGGGTAACCGTTACCTGATGAGTCACCTCGGCGAAAATCTCGCCAGCAAGGGCTATGTAGCTGTCTCTATTGATCATAAAGACAGCACATATGACGACGCGCAGGCATTTTCTAGCACCTTGTACAACCGTCCACTGGATCAGCGTTTTGTAATCGAGAGCATGGCGCAGCTTGCGGTAAATCCAGACAGTTTCCTCGCCGGCATGCTCGATGCGAACAAAACAGGAGTTGTAGGTTACTCGATGGGTGGATACGGGCTCGTGAACAATTTAGGAGGGGGTTATAGCGACGAAATCGTTCCTTCCTTCATGTCGCCTCCAAATGAATTACTTTCGTTGCATGCAACGGGCAATCCCGACTACCGAAATAACCTTGACTCGCGCATTAAGGCGGGCTTTGCGATCGCTCCTTGGGGTATGGAAAGCGGGTTCTGGCGTGAGCAAGACCTAACGGGTATCCGAGTTCCAACGTTCTATCTCGCAGGCGACAACGATACTGTCGCAGGCTATCAAAACGGCGTCCGGGCAATTTACGAAGCGGCAATAAACAGCGATCGCTATCTGCTCACTTACAAAAACGCGGGCCATAATGCCGGTGCGCCTTATCCGGTCCCGCGTGAAATACTGGACAGTGAGACGGGTGAAGGCGCGAGTCATTACACCGATCCGGTATGGGACAGCGTGCGCATGAACAATGTAATGAACCATTTCGTCACAGCCTACTTCAATTATCATCTCAAAGGTGATGCCACGATGCTTGAGTATCTTGACGTCTATCCAGACGGAGCCGCGGCGATCTATTCAGTTAGGAATGGTGTGCCATCCGACGAGCATAGTTATTGGCCCGGATTTGAAGAAGGTTCCGCGGTAGGGTTAAAACTCGAAAAATTAACGCGCAGAGAGTAACTTCCGCTCTTGTTGAAAATTATTGGCGTTATTAGTCGAACCATCGACACGAGGATTTTCGGTAGATAGTACAACCAATTCCTTGTTTAAATCAGA
>CBFHJX010000204.1:0-1405 GCA_965656285.1 Luminiphilus sp. | reverse complement strand
TGGTATCGCGTCGCGCTGTCATGGAGGCCGCGAACAGCGCCGAGCGTGACGAGTTGCTCCAAAACCTACAAGAAGGTCAGAGCGTCAAGGGTGTGGTCAAGAACCTCACTGACTACGGTGCGTTTGTTGATCTCGGTGGCGTCGATGGACTGTTGCACATCACTGACATGGCATGGAAGCGAATCAAGCACCCAAGCGAAGTGGTTGAAGTGGGACAAGAGCTTGATGTGAAGGTTCTTAAGTTTGATCGTGAACGCAACCGCGTATCGCTGGGTCTTAAGCAGTTGGGCGAAGATCCTTGGGTGGAGATTACAAATCGTTATCCAGAGGGCAGCCGCGTGAATGCGCGTATTACAAACCTCACGGACTACGGTTGTTTTGCTGAGATTGAAGAGGGCGTCGAAGGACTGGTTCACGTGTCTGAAATGGACTGGACCAATAAGAACGTACACCCCTCTAAGATCGTTCAACTCGGTGACGAAGTAGAAGTGATGGTGCTTGATATTGATCAAGAGCGTCGCCGTATTTCGCTGGGTATTAAGCAGTGTCAGCAAAACCCATGGGATGCCTTCGCGTCCGAGCATGCGACGGGCGATAAGATTTCAGGTTCAATCAAGTCGATTACTGATTTCGGTATCTTCATTGGATTGGCCGGAAATATTGACGGCCTGGTGCATCTCAGCGACATCAGCTGGAACGAGACCGGTGAAGAAGCGGTTCGTAACTACAAGAAAGGCGATGAGATCGAGACCGTTATTTTGAGCATCGATCCTGAGCGCGAGCGTATTTCACTCGGCATTAAGCAGCTTGAAGAAGATTCGTTCACGATTTACTTGGGAGAGTCTGACAAAGGCAGCATCGTCAATGGTGAAGTGACTGAAGTTGATGCCAAAGGCGCTGTTGTCAAACTCAACGAGGAAGTCGATGGTTACATCAAGGTTGCTGATTTGAGTCGCGAGCGTATTGAAGATGCGCGTTCAGTCTTGTCTGTGGGTGAAAAAGTTGAAGCGAAGATTATTGCAATCGACCGTAAGACTCGCTCAATCGGGCTGTCGATCAAAGCCAAAGACATGGACGATGAGAAGGAAGCGGTTCAGTCGCTCAAGCAGCAGGATAACGCAGCATCACCGGGCACTATTGGCGACCTGATCAAAGCTCAAATGAACGATCAATAACGCGTTACTTTTTGGTGTGATACTCAATAAGCCGGCATTGCCGGCTTTTTTTTGCTTTTTTTTCCGTTTGTAACAAAGCTCAGGATTTGTAGGTGTACTGCGAACACCGGAAGCAATGCAGCGCAAGCATCCGAAAACAAGGGCTTTTGGGGTGTTTTCACCAAGCCGCTTGATCTTCAACCTCTGCAGACATTTCTTGTCAGGGGATTGCCGCCTGTTCTTTACCGATA
>CBFHJX010000203.1:0-1425 GCA_965656285.1 Luminiphilus sp. | reverse complement strand
GACACTGTCGACAGCTCGTGGATTTGTGCCACTAGGGTCTGGGGCACATCGACCCCATTTGCTTCGTGATATTGGCGTCGCTCAGCCCGCCGCTCTCCCGGTATACGCACCTCATTGCCCCGCGTGAGCTCCGTAAACATGGTCTCGAGGTGCGCGACAAAGTCGTCGCTAAAAAAGGCGGGATCTAATGCAATAATGGTTTGGCCAACGTTGGGAGGGCCACCCTCAGTGCTGGCAAACATAGAAGCTTCGTAAGAGGCATTACTGCCCGTCAGTATACCGCCCAGCACGTCGACCATAAGCCCCAGACCAAACCCTTTGGGCCCGCCCATCGGCAACTGAGCCCCTTTGAGTCCCGCTGCAGGGTCAGTCGTGGGTTGACCCTCCGTGTCTATTGCATGCCCGGGCTCAATGAGGCGGCCCTCCGCTGCGGCTTTTACTAAATTTACCCGCGCGGTTGAGGCCGTCGCCATATCGACAACCAGCGGTTCGGCTGTCGCCCTGGGCGCGCCAAAAGCGAAAGGGTTCGTCCCAAAAAAAGGGACCTTACCGCCGTGCGCTGCGACGGCTTTTGAACTGTTGGCAAACATGAGTGAGACCAGGCCTTGTTGCGCAAGCCGGCGGACGAACCAACCCAAAACGCCTGCAGAAGAGGACTGATGAATCGACATGACCCCAACGCCCTGGTCACGAGTCGTCGCTATGAGGCGCTGCTCACCCACAAGATAGGCATGATGACAAAATCCAAAATCCCCATCGATAACGGTGCTTGAGGCCGACGTTTTAACGATCGATGGCGACGCGTGAGGCTTCACCTTGCCGACTCGCAAATGCTTTAAGTAAAGGTGCATATACCCCAAGCCCACGTTACGGATGCCTTCCGCTTCTGCTTCAGCAATCTCCGAGGCCACGACAGCCGCTTGGTCTTCGCTTGCCCCCACTCGCAATAGTGCATCTCGGCACAGGTCTTCGATTTGAGGCAACGTCATTGTTGGCATAATTCGGGTCTCCGTCTTTACAGCGAAACACCTTAAGGAGAGATCTTACTCGGAGCAAGCCCACAACGCGCAAGTCACGCTATATCGATTGATTTTAACCGTGAATTTGACGCTGGAGCGGGTTGAAAAAGACACCTTCTGGAGTATGATACTGCCCTTCGCGCCCGTAGCTCAGCTGGATAGAGTACCTGACTACGAATCAGGGGGTCGCACGTTCGAATCGTGCCGGGCGCGCCAACATTGAGAGCCTCATCCACTAGATGGGGCTTTTTTTATGGGATTGCGAGAGACAGCCAAGGCCGCATCCCTGATCACTGACGGGCATAGATGCCTGGTATGAGTTTCAGTATCTCAACGAAGACGTCGTTTTACGGACCTTCAGATAGGATTTTTAACGGATATCTCGTCCACTGCTCCGTTATTGGCA
>CBFHJX010000202.1:0-1461 GCA_965656285.1 Luminiphilus sp. | reverse complement strand
TACCATCGTCCCTATAAAGGCGACCCGACCTACCGCGGCTACCCCTCAGTGTCTCGAGAGGATCTGTTTGAACAGGTGCGGGGGCTTTATGAGCGGCGGATTCAAGTGGCAATTCATGGGAACGGTGACGCGTCAATTGAGGATGCACTTGACGCGATTGAAGCGGCATCGCTCCTGCACCCTTGGGTCGAGGCTCGCCCCGTGATTATTCATTCGCAGATGGCGCGAAAAGATCAAATAGATCGCATGGCTGCATTGGGTGTGAGCCCCAGTTTTTTCTCGGCGCACACATTCTTCTGGGGTGATCGGCATGCGGGTATTTTTATGGGGCCAGAGAGAGCTGCTAACATGAGCCCGGCTAAATGGGCCCTCAATGCGGGTGTCCGTTTTTCCTCGCACATGGATACCCCCGTGACGCCAATGCGACCGCTGCAGGCTGTTTGGAGTCCTGTCGAACGCAAAACCAAAAGTGGGGTGGTGCTGGGGCCGGATCAGCGCATCGACCGCATGTCCGCGTTACGCGCAGTAACGATTGATGCGGCTTGGCAGGTGTTTTTAGACGACCAAATTGGCTCGATAGAGTCGGGCAAACTCGCAGATTTAGTGGTTCTGTCGGCCAGTCCCCTCACGGCGCCTGACATGCGTCAGCTCAAGGTCGATATGACCCTCATCGAAGGGGTCACGCAGTTTCAACGTAATTAGCACTTAAACCTGGCTTTTAGATCGCCAAATGCGCAGCTCGTTAATGAGTGTCTCAGGGACTTCAAGCGCGGCAAAGTGGCCTCCTTTTTCAAACCGGTTTTCAAAGTGCACGAGATTCTTAAAACGAGCACGTGCCCACCGCTCACTGGTCCGCATAATCTCCTTTGGAAAGACACTAAGACCCATTTTTCGTTCTATTGGACTCAAGTTGGGTGTATTGAAACTCTCCCAATAGAGCCGCGCGGAGGACGCGGCTGAATTGGTCACCCAGTACAACGTGACGTTGTCCAACAGCGTGTCTTTTGACAAAACGTTTTCAGGGTGTCGCACTCCGTTACTCTCGCAGTCCATCCAGAACGCGAACTTTTCGACAATCCAGGCCAGTTGGCCCGAAGGTGAGTCAGCAAGCGAGTAACCGAGGGTCTGAGGTCGCGTACTTTGTATCTTGGAGTACCCCGAGTCCCATTCGTTGTAAAACTGGAAGGATTCGAGGGCATCGATCTCTTCAGTTTGAAGGTTCTCAAGTGTGGTCTCGTCGGGCATAACGACCGGCAGAGTGCAGTGACCCGAGAGGCAGCCTGTGGTTTCTTGGAGCAGGACAGCTTGGGTAACAATGGAGCCCCAGTCACCGCCGTGTGCGTGAAACGTAGTGTAGTTGAGGCGCTGCATCAGTTGTTCCCACATGTTGGCAATGACACTAACGTCGGTTCCCGGTCGATCGGGTTTGCCCGAGAAGCCGAACCCCGGGAGGGCGGGTAA
>CBFHJX010000201.1:0-1521 GCA_965656285.1 Luminiphilus sp. | reverse complement strand
GGTATTGAAGGGCGCGGGCTCGGTAAAGCGCAGTCACTCCCCCGCTGGCGGGGCTAGACGGCATACGCGCTATTCGCCTGATTCGTCCGCACCGCGCACTCGCGCCTCGCGATCTTCCTCTTCTTGCAAGGCCGCCTCAATCTCACGCAACACGCCGTCAACATCGGCGTCGACTTCATCACTGACGAACTCACCCGTTAACTGGGTATCCGGGTGCAGTTCTCCCGCTTCGTAAAGGCTCCACATCTCCTTTGCATATTGGGTGTTGAGAAGCTCAGGCGCGAACAGGGCGTAGTAGCCGACGATGTTGTTAACGTCTCGCTCCAACATTGACCTAGCGTGGTTATTCGCGGCCGCATCGACCGCTTGTGGTAAATCGATAATCACCGGACCGTAGTCGTCAACCAGAACATTGAACTCCGACAAATCACCATGCACCAAACCCGCACACAACATTTTGACGACATAGCTCATCATGACGTCGTTGTCTTGCAGTGCCTGCTCCTGGGTCAATATGACGTCGTTCAAGCGTGGAGCGACTTCGCCGTCCTCGGTCGTCACCAACTCCATAAGTAAAACACCGTCAAAGCACCCAAAGGGCGTCGGTACACGAACACCTGCCCTGTCCAGCTTATAGAGGGCATCGACTTCGGCATTGTGCCACGCCTCTTCCTGCTGCTTGCGCCCGTAACGAGAACCCTTTTCCATCGCACGCTGACGTCTGGAGTTACGTCCCTTGCGCCCTTCTTGGTACTCCACCGCCTGCTTAAAACTGCGCTTAGCAGCCTCTTTGTAAACTTTGGCACAGCGGATCTTGTCACCGCATCGAACGACGTAAACAGTGGCTTCCTTGCCGCTCATGAGCTGACGCAAGACCTCATCTACGACGCCATCTTCAACCAGTGGAATAATACGCTTAGGAATTTTCATACAGTCGTTATACAGGAGCACAGGCTCGTATGGGTAAGACGGGGGAAAATACGACTAGGGAATGTTAACGGTAGGCATTCGTATTGCAGCCACCGGTCCGGATCAGAACTTGCCTAATCTTTGGGAAGAGAAGGCGGTGACCGCCTGAACCTCCATCCTGAGGATCTCAGCGTCGCCGTGCCATGCACTGCGTAGGACAATCCCTGACGTAACCGCCTGAAATTGGTGGAGCCAGGCGGGATCGAACCGCCGACCTCAACACTGCCAGTGTTGCGCTCTCCCAGCTGAGCTATGGCCCCAAATAACGTGGTACTTAACGTCGGGCGCAAGTATATCCACATTTATTTAGGACGGCTAATCTTCTGGCCCACTTTTCTCTCGCATCATGCGTAAAAGCCACTAACACGGGTCATAACGGAGACGAACGTTGGAGCCGACCCATGCAAACACCTGCTTTACTCTGCTCTGCCCTCCTCTGCTCGCGTCTCCTCGCTCCCGCACCACGCACCCCATTGCGCCACTTCAGTTTTCAGACGGTCTACGCGAGCGATTTAACCAATGATTGATAACCATCGATGTCAACGCTACATT
>CBFHJX010000200.1:0-1529 GCA_965656285.1 Luminiphilus sp. | reverse complement strand
GAGTCGGCCTACTACGAGTCACTTCACGAAACACCGCTTATTGCGAACACCATTGCACGAAAGAAACTTTATGAGATGAATGTGGTGATCTCGGATACGGCCGAGTACGGGTGTTACCTCTTTGATCAGGCCGCGCGTCCGCTGCTCAAAGCGTTTGTTGCAGGCCTCGATGCCGACGTTATTGGCTCGGGCATGACTGGCGGCAATGCGGTAGACAACAAAGTACTCATCGCGGTCAACGCGGAAATTCGGAACCACCCTGTTGAAATCATCGGTGAAGAACTTCGCGACTACATGACGGGGATGAAGGCTATCTAAACGCTTCTGGCCTCAACCACGTAACACCGTTAAGCTCCTCGGTTATGAAACTACTCGTAACCGGTGGAGCGGGCTTCGTTGGCTCCCACAGCGTCAATGCACTCTTGCAAGCAGGCCATGACGTCACGATTCTCGACAACTTAAGCACCGGGCATCGCTGGGCCCTTCAGGGTTGCGAGCTGATCCCGATCGATCTTCGAGACACCTACCACCTCAATCGAAAACTCAAAGGACGCGGCTTCGAGGGCGTGCTTCACTTCGCCGCCAAGTCACTAGTGGGTGAGTCAAAGAACCAACCAGCGATGTACTACCAAAACAATGTTGGTGGAACGACCAACTTGGTCCGAGCCATGCAAGCGGCTGACATTGGAAAGTTGGTTTTCTCTTCCACCGCCGCCATCTTTGGTAATCCGGTTTCAGACCTTATTGATGAGGAGCATCCAAAAGCCCCGATTAACGTCTACGGCCAAACCAAACTGGTTGTCGAGCAGATGCTGCAGGCTGTCACCCAAAGCTCTGATTTCAGCGCCACCTGCTTGCGTTACTTCAACGCAGCAGGAGCCAACAACACAGCAAACTTGGGCGAGTGGCACGAACCCGAAACGCACTTAATACCGAATGCGCTGCGCGCCGCCGCCGGAACCGGTAATCCGCTCACGCTCTTTGGTGACGACTACCCCACCGTCGATGGCACCTGCGTTCGCGACTACATTCACGTTGACGACCTGGCAAGCGCACATGTGGCAGCCATTGAGACGATGGAAAAGCGCGGAGCCTTCGGGACCTACAACTTGGGCAACGGCAACGGCTACTCCGTCAAAGACGTCATCGCCGCCTGCGAGAAAGCCGTAGGCTCTACGATTCCGCACACGGTCGGCCCTCGTCGTGAAGGCGATCCGGCCACACTGGTCGCCAGCGCGCGAAAAGCGCGCGACGAGCTTGGCTGGAATCCGAAACACGAGGGCATTGACGAGATTGCCCAGAGCGCTTGGAACTGGGAATGCTACCGGCGTGATTCGCTCGCCTAATACTCATACAAGGCGGATACCACTCATCGAATAGCCCGATATTCTCGACAACGGAGGCCAGCGCATCCGATGAAACTTAATGCGAGGATGAAACTGTGACCACCCACTGGGCCCGAATGGCACTAATAACGTTTTGCGCCGTCACTTTAGGCTGCACAAGCACGCTGACGGCCGTCACAGGAC
>CBFHJX010000199.1:0-1565 GCA_965656285.1 Luminiphilus sp. | reverse complement strand
GACAATGACGCCCGAAAAGCGGCGTTATGTGGCCAGCGGTCAGATTATGACCGAAGCGGCGATTGATGCGGGCATGATGCGCGATTTGTACCTTGCGCTGGGAGAACCTTTGGGTGATGGTGCTTGGTCGGTTCGTGTGCAGCACAAGCCGATGATTCGGTGGATTTGGTTTGGTGCCTTACTGATTGGGCTGGGAGGTCTAACCACTGCCCTGGACCGTCGTTATCGTCGTGGTCGCTCCGCAGCGGTGCCGCAGGAGACTCTTGGACTTGCTACTTAAACGCTTTCTACCGTTAGCTGCGTTTGCTGCCTTGGTGCTCTTGCTCGTGCGCGGCTTAGCCCTCGATCCTACTGCTTTGCCTTCAGCTCGTGTGGGCCAGCCCTTGCCCGCGTTTGATCTGCAGGTGTTGGGGGGTGAGTACCGTCGAAGTGCCAGTCAATGGCGGGGTCAGCCTGCGTTGCTTAATGTTTGGGCAACATGGTGTTTTTCTTGCCGCGTGGAGCACCCCTATCTCCTTGATTTGGCGGCGAGTGGGGTGACGATCTACGGTCTGAATTACAAAGATGATCCGACGAAAGCCCTCACGTGGCTCGAGGAGTTGGGTAATCCCTACGCCGAAACGGTTGTGGATATTAACGGTGATTTTGGGTTTGATTTGGGTGTGTACGGTGCGCCGGAAACCTATGTTATTGACGCTGCGGGAACGGTGCAATATCGGCACGTGGGTGTGGTCGATGAGCAGGTTTGGACCGAACAGCTGGCACCCTTCTTCGAGGGTGGGCCATGACATTATTTCGCTGGTTATTACTGAGCGTCGCTCTCTGCTCAGCGGCAGCATGGGGTGTCATCGAGACGTATGAGTTTAGTTCGCCTGCGCTCGAGGCGCGTTACAAAGCCTTGAGTCAGGAACTTCGATGTCCTAAGTGTCAAAACCAAAATATTGCCGACTCTAACGCGCCGATTTCTCGTGATTTGCGTGCGATCGTCCATGAAAAACTCGAGACCGGCGCTACCGATAGTGAAATTATCGATTTTTTGGTTGATCGTTATGGCGAGTTTGTTCGATACCGTCCCGGACTAGACCGCAATACCCTGTGGCTGTGGTCGGCCCCACTAATTTTATTATTAATGGCGGTGGCGGTTGTGCTGTTACAGATTCGGAGGGATCGCGCGAGTGCGATGTCGCCTGTTCAGCAGGCGCGCGCCGCGGCGCTGCGCCAAAAGTTTCAGGACGAGGGACAGCAGTGAGCGACTTAATGCTGATTACAGTAGGGCTGTGTGGGCTTGCAGTGCTGTTCTTACTGGTTCTTCCTCGGTTTTGGACGCGACGTGTCGAAGGGGAGTCAGTGGATGATTGGTTGTCTGTGCGCCAAACGGAAACCGATGACGCCTCTTTGTTAAGCGATGCCCAGCTAAGAGCTTGGGATGATAAAGATCAAAAGGCAGACGATCTTGTGGTTCGTGGCGGGAGCCAGCGGTGGGGTTATCAAGTCGTACTTGCTTGTCTGCTCGTCGCTTTTACGGTGCCGCTGTATGACCGCCTGGGTGCCTATGAAGACGTACA
>CBFHJX010000198.1:0-1594 GCA_965656285.1 Luminiphilus sp. | reverse complement strand
GGTATTACGGACGCCCGATGAGCGATTTCAGAACTTATCGGACTACGCATTTGAACCCCATTACATCACCATAAGCGATAGTGATGGCTCAAAGCTACGTGTCCATTACATTGATGAGGGGCCCCGCGACGCCCCACCGATATTGTTGATGCACGGGAATCCCACTTGGGTGTACCTCTACCGGTTTATGATTCCCGGCTTACTGGCCGCGGGGCATCGCGTCATTGCTGTTGATCTCGTGGGCTGTGGGCGCAGTGACAAGCCCGCAAAACGCAGTGACTACAACCAAGCGCGTCATGTGGAGTGGATGTCGCGCTGGCTCGAGGCCGCGGATCTGAGTGACATCACGCTTTTTTGTCAAGATTGGGGCGGAACGATTGGACTGCACTTGGTTGCTGACTACCCAGATCGATTTGCGCGTGTGATTGCCTCGAACACCGGGCTGCCGACAGGGCAGGGCAATAATGCGCTGAAGTTGTGGCAAACCATTATGCGATTTTTTTGGGCGTTTCCCTTTAGACGAGCAATGGGCAGTGTATTACTGCGGCCCCTGTCAGATGACGAATGGGCGGGTTACCGTGCGCCGTTTGCGACGCTTCGACAGCAAGCGGGAATTTTGGCGTTTCCCGGACTGATCGGCGTGACACCGGACAACCCAAGCGCGCAGAGAAACCGAGCGGTACTCGAAAAACTAGGCTCCTTCAACAAACCGTTTTTAACGTTGTTTGGCGACAAAGATCCGGTGTCTAAAGGTGCCAATACACGATTACAGAGGGCCATACCGGGCTCGCACGGACAGGCTCACAAAGTTTATCCCGACGCCGGGCACTTCATTCAGGAGGAAGTGCCTAACGAACTCGTCACCGACATTCTCGCGTTCATGAAAGTGTAGGTTTGCGGGCGAAACTCAAGCACACTTTGCGCGCGCTGCACGCACCGTTTTGAACAGCTTCCCTCGACACCTCTGTCAGACGTCTTATACTTGCGCCCTCAGCCTCGACTGCCGAGCGCTCTGCAAGCTACTGATAAAGGTGTATTAGACAATGAACTTACTGGATTCCGTCATCCTGCCAATGCACCCGGAAGGGCGAAAATTTGTGGCGTCTTTTGCGATCGCTACCTTCGTCTTGGGGTTGATATGGGATCCCTTGTTCTGGATGGGGGTGGGTCTTACGGTTTGGTGTTACTACTTTTTCCGCGACCCCGCGCGCGTCGTGCCCCAGAGCGAGGGTTTCGTTATTTCGCCCGCCGACGGTGTGGTGTCATTGATACAAGATGTCACGCCTCCGCCGGAAATGGGTTTAGGTGACGAGCCCCTGACTCGCGTCTCGGTGTTCATGAACGTGTTCAACTGCCACGTCAATCGCGCGTGCATTGACGGCACGGTAACGAGTGTCAGCTACCACCATGGAAAATTTCTTAATGCGTCGTTGGATAAAGCCAGCGAACACAATGAGCGTAATTCCATCACCATTACGCGTACCGACGGCGTTAAAATCGGAATCACGCAGATTGCCGGTCTCGTTGCACGTCGCATCGTTTGTTTCGTAGACGAGGGCGCTGAGTTGACGGCAGGGGACCGCTTTGGCCTGAT
>CBFHJX010000197.1:0-1595 GCA_965656285.1 Luminiphilus sp. | reverse complement strand
ACTAATGCCACCGAATCGCAGGATCAGCCTGCCCTAGTCTGAATTTGCTCGGGCTTCATCCAGCAAGCATGAAAGCCTGGAGGAATGCGTGTCGGCATTTGTACCCGAGCGATGGGGCCCTGATTCAGGTCTTTGGCATCAAAAACCTGCAGTTCCTGACTGTGGGTTTTATCGTTGAAAGCAAAGACGACCACATAACCATGGTCCTCAGCGTTTTGATGATCAGCAGGTGCAAACCAAGGCTCGCTGTACCAGCAGTGATCAAGGTCATCTGACCACGCGCCCAAACGCTCTCCGGTATCGGTGTTGTATTTACAAATACCCCTCCAGCGTAAAATTTTTGGATCGTGGTCTACCAGATAAGCAAACTCGCTTTTCCTTCCTGTCAGACGTGAATCGTAGCTGGGGAACTCCACATTGAAATCGGGGTCGAGACACGCCTCGCTGCACTCACCGGTTTTCAGGTTCATGCGATAACGCCATAGCCGTGCATCCATGACTAGGCGCGAAATCATTTTTGCGGTACCCACATCATTGAAGCTGCCGTCGGCATTCTTTGCCGGTTGATAGCGACAGGCAACCATGATGACCTCATCGCCCTCTTCCCAGGCGTTTATCACGTGGTAAATAAAGGCGCCTGAAAATTCAAACCAACGAATGGACGCTGCATCGCCTTTGCGTGGAATAACCCCAAGGCGACTTGCCATTGTGGAATCGAAGACAATCTTGTGTCGGCCCGCGGCTCTGGCGTCTTCATCATGAAATACCGGATGATCATGTAAAATTGAGTAATGCTCAGTAATGGCCATATCGTGGGGCAATCGGTTTCCCGGCAATTCAATAGGTACTCGATGCGTTATTTCACCTTGGGCATCGGCTACGCCGTACCACATGTAAGGCCAGTGATCTCCGTAGTCAAAGTACATGAGCTCTCCGGTAACCTCATCTACCTTGCAGTGGGCAGACATGCCGGACTCCGGTTTATCTAAATAATCATAGCGAGGACCCAGCGTTTCCAGCGTAATAGGGTCAACCGCGTAAGGCACTCCAGCCAAATACCAAGTTGTCAAAGCAGCTCCTGCATGACCTATCACATCGGTGTTGGCCGAGTCTTTAATAGGCTGATCTTCCCGCCCCTTTAGCGTTTGGCGAATTCCCCAATATTCAGCACCTTGTGCTGAATCTTCACGCTGCCACGCGTCGGTTCTGACCCACTTATTTCTCACAACCAAACGGCCGTTTTCAAAATGTGCGCTGTGCAACATACCGTCGCCATCAAAGGGGTGGTATTCACCCTTAGGCTCGAAACGTGGATTGGGGCCGTTGCGCAAATAAACGCCGTTTAAATCCGCTGGAATCTCGCCAATAACCGGCAGGTCCTCATAGGTCTCTTCTTGAGTAAGCGGCGCAAACACGTCAGTAACAAAGGGACCGTATTTATGGCCAAAGGGCGCATCGGGATCTTTAATCGGCTGGTTCATTTAGCCACTCCTTGAAAACCTTTATCAAAATATTTCGGGGCCATCGTCAATAAAACCCCCGACACCACTCAATCAGCTTATCCCTGATCCACTACAAAGCTGCACACAGTTGCG
>CBFHJX010000196.1:0-1610 GCA_965656285.1 Luminiphilus sp. | reverse complement strand
CCAGTGCAGCATCCGTGCCTGCGCTCCACCACGCGCCTTCGACAATCTCGTTTCCCTCAGGCGCAGTATCGGTCGAGGTAAAATTAGCCTCGCGCTGGCGCGCTCCACCCTCTGCAGAATCGCGATCAGGTAAGGGCGCATTATTAACCGCCATAACCCGTCCTCTTGCGGCGGGATAAAGCTCACCTACCTCGATCTCTCTTTCGCGAAAGAACGTGAGGAGTCGCGCTTCATCGGAGGGCGCTACGTTAAGCACGAAGTGGTTAGGCGTGCCCTCTGGAATCTGCAATCGCCACTGGTCAAGGAGGCTTGTTCGCACCGCGGTCAACACCAATAACAGCATAATTGCGATACCGAATATGACGACTTGAAACGCACTGGAGTTACCTCTGCGCTGCATGCCCGCCAATGCGAGCCGCCAGACGCTACCTGCGTTACTTCCAATCTGACGCGTTCCACCCAATAAACCATGGGCCACAAAAAACCCCAGCCCGACGGTAATGCCAACGGCGCCTAGTAATGCCGCAGTTAATTGCAGATCCCTGCTGTACCACAGCATCAAGAGTCCGAGCGAGACCGCACCCAACAGCAAATCGATTGCACGGGTCGAATTGGCAATGGTCGTCTCTCGACGAATGACGCGCAGTGGCGAGACGCCACCGAGTCGCGCAAGTGGCGGCCAGGCAAAAAACCCGACGCAAACCAGTGCTGTGACAGCACCCGTTAGGTAAGGCGTGACGCCAATGCGATTGATTTCACCGGGCAGCTGATCCGCTAGCGCGTTGAACATTGCGCTCTGTGCCAGCCAACCCATGCCACTTCCCAATGCAATAGAGAGAAGACCGAGCCAGGTGAGGCTCAACGCGTAGAGATGCTGAATGGTGCGTTTGGTGGCGCCGAGACTTTTCATGACGGCCACTTGATCGGTATGACGCTCGCCGAATCGTCGAGCAGCCACTAAAATCGCGGCCGCTGCCAGCATCACACCCAAGCTACCCGCGAGCAATAAAAACCCTCTGGCGCGCTCCAGCGTCGCGCCGATGCCCGGCTGTGACTCGTCCACACTCAGTAACCGCTGTCCTTGGGTGAGCTGCGGATCAACCCAGTCTCGGAAAGCCTCAAGCGCATTTGGCGTGCCGGCTATGAGCAAGCGGTATGTTACGCGGCTTCCCGGTTGCACAATGCCGGTGGCGTCCAAATCCGCTGAATTCATAACCAGCCTTGGTCCGTAGCCAAAAAATCCACTCGTTGAGTCCGGCTCGCTGAGCAAGGTTCCAGCGACGGTCAACGCGGCGTCACCCACGTAGACGGCGTCTCCAGCAGCAACCCGCAACTGTTGGACTAAGCGCGGCGCAAGAAACACGCTTCCAGGCGCCGGGATCCGACTCGACAGCTGCGGTAAGCCTACGTCGACCGAGAGTGCCCCTCTAAGCGGATAGTCGCCCCCCACCGCCTTAACCGAGGCCAAAAACATTTCATCGTTGTCTGAGATCACCATGGATGAAAATGTGACCGTCTCGCCCTGCTGCAAGCCCTCGGTGTCGACCTTCGTACGCCATTCCAAGGGGACAGGCTGAGCGCTGGAAACCACTAAGTCCGCGGCTAAAAAA
>CBFHJX010000195.1:0-1629 GCA_965656285.1 Luminiphilus sp. | reverse complement strand
TACGCCCACCGCCATTTACGTAAAACCGCCGACAGGCGGTTTTTTTTTGCCTGGCGACGTGAGCCAAAACATCACTGTCTGGGTCTGCTCCTGCACTACCGCAACGACTTAAGCGGCAACGCGCCATCGCATCCTGTCAGGCTGCAAAATTCGCCGCAGCGTGTGGCTTACCCACAGACTTTAATAACGTCGACGCAACGCCCCCGCTGACTACTCCTGTGGCCAACCCCAGTTGCTTACATTGCTGTTTGCTGCCATCCAAACAAAAACAAGATAGGCCGCCACATTTTGATCCAGCGCGCTCGGGTCAATTTTATCAAGGGTGTCGTCGGGCGTATGGTGAAGGTCAAAATAATCGCTGCCGTCTTGAACAAATCGGAAACCGGGGAACCCCATTGCGTTCATCGGCGTAAGATCCGGACCACTCGATCGCGCATCGTTACTCCCCGTTGCAATCCCCAGTGGCTCGACGAGTTCAGCAATCTTGTCGGCTACGGGCTCGGCTTCTTTATTGATGCTTCGCGTGATTTTCCAGATTTTGCCCGCACCAAAGTCACTTTCTGTGCCAATAACGTGCTTTCGCAGCGCGGCCTGGTGTTTGTCTAGATATGCGTAGCCACCCAGCAGACCCACCTCCTCTGCCCCCCACAACACGAGTCGTATCGTCCTTCGTGGCTTTAGTCCCGAATCGCGAATGCGCCTGAGGACCTCCATTGTAATCGCGACACCCGCGCCGTCATCAACCGCACCAGTACCCAAATCCCAACTGTCTAAATGACCACCGATGACCACAATTTCGTCCGCTAAATCAGTCCCTGGGATCTCGGCAACCACATTCCCACTCTCCACCACTCCGGTGTGACTGGGCGTGAGGGTGAGTGCAATCCGAATTTTTTGTCCCCGTTGTGCCATGCGCTCTAACTGATCAGCATCGGGATTCGATAAGGCCGCAATTGGAATCGGCGTAACATCGCTTGAATAGCTCATGTTCCCGGTGTGTGGCATTCGGTGGCTGTCTGTACCGATGGACCGAATCAACGCAGCGATCGCCCCTCTGCGGCCGGCTTCAACCGCACCTGCTGATCGTAAACGCACAAAGTGTCCGTAAGAAGATCCGTCCTGAGTCCGCTGCATTGTGTGTCCGACGTACGCGATCTTGCCTTCCAATGAGCCCTCCTCAGCAGCCTTTAGCGCCGCTAAGGACTCAAACAGCACGACCTCGGCCTCAATGCCGTTAGGGCTGGTGGCAACGCTGTTGCCCAACGAGGTGATGGCCAATTTTTGTGGAAACGGTGAGACAACCGCCGCGGTTTCCTCGCCGCGACGCCAGCCCTCGATCATAAAGGGCTCTACGCGGACATTCTCAAACCCAAAATCATTGAGGTTTTGAACGGCCCAATCGCGCGCACGCGCTTCTGCTTCGCTACCTGCAAGTCGCGGACCCACCTCGGTTGTGAGGCTCTCGACAAGATTCCAAGCTTGGGTCCCACTGAGCGCGTCATCGCGAAAGATCTTCGATATTTCGACATCTTTAGTCTCGAAAGCAACGTCTTGTGCTGCCACGGTCCCCGATGTTAGCGAGAACGATAGTAGCAACGTGGACAAGAATAAGGACTGATTTTTCATAAA
>CBFHJX010000194.1:0-1691 GCA_965656285.1 Luminiphilus sp. | reverse complement strand
GACATTTAAGACATTTGTCACGCATCCACGGTTCGTCAGCTGCGCACCTTTGGGCCTTCCCGTCGTTCCCGACGTGTAGAAAATGCACGCGACGCTATCAGGGTCTATGTCCAGCTCTGGCAGTTGAGCGCCGTCGATCTTAGCGGAATGAAAATCAATTGCCTCGACCGGCGAGTTTGCCTCACGAACTGAGACCACCTTGATATCTGGATACTTTCCTTGCAGTTGTGCAAAAGCCTCCAAGCGCCGATCATCAGCGATCAGCACCTTGGGGTTTGAATCGTTCAGGGCGTAGTCGAGTTCATCGGCGACCCACCAGGCGTTCATGCCCACGACTGCCGCACCAATGCTGTTTACCGCCCAGTGCGCCATCATCCACTCTGGGTAGTTGCGCATCGCAATGGCCACATGATCGCCGGGCTCGACGCCTTGCTCAGTCAGCCATGCGGCAAATTCCGCCACGACTTTAGCCGCCTGTGCGTACGTCCATCGCTCATCTTGATAAACAAGATACTCTGAGTCCCCATGTGCTGTAGAAAGCGCCCATAAGTCCCTCATAGATCCGGGGGCTTGAGCAAATGCTTTCACGGGCACGCCGTCGCGCTCAATGGTGGTTAACTCTAACAATCCGCCCGGTGCAGTTGTCATCTCGAGCGCTTCTTTAAACTGGGTTACAACAGACATTCTTTGTTTATCTCCCTACCGCGTGTGTGTTTATCGTTATTGTTTGCCTATCAGGCTTGTGGCGCGTTTTTTCTCAAGCAGTTTGCGGCCCGACAGGCCGGCGTGTATAACGCGCTAAAGCACAATACTGAAACATCGAACAGTTAGCTAGATTGGGGAGCAAAAAATGGCGCAGGGACTCGACTTAACGCACTTAGACACTTGGATTAGGCGTCATGTTCCAGAATTTCAAGGCCCCTTAACCACCGAAAAGTTCTCGGGAGGCCAATCAAATCCCACCTTCAAGCTGACCGCGGGCGATCGACAATACGTCTTACGCAGAAAGCCTCAAGGCACACTCCTCGCATCCGCGCACGCTGTTGATCGTGAGTTCAAGGTCCTCTCGGCCTTGTCATCAACCAATGTGCCGGTACCCGCACCCGTTGCTCTGTGTGAGGACGAAACGATTATTGGTTCGATGTTTTACGTTATGGAGTATTTAGAAGGTCGCATATTTTGGGACCCAGCACTGCCCGAGGTTAACGACGCAGACCGTGGGGAAATTTATGATCAGATGAATAAAGTTCTGGCCGACATGCACAACGTTGACATTCATGCTGTCGGCTTAAGCGATTACGGAAAACCCGGCAACTACTTTGAACGACAAATTGGTCGATGGACCAAACAATATCGAGCCGCCGAAACCACCCGCATCCCCGCCATGGAGAAACTGATCGAGTGGTTACCGAACCACATGCCCGAAGACGATGGGCGCGTCTCACTCGTGCATGGGGACTACCGGCTCGACAATATGATTTTTCACCCCACCGAACCTAAAATCATCGGGGTCTTGGACTGGGAGCTCTCAACACTGGGGCACCCCCTCGCTGATCTCGCGTACCAATTAATGGCGTGGCAGTTCCCGCGCGAATCAGGCATCAATGGGTTGGCAGGACTCGACCGGGCCAGTTTCAATATACCTGACGACGAGAGCTATATTCGTCGATACTGCGAACGGACAGGAACCG
>CBFHJX010000193.1:1291-1743 GCA_965656285.1 Luminiphilus sp. | reverse complement strand
ACACTTCAACACTTGCGGACCCCTCGGTCGTTGAACAACTGATCGTTGCCCGCGAGGGGAGTTAAGCAATTGTCGTAAAAAAAGGCCCGCAAGCGGGCCTTTTTAAATCAAATACAACGATTACTTAGTCTCATCGCCCTCTGACTCTGCTGCATCGTCTGCGTCTGACGCGTCGTCGTCTGATTCGACTTCAGCTTCGGCAGATACATCAGCCTCTTCTGTCTCGTCTGCCTCGACTACGACTGCCTCCGACTCAACAGCCGCTTCCTCTGCGGACGGCTCATCTGCAGGCGACTCATCTGCAACTTCAGCAACAGGTGCCTGCTCAACTTCGTCTTCCAACAGCTCTTTAATCGAAAGCTTAATACGACCGCGTTGATCAACGTCAAGGCACTTAACGGTCACATCCTGACCTTCTGTTAAGTAATCACTGACATTCTCAACACGCTCAT
>CBFHJX010000193.1:0-1281 GCA_965656285.1 Luminiphilus sp. | reverse complement strand
TAGATAGCGCCCACTTCAGCTTCCGCTGTAATGGCCATGATCATCTCAACGGCGGCATCACGCGAACCTTGATTTTGACCAAACACTTTGACGGTACCGTCATCATTGATGTCGACGGTTGCACCTGAGTCTTCGGTAATCTGACGGATCGTTGCACCGCCCTTACCAATAATGTCGCGGATCTTGTCTTGATCAATCTTTAAACTCACCATGCTTGGTGCGTTTTCAGACGTGATCTCGCGAGCTGAATCAAGTACAGAGTTCATCTGTCCGAGAATGTGCAGTCGTGCGTGAAGCGCTTGCTCGAGTGCTACCTCCATAATCTGCTCGTTGATGCCTTCGATCTTAATGTCCATCTGCAATGCGGTAACACCCGCAGCAGTTCCAGCCACTTTAAAATCCATGTCACCAAGGTGATCTTCGTCACCAAGAATGTCGGTCAGGACAGCGAACTGATTCCCTTCCTTGACCAAACCCATCGCAATACCTGCGACCGGTGCCTTCAGTGGAACACCAGCAGCCATCATGGCCAAGGAGCCTACGCAGACAGAGGCCATTGAGCTCGATCCATTTGACTCGGTGATCTCAGAGACGACCCGAATCGTGTAGGGGAACTCATCTTCGGTTGGAAGCACAGCAGCCAAACCACGTCGCGCCAAGCGACCGTGGCCGATTTCGCGACGTCCAGTGAACCCCATGCGTCCTGCCTCACCCACGGAGTAGGGAGGGAAGTTATAGTGCAGCATGAACGGATCACGCCGCTCACCTTCGAGCGCATCAATAATCTGCGCATCACGAGTGGATCCCAATGTAACGGCACCAATCGCCTGTGTTTCACCGCGAGTGAACAATGATGACCCGTGAGCGTTATCGAGCACATCGACTTCGCACGCGATCTGACGCACTGTGCGACCGTCACGTCCATCGATGCGTGGCTCGCCTGCGAGAATACGCTGACGAACAATCCGCTTCTCAAGGGCTTTAAACTCGTCCTTAATGTCGTCGGCAGATGCACCGTCCTCAGTCGCTAATTGCGCCATAGTCGCGTCACGAACATGACCAACACGCTCATAGCGCGCCGCCTTCTCCGTAATGCGGTACGCTTCGCCTAAATCGGCGCCTGCAGCCTCCTCAACTTGAGCGCGTAGCGTCTCGTTGACTTCCGCAGTAGACCAATCCCATCGAGGCTTTCCTGCTTCTTCCACAAGCTCATCAATCGCCTTGATAACCGTCTGCATCTCTTGATGAGCAAACAAAACAGCACCGAGCATTTGATCTTCA
>CBFHJX010000192.1:0-1761 GCA_965656285.1 Luminiphilus sp. | reverse complement strand
CGTGTGGGCTATGCCGTTTGGTGCAATGACGCCGGTGAGCTCATGGACGACGGCACCATCTTTCACTTGGGTGAAAACGACTACCGATTGTGCTCTTACATGCGGGCTGACGACTGGCTGGACTGGAACGCGTTGGGCTTTGATGTCCGTGTTACGAATGAGACGGATGAGATTGCGGCACTGGCCATACAAGGCCCTGTCTCCTGCACTATTTTGACGTTGATTGGTTGCGAAGGACTCAGCGCATTGAAGCCCTTTGGCATCGCACGCTTTGACTTTCAAGGTGTTGAGATGATGGTGAGTCGAACAGGTTTTACCGGCGACTTGGGTTACGAAGTCTGGATAGATCCGAGTAAAGCCGAGGCGCTGTGGGATGAGTTGTTCGATAAAGGACGCGACTATTTAATTAAGCCGATGGGCTCAGATGCCCTTCACTTGGCGCGGGTCGAGGCGGGGTTTTTGCAGGCAAAAGTCGACTTTGTCCCGGCCGAAATTGCGGTGCGACCGGGTCGCACGCGCACGCCACTTGAAATGGGTCTTGCTTGGCAAGTGGACTTTAGTAAGCCCTTGTTCAACGGCCGCCAAGCACTGCTAAAGCAAGAAGCCGAGGGTCTCCGCTACCGGTTTGTGCTTTTGGACGTTGAGGGAAACAAGCCCGCAGAGCACTCGTTTATTTTGAAGAACGGCAAGCAGGTTGGAATCGTGACTTCCGCCGCGTGGTGCCCGACAGCCAAGTCAAATTTGGCGTTTGCGCAGGTGGAGATGCCGCACGGGGCGGTTGGCGATACGCTAGTGGCGGAAATTTACTACCAGCGCGAACTTCAGTGGACGCGGCTCATGGCGCCCTGCAAGGTCATTGGTGGACCCCTGTTCAACCCCCCTCGTAAGCGTCAAACACCCGCGCCTGCGCACTGAGCCCATGCACTTAATTGCCACACAAGTTGACGACTCGCTAGAGCGCCTGCGCGACAAGCTGGCTGCTGAGCGTGCACGCCCAAACCACGCGATGGACGCCTACTTTTACCGATCGCACTTGGTGTACGAGCGTGAGCTCGATCACCTGGTGTTTAAAAGCTGGCTTTACGCACTCCATACCAGCGAAATTCCCAACAAAGGTGACTATCAGCTCATTACTATTGGTGAGGACTCAGTCATCGTTGTGCGTAGCGATGACGGTGACGTTCGGGCGATGCACAACGTCTGCCGGCACCGTGGCGCACAGGTTTGCGAGGCGACTGCGGGAAATAAGCGGACTTTTGTCTGTCCTTACCACGGGTGGGTGTATAACTTGGACGGCAGCTTAAAAGCCGCGCGTGAAACCCATGTCATGCCCGACTTTGAACCGCAAGACCACGGACTCAAACCGGTTCGCTGCGTCGAGTACATGGGGCTTGTGTTTATTAACTGTGACCCGAGTGCCGCGGACTTACTGGGTCCGCTTGAGCATATTCGTGAGCCGCTGGGCGCCTATGATTTGGCCAATGCCAAGGTGGCTCACCGGCAGACCTATACGATTGACGCAAACTGGAAGCTGGTTCTTGAGAACTACCTCGAGTGCTACCACTGTGCGACCTCGCACCGTGAGTACGCCAAACTTCACACCTTCAAAGACCTTCACGAGAACATCGCGCCTATTGTCGAGGCCATGCTTGAGCAGTCGGACGCGATAACCGGCGTGTCGGGCATGTCAACGCAGTACACGAGGATTTATCAAGACGCCGAGGGCTTTGGTGCCTGCGTTCACACCATGCGGTACGGACT
>CBFHJX010000191.1:0-1867 GCA_965656285.1 Luminiphilus sp. | reverse complement strand
ATTTTGAAGGCTCACCTCAGTTCTGGGGTTGCGCGTTAGAGCGTCTTAATTAACGCCTCCTTAGCTGAGTTTACGGCAGAGTGCCGCGGCATTGGTAAACGTCAGCTGTTATGATGTCACTTTGCTCAGGGCCTCTCTACTCGTGCCAACATTTCGCGACATGCTGATCGACACCGAAGACGCGCTCATCAGTGCGGATGTTTTTTTTGGCCACGGGTATGACTGTGCGCACGACGAGGCAGTGGCGCTCGTTTTAACCGCGGCTGACCGCTCACCAACCGATACTGGCACGGAGATCTTAGAGGTTGAATATCCCGAGCATGCACGACAGCGCCTAAAGGCGTTTGTCAGCAAGCGCTGCGTCGATCGATTACCCTTGGCGTACATCACTCACGTTGCCTGGCTGGGCCCTCTTTGCTTTAAAAGCGATGCGCGTGCGTTGGTTCCGCGCTCACCTGTCGCATCATTGATTATGTCCGCCTTTGCACCGTGGTACGCAGGACCCGGCCCCGAGGTTGTTGTTGACGTATGTTGCGGCGGAGGCAGCTTAGGCATGCTGGCCAAGAGGGTTCTTCCAGACGCACTTGTGGTGCTTAGTGATCTTGATGCAGATGCGTTGTCGCTGACACAAGAGAACCGGGAGGTGCATCCGGTTGATGGCGTTGTGCAAGCGGATTTACTGTCGTGGTGTGCCGGCAGCTCAATTGACATTATTCTGGCAAATCCACCCTATGTGGACGCCGAGCATATGCAAGATTTACCACTCGAGTATCTCCACGAGCCGGGACTTGCGCTCGAAGGCGGCGCCGACGGACTCGACCTTGTTAAAGTGCTCTTGCAAGATGCGGCGCGGATACTTAAACCGGAGGGATTATTGATTTTGGAGGTCGGGTATAGCGTCACGGCGCTGGAAAATCTCTCTGAGGACTTAGTGCCGCTGTGGGTGGAGCTAGAGCACGGTGGCGAAGGCGTGGCGATTTTTATGGCTCAAGATCTGGCACAATGGGCGGCAAAGGAGGGCCTCGCGTGAGGGCTTTGAAATGCGTAATCAGTTAGGACGAAGCAATGTCAGGTAATACGTTTGGCCGTCTATTTACGGTGACCACCTTCGGTGAAAGCCACGGAATCGGCTTGGGTTGCATTATCGATGGCTGCCCGCCGGGACTAGAGCTGTCTGCCGCAGATCTACAGCCAGATCTTGATCGAAGAAAACCCGGCACATCTCGCTTTACAACACAGCGCAAAGAGCCTGATGAGGTACAAATTCTTTCGGGTGTTTTTGAGGGCAAGACTACCGGCACACCGATTGGCTTGCTGATCATGAACGCTGACCAGAAGTCCAAAGACTACAGCAAAATTAAAGATGTATTTCGGCCTGCACATGCCGATTACACCTACCAGCAAAAGTATGGCTTTCGAGACTATAGAGGGGGAGGTCGTTCCTCCGCGCGTGAAACCGCCATGCGAGTGGCGGCAGGCGCGATCGCAAAGAAATGGTTAAGCGAGCGCTATGGGGTGAGTATTCGAGGCTGCTTGAGTGCTCTCGGGCCTTTGACGGTCACTAAAACGGATTGGGATCTTGTTGAAACCAACCCGTTTTTTTGCGGTGATCGAGACCTGGTTCCGAAAATTGAGGATTTTATGACTCAAATTCGCCGTGACGGCGACTCCATTGGAGCGAAGCTTCAGGTCCACGCAGAAGGGCTCCCCCCTGGCTGGGGAGAGCCGATTTTTGATCGTCTTGATGCCGATATTGCGTCAGCAATGATGGGGATTAACGCCGTTAAAGGCGTCGAAATTGGTGCAGGATTTGATGTGGTCAACCAGCGCGGCAGTGAGCATCGTGACGAGCTCAGCAGCGACGGCT
>CBFHJX010000190.1:0-1874 GCA_965656285.1 Luminiphilus sp. | reverse complement strand
AGAATTTAATGGCGATCGAGATAGATTTGCGCAGTTGCAAGATGTTGTTTTGTTGCGGCGATCACTGAGTCGTGACTAGAGAGCGACGGTATTTGATTACGAATTCGAGGGAACTGGCACGCTGAGGCCTGACGTGGCGACTGACCATTGATCGTCCCAGGCCCGAGTTGGCAATACGCTGAAATCTGATCGAACGAATTGCGCAATTCGGCCTTCTACCAGAGCGAGCAGTAGGTTTGCCGACGTGTTCACTGGAATAGCCGTTCGCCATCCCTCTTCAACCTCGGCCATCCTTAAGCACTGTCGAAGCTGTGTTTCGATACGGTCATAGACCTGCGCAACTCGCCCTCTTAGACGCTCATGCTCTCCGGTGAGCGCATCACCGCTTAAAATTCGTGTAATGCCTGGATTGCGCTCACAAAAAACAAGAAATAGTGTCAGGATTTTTTTACATCGTGCGAGTTGATTGGACTCTTCGTTCAGAATTTGTGTAATCCGACTAAATAACGTCTCTTCAACAAAGTCGATGAGTGACTCAAACATTCGCGTTTTTGACGGAAAATGGCGATAAAGTGCTGCCTCCGACACACCCAAATTAGCCGCCAGTTTTGCAGTGGTGATTTTGCTGCCTGGGCTTGCCTCAAGCATTTGCGCGAGCGTTTGTAAGATTTGATCTTTTCGGTCGCTTCGTCTTTGTGACATGGGTTCCACCGAGTTGGGTGATTAACGATCGTGGCTAATGGGCCACGGTACTCATGCTCTGGTTCGTGATCAAGGTGCCGATTCCCTCATCGCTGAAAATTTCGAGCAATGTGGCATGGGGAACTCGGCCGTCGATGATGTGCGCGCTCGCCACGCCCGCCTTGACCGCGTCCATGGCGCACTGAACTTTTGGCAGCATACCGCCGGTAATGACCGCTTGATCGATCAGTTCATCCACACGCTGGGTCGATAAGCCGGTCAATGTTTTACCGTCCGCATCCAAAAGCCCCGTTACATTAGTCAGCAGTATGAGTTTCTCCGCACTTAAGACCTCGGCGAGCTTTCCCGCAACCAGATCCGCGTTGATGTTGTAGGTGTTTCCATCAACACTGCCCGCAACGGGTGCAATAACAGGAATATAGTCGCTTTCACCGAGCATGGTTAAGATATCGGTATCAATACTTTCTACTTCCCCAACGAGACCGATGTCTTCAGCGCCTGTCACACGGTGGTTGCTAGATAGCGCTCTTGCTCTGATCAGTTCGCCGTCTTTTCCAGTGATTCCCACGGCGCGCCCGCCATTTCTGTGAATGCTATCGACAATCTCTTTATTGACAGAGGCGCCAAGAACCATTTCAACAACATCCACAGTCTCTTCGTTCGTGACGCGCATTCCACCGACGAATCGAGACTCAATCCCAAGACGATCTAATAGTTTTCCGATTTGAGGACCCCCACCGTGAACGACGATGGGGTTCATACCGACAAGTTTCATTAATACAACGTCGCGAGCAAAGCTCTCATGAAGTTCGGAGTCTGTCATGGCGTTGCCGCCGAACTTAATGACTACGGTTTTGCGAGTAAACCTCTGGATATAAGGTAAAGACTCTGTGAGTACTCGTGCAAATTGCTCTGCGTCTGATCGATTAAGAGACATGCTGTCCTCTGCTGATTTCGTTCGTGCTGCGGCCGTTTACGCGATCGGCAGCTCCAAGTCTGGATTCTTTGTTTTCAGGACATCGACCAGCAGGTGCTCCAGCCGACTGCGGCAGTCTACATCATCCCCGTCTAAACACAGCTGCGCAGTTCCATCATACCTAAGGGGTTCGAGGTGAACCCAGATGTCCGCAAAATCCAACCGGACACCATCAAGCTCAGTAATGTGTGCGCTT
>CBFHJX010000189.1:0-1954 GCA_965656285.1 Luminiphilus sp. | reverse complement strand
GCACGAACAAAAAACGACTCAATGGCGCCGAGTTTGAAGACATCGTTGTTAGAGCAAACGCAGACGGCAGCGTGCTACGACTGGGACAAATAGCCGACATTAGAGACGGTTTTGTTGATGTTGATTTGATTAATCAATTCAACGGGCGCAATGCACTGCTGGTCAAGGTCCGTAAGTCAGAAGCTGAGGATGCATTGGCTATCGGCACCGAGGTCAAAAAATTCGTTGCAGAATACGACGGCGGCGCTGACGTCGACATCGCGATCTGGGACGATCAGGTCAGCGTCTTGGAAGAACGCGTCAGTTTGCTCGTGCGCAACGCCGTACTGGGCTTTGCCCTCGTGTTTCTTTTCCTTGTGGTTATGCTCGATTTGCGTCTGGCCCTCTGGGTTGCCATGGGCGTACCGATCTCGTTTCTCGGCGCCTTTCTATTTTTTGACCCGTTTGGGGTCAACATCAATATGATGTCGTTGTTTGCTCTCTTGATCGTCCTCGGGATCGTAGTGGACGACGCAGTCGTCGTAGGTGAAAACATTATCTCGGAACAAGAGAACTATGAATCAGCCATAGATGGCGCGATTGCTGGCGTTAAAGGTGTCATAGGGCCGGTCACTGTTGGCGTGCTCACAACAATGGCTGCTTTCGCGCCATTGCTCTTCGTCACAGGCACCTTTGGTCAAATCATGGGGGTTGTACCGATTGTGGTGATTGCGGTCTTGGCCATATCATTATTAGAGGTTTTTTATATTTTACCTGCTCACCTCTCTCATGGCGGCGCGTGGAGCCGCTGGCCGCTAGACCGGATTCAAGCCAAGGTCGGAGCATCTGTTGCGAGCTTTCGCGACAATCGACTCACACCAGCGATAAGATTTGCAGTGCGCTATCGGTACATGACGATAGCCGGCGGCTTTCTGTTGCTAATTCTTGCTGGCGGTTTAATGGCAACCGGCGCTGTACGCTTCATTTTCTTTCCGGCGCTAGAGTCCAACGTGATCAGAGCCACCGTTGAGTTTCCTGTCGGCACACCGTTCAGCAGCACACGCAGCGCTACTGAGCGAATGGTTACAGCAGCAGAAACGGTCAATCAGCAGGTGGGCGGCACAAGCTTCGAGTCCGTCAGTGTCACCATCGGCGGACGATCTCGCACCGGTGGTGGTCCCGGCGGCAGTGGCAGCATGACGGTCGCTAGTCATCTCTCGTCCATACAAATACAGCTCAACAGCGAGCCCTTAAGATCTTTGTCGGCAAATGAATTGGAAAAAATGTGGAGAGAAGAGGTAGGCGACGTACCAGGCGTCGAACGCTTATCTTTTGTTTCTAGCTTTTTCTCTGGTGGTGCTAACGTCGAATTTGAATTATCACATGCCGATGAAAAGACCTTGTTGGAGGCAGTTGAGTGGCTGAAGAACGCCTACCGTGAAACACCCGCTATGTATCAGGTACAGGACTCCGACAGCGCTGGCAAGCGGCAATACGATATAGAGCTGACCCCAGCTGGTATTGCGGCTGGACTGTCACCCGAAGACGTCGCACGCCAAATACGTTCGAGGGTCTTCGGGCAGGAAGTGCAGCGCATACAGCGTGGCAGGAACGAACTGAAGGTAATGGTGAGGTATCCAGAGTCAGAACGTAACAGCACGACAGATTTCTTCAATGCACGTATCCGACTTTCGGATGGATCAGAGATGTCATTGTCGACGGTAGCACGTGTCGCCGAAACGAGGAGTCTCGCCGCGATCAACAGAATCGATGGCAGAAGGATTGTTAGCGTCTCTGGTAAAGTCGATACGTTGGTCACAACACCTGGAGAGGTGACATCTGGACTTAAGCGCGCGGTATTACCTGAACTCAAAGCAACTTTCCCCGGGCTTTCGATCGCTGAGGCAGGTTTTGGGCGAGAGCAATCGGAAGATCTCGCGTCACTTGGCCGCATGACGTTAATTGCAATTATGAT
>CBFHJX010000188.1:0-1974 GCA_965656285.1 Luminiphilus sp. | reverse complement strand
GTTTCGCCTGAACAGTTTGTAGACTGCCCACCGCGGAGCACTGACCGATGACCTCAATCATCTCGCGCTCAGCGGGTGAGAGGCTCGCCTCGAATGCTTCGACTGGCGCGGGAAGTGGCGCAGGCATACCGCGCCTGAGGTTCACAAAAGACTGTAGTGAGGATGACCGCAAGTAATGCGCCTGCGCGTCGGTCTCTGCAACACAAAGATTAAAACCGAGCATGACGTAGGGCGCGCCTAAACGTTCTGAAGGCTGAAACTGCTCACGGTAGAGGTCGATCGCTGCAGTCAGGTAAGTGGGCGCAAAATGTGAAGCGAACGCAAATGGCAATCCGAGCGAGGCGGCGAGCTGAGCGCCATATAAACTCGAACCCAAAATCCAGATCGGGACGTTGGTACCGGCACCTGGCGTGGCACTGACGCGCTGTCCCGACTCAACTGGGCCCAGGTAATGTTGAAGCTCTAAGACGTCGTTAGGGAAGTCCTCGACGCTTGCGCCAAGGTTGCGACGCAACGCCCGCATGGTGAGCCCATCGGTACCCGGAGCGCGACCAATACCAAGATCAATCCGATTAGGGTAGAGAGTGGCAAGCGTGCCAAATTGCTCCGCCACCATGAGTGGTGCGTGGTTGGGCAGCATAATGCCGCCCGAACCCACCCGAATAGTCTGCGTAGCCGCCGCCAGGTGGCCCATCACTACGGCCGTGGCCGAGCTCGCAATGCCCGGCATATTGTGATGTTCCGCAACCCAGTACCGGTGATAGCCCCATGACTCCGCCTTCACAGCCAGTTGCTTACTGCGCTCGAGTGCGCAACGTGCATCACTGCCCTGTGTAATCGGCACTAAATCGAGAATACTGTAACGCGGCATAAGTCAGATACTGAGTGTTAGAAACTTGAGTATGCCAGACTATGAACGACTATAGCCGCTGATAGTGGATTGATCTCGCATCCCACTCACGTCGCAATACATCGGCAATGAGAAGACCTGCCGGCGCAGACGTCCAAATAGACAGAAGAAGCGAAGCAGTTTCCCACTCCCTCAACAACGGTCCCGTGACCATAAGGAATATACGGAACAGCCAAAACGCCCCGTACATGGCACCAACAAAGCGAATCATCCATATACGATGTTGCTGCCAGTCACCCCGCCTTGCGCTGCGCCAGCCCATTAGCGCTGCGCCGTAAACGCAGAGTGACATTGAGTAGAACCCCCATTCGGCCCAAACATCACCGTAGGATTGAACCGCGTCGTGCTCGCTCGCAAGGTATAGCGCCGCTGCTGTACCCAGGGTCAGAAACAACAGCGTCGCGCGACCCAGCCACGCGTGTGCCGTTTTAATTCCGGGTTTGCCAGACCAAAGCAGTTGCACATGCATCAAGACAAAGACGATCGAGTTGCAGACCAAGTGAAGGTACAGGGCGTTCGTCCGCACAGCCGGTGCGTTCACGAAGCGATCGAAAAACGCCACCCCCCAGCTCTGATGAAGCGCATAAGTGTCGCCCCAGAGCGAACAGGCATTTTCAGGACAGGTGGCCATGGCCGAGGGCACCTCGCCGGCTACTAGTCCTAGATTGTCAAAGAAGTCATAGAGACTGATAAAAAAGGCGATACCGGCCGGCGCACCTTCGATGACATATCGAATATTTAGAAATAAGAGGAGCGCCAATCCAAAACCAGCAATGAGGGGCCATTGCTTTGGCTTGAACAGCCCCCGCGTGATCAGCAGCGCCCAAACGGCAACCGCCCCATAAAATCCCAGCACACTGATTGGCATTGTATTGTCACCTAATCGTTATTTTATTTATCAGCTTATCGGTTGAGGTGTCAGCTAATCCAAACACAATAATGATCCCTAGCCTATCAAACAAAATAATAGTCGGTCGGCCAGTGCTCGCGACTAAGACGAAACCTCCATCGACACGTCACAGTCAGGCGTTTTCAGGATCACAACCGCAGGTCCTCAAGACACG
>CBFHJX010000187.1:0-1978 GCA_965656285.1 Luminiphilus sp. | reverse complement strand
GCTTGCGATCTCAGCAATATCACGTTCTTTGTTTTTAATCAGTGCAGCGCAGGCAATGACCCGGCTGTCCTTGGTCACGACGGTGTAGTGGCCGAGATCGCGCTCTATCTGATCGTTGGATCGCTCTACTAGTAAGCCCTCGAGCTGAAGCGGCCTAATTAATTCAATAACACCGGCCAAGTCATGCGCTTCGGCAAGCTTGACCTGTTCATATTCATCTGGAGAAATCATGGTGCCGACCCCGTCGTGGGTGTAGAGCTCTTTAAGCAGTCCACCATCGGCCTGAAAGCTGATGAGGTGCGCGCGCGGAATGCCGGCGTCGCAGGCATCACAGGCAAGCTCAATACATTTGCGTTGCGCAGCCGTTTCTGCGACCACACTGGCGCGAGCCGAATCGACCGTCAGCTGCCGATAAAGACTGCCGTCTGCGGCCTGAAGGCCGTTAAAGTCAGACATGATAATGAGTTTGTCAGCTCCGATACTTCTGCCGACAACGCGCATCACGTCGAGCGCATCCAAGGCGAATAACTCACCGGCAGGGGAGTAACCCAGTGCCGATAAAAGGCAAATGGACGACCCGTCTAACGCATGTGTAATACCGCCAACATCGACGTGTCGAACAAGGCCTCGAGCGCCGTGATTAACCCCGTTAATAACACCAACCGGGCGTGCCGTGACAAAGTTTCCTGAGATGACACGTAATCTGGCGTTGTGCAGCGGTGAGTTAGGAAGGCCCATGGAGAACATTCGTTCGATTTGCGTTCGCGCTTCCAAAGTGGATGCGATTAACGTCTGCATTGCCTCTGACGGCATTGGGGTCAACGGGATCGGCTGGTGCTCGTGGACAATGACGAGCCGCAGCCCCAGCGACTGCATCAGCGCAAGATCGTGAACCACGTTAATAAAATTGTGGTGAGTCGTCGCACCGTGACGCAGACCCACGACGACCGTGGTGCCGCGATGCGTGTTGATGTAGGGCGCGGTGTTTCTGAACCAGTCCAAGGTGTCAGTTTGAGTCGTTGATACGGCCATCTTTAGCCCACCGTAGTGTCGAAGGCGTAAAAGGAGCGCATGGTAAGCACCGCTAAAGCCGAGCGAACAGGCGTGGACACGGCTGCAATTATTTCCATCTGAAAACCCTGTGAGGCAGTTATGACCTGGTTCAAGTAATAGTGACGTTGCGGGTAAAAAGCACGACGAGCAGTGATTGGATGGGAGTATATTAGGAGTTGGTTACTGTTCCTACCCTTAGCCTCTCGCCGAGGCGGGCCGATTGAGTCGCGACGCTTCGGCGTGGGCTGCAAAAGTGAGACGAGTTTCTATGCCCGTTGAAGATCAAATTGCGCTACTGACCCAACGTGTCGGTGTTGATCGATTTAACCGACTACTAAATGGTTTAGATCAGACTGCAACTCGCGGCGATGCTGAGCGTCTGTTGCGCGCCAGTGAGTTTTTTAGGGCACTGTTTGAACGTCAAATTGACTGGTTAGAGCACGAAGCCGATCTCACCCAAAGCACCCTTTCGGCGATTTTAACAGGCTTCAATGCACGTCTTGATCCCGCGAGCTCGGAAGCGGCCATAAGCGCTGGTCTGCGCGTCCTGCGCCAACGCGCCATGCTGCACATCGTCTGGCGAAGTTTTACCAGCCAGTCTGGGCTCGACGAGACACTGGCGGCGATGAGCGCGCTCGCTGACTTTGTGATTAAGGTCGCGGTTCGCGTGGCCAATGCCGAGGTCACTCAGCGGTTCGGCCAGCCAATAGGCGACGACACGGGTTCGCTACAAGATCTGATTGTTATCGGTATGGGCAAGCTGGGAGGGCGCGAGCTCAATCTGTCATCCGATATTGACATTATATTTGCCTATGACGAATCCGGATCGACACAGGGAGGTCGCTCGAGCACCAGTAATCAGGAGTTCTTTACCCGCGTCGCGCAACGGGTGATTCGTTTGATCGACGCGGTAACACAAGAGGGT
>CBFHJX010000186.1:0-1992 GCA_965656285.1 Luminiphilus sp. | reverse complement strand
TGCGAATGGCGCTAAGTACTGCATTGCTGCGGGGTCAGACGCGTTTGCGGCAACCACAATCGTGTGGTCCATGGCACCGTGCTCTTCAAGTTTACGCACGACTGAAGCCACAGAAGAAGCCTTCTGGCCTACCGCAACATAGACACACTTAATGCCGGTGTCTTTTTGATTGATAATGGCGTCAATAGCAATCGCTGTCTTACCAATCTGGCGGTCTCCAATAATCAATTCACGCTGTCCGCGACCAATTGGCACCATCGCATCGATGGCTTTAAGTCCAATTTGTACAGGCTGGTCAACCGACTGTCGGGCGATAACACCTGGGGCAATCTTTTCAATCGCGTCGGTCAGTTGGGCGTCAATTGCGCCCTTACCATCAATGGGGTTACCCAGCGCATCGACTACGCGGCCCTGAAGCTCAGGACCGACAGGGACTTCCAGAATACGACCCGTGCAGCGGCAGGTTTGGCCCTCGGCGAGCTGCTTGTAATCGCCAAGCACAACCGCACCAACGGAGTCTCGTTCGAGGTTGAGCGCCAAACCGAAGACGTTGCCCTCAAACTCGACCATCTCACCATATTGCACCTCGGTGAGTCCATGAATTCGGATAATACCGTCCGTCACCGAGACGATAGTGCCCTCGTTTGTCGCTTGCGAAGCAACATCGAGCTGCGAAATTCGCTGCTTAATGATATCGCTGATTTCTGAAGGATTCAGTTGTTGCATGACCGGTTCCTCTGTCAAGATTTCAACGCAGTCGCCAGCTTGTGCAAGCGCCCACGAACTGAGCCGTCGATAACCATATCGCCAGCCCGAATAATGGCTCCACCAAGAAGAGTGGAGTCTGTTTTAACAGTCATATCGACTGTTTTACCCAGTTTTGCTTTTAACGCGGAAGAAAGCGTTTCAACCGTAGCGTCGTTAACATCAAACGCGCTCGTGAGTGTGACGTTTGTCGCTGCGTCCAGAGACGCCTTGAGCTCCGCAAACAACCGCGTTACTTCGCCCGTCAACGACAATCGATGATTTTCAGCCAGGACGGCGACAAATTGCGCCAAACCTACTGGCACATCGTTACCCAATACAGCAGACACCGTTTCAGCACGTTGTGCCGCGGTGCTGGCAGGATCGTCCAAAATACGGGCAACATTGGGCTCCGCAACCACAGACGTAAGCACCTGAAGCGCCTCATACCACACATCAACCGCAGTATTGTCCACGGCAAACTGAAATGCTGCGCGCGCGTACGGCCTTGCCAATGTTGTTGGCTCGATCACGCTTACTGCTCCTTAACCAGCTGCTCGAGAATCGCAGCGTGCTTGTCCGCGTCAATCTCTGCGGCCAAGACCTTTTCAGCACCCGAGATAGCAAGTGCACTGACTTGCGCAAGCAACTGCTCTTTTGCTTGAGCCTTTTCACGCTCGACTTCAGCTGTAGCGAGCTCTTTAACGCGGTCCGCTTCTACAACCGCGGCAGCCTTCGCTTCATCAACAAGCGTAGACGCTCGCTTATTCGCAGAGTCAACGATCAAGGCAGCTTCTTTCTTTGCTTCAGCAAGCCGATCCACCGCCGCTTTTTGAGCGAGCTCTAAATCGTGCCCTGCGCGATCAGCTGCGGCGAGACCATCAGCAATTTTCAACTGACGCTCTTCCATGGCAGCAAGAATCGGCGGCCATACATAACGCATGCAAAAAGCAACGAACGCAATAAAGGCGACGATCTGTCCGATAATGGTCAGATTAATGTTCACAGTAGTCTCCTGTGGGTATAACGCTCACCGGATCACCGGTGAGGAAACGAGAGTTTCTTTAGCCTGCAACCACAAAGATGAGGTACATAGAAATACCAACACCAATAATGGGAATCGCATCAACCAGGCCCGCGCCCAAGAAGAAGGTTCCTTGTAAGCGAGAAGCCAGCTCTGGCTGTCGCGCCGACCCTTCAATGAGCTTACCGCCCAAAATACCCACGCCAATAGCGGCACCCATGCCA
>CBFHJX010000185.1:0-2034 GCA_965656285.1 Luminiphilus sp. | reverse complement strand
TACGTTCGCCGCAACGGGGCCATTCTTTTGATTTTAAGTTCTACGGTGATTAATGGCCTTTTGGGACGCAGTCTTATCGAACTGCTGCCGGCGGTATCTGGCCGTCTACTGATCGGCGGCCCCACGGAGCTTGCATGGCTGACCGCCGCAGCCGGTGTGGGTGCTGTTATGGGCGGGTTGCTCATGAGTAGACAGCGCGCCCACGTCGATTGGTTATATACGCTCATTCTAATCGCGTTAATCAGTGCTGTAACGCTACTGGCCACGCTGGCATGGCTGGAATCTTTGACGCTACTTGCTGGGATGATCGGATGTCTGAGTTTCGTCACCACGGTGGCCGGAACAGGCTGTCAAACGTTGACCCAATTGGTGGTGGATGAACGCTATCACGGTCGTGTGATGAGCCTGTGGTCAATGTCGATGATGGCGTCCCCGGCACTGGGTGCGGCGACAAACGGGGCAGTCGCAGAGTGGTATGGGTTTGTCCCTGCATTTAGTATTGCATCAGCCGTGGGTCTACTAGCTGTTGGTGGACTCTATCTGCGTCGTCGGGTTATTGCAGAGCCAGAGGCAATCGAGACGACAAGCGATTCGAGGTAATTCCAACAATCGCCCGGCATGAACCCCTTTGCACTGCCGTCTGCCGCAAAGGTTAAGCTTAAGCACTCTTCTAAGCTTTTGCGGTCGTGACGCGCCAGCGCCTGTTGCATCAGATTAAGTCGACTTCTCCAGACACCCAGACGGTCTAGCGCAGTACCCGGCGCTGCGCCCTTTCGAACCAGGGCGTCAGCATCAATCAGCAGTCTTAATTCTTTCGATACGGGCCATAGAATCGCAGGGACAGCATTACCTTCAGCTTTGAGGCCTCTGAGTGCCCGCAGAGCACCTTTTGCATCGCCTGAAAGCGCCGCATCGACCATGACGAATGCGTTGTATCGCGCGCTGTCGCCCACGGATTGCGCGACTTGCTCAGCGGTGACGTGCTTATCGCTGGCAAGTAGTGCGAGCTTCTCTATTTCCTGAGCGGCAGCAAGCGCATTACCCTCTACTCGCTCCGTCAGCAGAGACACGGCCTCCCGATCACAGCTCAAGCCCAGGCGCTTGATTCGCTGCTCGATCCAGGAGGGCATTTCGCGCGCGCTGATAGGCCACACGGTCACAACTGAGCCGTTTTTGTCGAGTGCGGTATACCACTTTGCGCGCTGAGACTGCTTGTCTATTTTGCCCGCAACAACCAGCAGGACGTTGTCGCTACCCAGCGCCAAGTACTCCTGCAGAACTTTACTGCCCTCAGCGCCGGGCTTGCCACTGTCCACTTGTATTTCAATCAACTTGCGATCTGCAAAAAGCGACATCGAACTCGCACTGTGAATTAAGCTCTGCCAGCCATCCTTATCAGCCGCATTGATGCGTTCGCGCTCAACGCAGCCCGCAGCGCGCGCGGCGGCTCTAATGACGTCGGTACATTCTTGAATGATCAGTGGCTCGGCACCCGTGACCAAGTAGCAGGGGGCAACACCTTGTCTGAGGTGTTGCTCGAGCTGTTCAGGTCTGATTTGCATGGTGTGCTGTGATTGTGTAATTCAATCGTCGAGTAAGCGCTGCGACTAAAGCGGTGCGAAGCTCCTCTTGGAGCAGTCGTAACTCTTCCGTTTTACCCACCACGTTCAGCGGATCATTGAGCATTTGGTCAACCACCGTGACGGTTTCGTCTTCGATGAGCCATTCTCCATTGAGCCTGAGTGAGAACACAACACTGGCTTGGAGTTCGATCTCTGCAGCACGGGCTCTGGCGGTAAGCGAGAGACTGCGCTGCTCAAACGTCTCAAGATCAACGTACAGAGTAAGACCTGCGTCAGTGGTCGATGACAAGGATGCTCCCTGCCGCTGCAATGCACTCCTGAGTTGCCCTGAAAATTCACTGCTGGGCGCTGCGCTCACGAGCACAACAGGGTAGCGACTCAAGGTTTCAGCGCCGTCGCTCTGACCTCTTAACTCAAATCCGCAAGCCACCAATGAAGTCGCAAGTAGAAC
>CBFHJX010000184.1:0-2045 GCA_965656285.1 Luminiphilus sp. | reverse complement strand
CTGATGATGACCAGCAAGACGCGCTCCGCAATACTGAAAAACCCCAGTACGCTGCGATCGACTTTGCGTGTTGCCTCCGGGTAATCGTTACCGACTGGCTGTTTGGACATCACCACTCTCCTTGCTCTGTCATCATTAAGTTTACCCGCGAGTATACGACGTGGTTCCTCGTTCGCGATGATTTAACGCAGCGGGTGATGCCACGGTCGTGCCATCATGAAAAGTCTGGGATGACTTTTTCGGCTGAAATCCATGGCAATGCGGTGACTTCCGCTTGACGCCAGCCATCCCCTGCATCTAGCCAAATAGCCGTTCCTGGCGTGGCAAAGTCACGAGGCACGTTGACCAAGGCAATGTTGTGCTCCAAGCGCGGCGAATAGACGTAGCGCGTGACGTGTCCCACCACCGTATCGTCGACTTTGATGGGCATAAAATGAGCATTCGGTCGAACGGGATCGCCCCCGAAGTTGGCGCCGACAAGGCGTCTCTCTGGACCGGTTTTGGCGATAGCCTGTAAGGCCCTCTTACCAACGTAGTCCTGCTCCTTGTCGATATCGAGCAATCTATCCATGCCAATCGTAAAAGGGTTGTCGTTCAAAGTGATATCGCTGCAATAAGACAGCAGGCCACCTTCAACACTGCGAGCCAGGGAGGGGCAGGCCGGTTGAATGTCATACTCGGCGCCCGCCTCCATGCACCGATCCCACAGCTCCGTGCCGCGGTGACGATCAAGTAGGATGATCTCGTAACCTAGTTCGCCGCTCCACCCTGTGCGGCTCAGTACCACCGGAATATCGCCGACAGACGTGTGGGTAAAGTGGTAGTAACCCATTTCGATCGCGAGATCACCAAACAACTTGTGGGCGACCCGAGGCGCCAATGGCCCTTGTAGCTGCAGGGGAGACGCATCGGGTTCTCTGACGGTCACATTAAGCCCACTTTGCGCAGCAACGCCTTTTGCCCACAGCAATACATCACCGTCTCCCGGTGATAGCCAAAAATGATTCTCCGCGTGACGGTACAGCACCGCATCGTTGATGATCCCACCGTTTTCGTCTACGAAAACCACATAGCGGGCGCGATGAATGGGACATTTCTCAACATCTCGCGGCGTCAAAATTTGTGTGAGAGCGAGTGCGTCTGGGCCTATGACTTCTATCTGTCTTTCTGCAGAAACATCCCATAAGGAGACGCCTTTAACGATTGCCCAATACTCCGCATCCGTGTCGCCATAGCTGGTTGGCATGAACATGTGGTTATAAATCGTAAAGGCCTTGGCCCCTGCGTTGATCGTGGCATCATAAAACGGTGATTTGCGAACTCTGGGCCCAATGGTGATTGCAGGGTGGGTCATGGTCTTTACTCCAGTTGCTGAGGCTTTTGTGCTGCTATTCATACCGCCAGTCGTAATGACAAGTGGTATGGATAGGAAAGTATTTTTAGGCTGATTGTGCGGTCGAAAAGCTCAGAAGCAAAGCGAAATTCGGCGGGGTATCCACGTTGCTTGTCGGTTCTCGCATCTGGCTTCTGCGCGCCGGCGAGATGGCGTTAAGGCAGGGTGACTCCCCCTAACTGATCACAGCCGCTCTATCAACAAGTCACCGCCCGAGACGCTAGGCGGTTGCTTCGGTGAGAACCAGTTCGGATGAGGGGTCGTAGTCTGGCTCAGCGATCGGTTCGACCGTTGACTCGGGCTCATCGCCGGAACGTGGGTCTTGCTCAAAGGCAGCAGGAGCCATCGCAGAGGTTGAGGGAATAAAGGCGCTCTGATCGTCGATGCCAACCGAGGTTTTCCCCGGTGGCTGAAACGCAATAAAAATACCGGTGGCAACACTGGCGCATCCCAGCAGGCCGAAAAGAGCCTCGTTACCCATGAGCCGCATAGCCCAGCCAATGATGAGTGAGCCCCCTGCCGAGCCCAGTGCACAGAGCAGCAATACCGAGGAGCCAAGTGTGACGAACTCGTCTCGTTTCGAATTGTCCGCCGCCTTCGCGAGGGAAATCGCGTACAGAGAGTTCGCGGCGGCTCCAAAAGCAAAAGCACC
>CBFHJX010000183.1:0-2163 GCA_965656285.1 Luminiphilus sp. | reverse complement strand
TTTTAGCGTCAAACCGTGCGGCCTACACCACGGGTCAACTGATTCCGGTCGACGGAGGCTTTGGGGTCTAACGGGCTTTCTAAAGGGCTTTCTAAAGGGCTATCGACCGCTTCAGATACGCGCTTTGAATCGCTCGCTTATCAAACTTTTCAGTAGCGCCCCGCGCCAGCGGCTCTTGAGTAATGTCGACGTACTTGGGTATTTTATAGCGCGCAATGCGTGAACTAAGTCCCTCGCGAATCACATCTTCCGTGATCAAGTCGCTCGCAACTCGAACCATCATGACCAACTCCTCGCCCATCAGCTTGTCTGGAATACCGAAGACCACGCACTCTTTGACACCTTCAATCTGGTAGCAGGCCTGCTCCGTGTCGCCCGGAAATATATTCTCACCGCCGCGTATGACAATGTCTTTGATACGGCCCGTAATGTAGAGGTAGCTGTCCGCATCCGTATAACCGACATCACCGGTTTTCATCCATCCGTCTTGCGTAAATATCGCGGCATCAGCCTCCGGTTTATTCCAATACCCTAAAGTGCAAGCCACCCCTTTCATTTCAATTTCACCCGGTTCGCCGTCCAAAAGAACGGTACCGTCAGTTGCAGTGCATCGCACTTGCATAATGGGCGACTGCACCCCCGCCGAAGTTGGTTTAGCATCAAATACCGCCCCCGCGGCTTGGCTTCCAACCGCCAGCGTCTCCGTCAAACCATAACCACCTGAGGCGTAGGCCTGATCAATTTGCGCATCAATAATGCTCGGCAGGTCTGACGGCATCGCCGCACCCCCAGACGAAACGCGTTGCAAGGAGGTAATATCGAATTCATCAAGATTAGGCTGCGTGAGCAGATCTTTGACCAGCGAAGGAACACTGCTAAACAAAGTCACTCGTTCCGACTCGATTAACCGTAGGGCTTCCTGCGCATCCCATTTTGAGATCATTACAATCCCCTGCCCGGTGACTAACGGCAGGACAAACGACCCTAAAAGGCCAGTCGCGTGAAACAGTGGGACGTTCAAGAGCGCTTTTTCTTGAACGGCACCGCCACGTAGATCTCGCAGTCCCCCTTCCACCGTCATAGTCAGCATGCCCGTAAACATCATATTAAAAACCGCTTGCGACAGCGCCTGCTGGCAATGAACGACACCCTTGGGTGCCCCAGTGCTGCCCGACGTATACAGAATCAGACAACGATCACTCGGCTCTGGGATCAGCACCGACGATGGCGTCTTATCAAAAACAGCGTCGCAAAAGTCAATACCTCGCAGTGAGCCTGGCTCAGCTCGATCGTAGACAATGAGCCGCTTCTGGGTCTCAAGTGACTCGTCCAATAGGACCGCACGTTGGTCGTCACACAACAGCCACTGAGCACCGCAATCGTCGACGGCAAAAGCAAGCTCAGACGCCTGCCCCCAACTGTTAATCGGAACCACGGTGGCACCGGCAAGAAACGCGGCAGTAAACCCAATAAGCCACTCAGCATTATTGCGCATCGCAATCGCAAACCGGTCTCCAGGAGTCAGACCTTGCGCTTCAAGGTAGGCACGCAGTGCATCTGCACGCTCAAAAAAGGTCGAGAAACTCAGTCGCGTATCGCCGGAGACAATGAAATTTAGATCGCCGTGCCCTCGGGCATTTTGAATAATTTCCGTCAGCGTTTTGGGGGCATTTTTATAACCCGCCAGCGCGCCTCGCTCAGTTGAAACCTGACAGACCTCAAAGAAGGCGTCCTTCGCGGTGAGCTCCTCAATAGTGGCTTTTATCGACACAGGTTGGATCCTCTTATTATGGCGTCCAGTTTAGCCAGACCCGAGCATAGAAATCGATGCCATTTGTTTCTACACCATAATCCATATGGGCGGACCGTAATCCATTTGCAGGCTCCCAAAAGGTGGGCAGATCCGCACCAGCCGCTATACTTCGGTACGGAAAAACGAGTGTCTGGACGCCCCACTATGATGATTGCTACCGATTCCCCCCGTTGTCCATTGCCCATGCCAATGGGATGGTTTCAAGTACTGTACTCTCAAGAGTTAGAGATCGGCGACGCCATTCCGGTTGAGTATTTCGAACAGGAACTGGTCGTTTTCCGCACTGAGGCCGGCGACGCCAAAGTCGTTGATGCATTTTGCCCCCACATGGGCGCCCACTTAGGCTACGG
>CBFHJX010000182.1:0-2196 GCA_965656285.1 Luminiphilus sp. | reverse complement strand
AAGTCCCCTTGAGACACCCGAACTCTACAACCTAAAGCGAGATGTTGCAGAACAAGAAAATATTGCGGCAGCACATCCTGAAATTGTTGAGGACTTGCTCCGAGCGGTAGAGATGCACCATGCCACCATGACGCGTAAACCCCCTCTGTTTGACCAGCGATTTTTAAACTCGCTTAGAACTGAGTGAGCGTCCTTCTCATGATCAACAATTAGCAGTAAATTGGTGGATTCGAAATAAAACTCGTCGTTTAAACGGCTAATAACAAGAAAAACCCTCACGGAGAGATCGTATGGCACTGGACAAAAAACTCCTTCGAAACGGACCTTACGCCGACTTTTTTAGCCAGGGCGTCCAAGTGGACAACATGCTACACATGGCGGGCCAAGTGGGGACAGACGCCACGGGTCAGGCGCCTGACAGTTTGGTTGAACAAATGAAACTCGCTTATCAGAACATTGATTCGGTTCTCCAAGCCTTTGACTGCACCATGGACCACATCGTCGAAGAAACCTGGTTTGTGACCGACATGCATGACTGTATGTCACAAGTTTCAGAGCTCTTTGCAGCGCGACAGGCCATTTATGGCAAGCCGCCAGAGGTGGCTCAAACACTAGTTCAAGTGGTGGCACTGGTTGATCCGTCAATGAAAATTGAAATCAAATGCGTGGCTATGACGAGCGAGTAAATGGAGGGGCTTAACCATGACTGAGATTAGACACTTTCCGTCAAACACAGACGCTCAAACAATTACCGAAGCGCTCAAAAAGGACGGAGCGCTCATTATGGATAACGTTGTGAGCCAAGACTTTATCGCCGCGCTGCGCTCAGAAACAGATCCTTATATGAACCACACCAGTAACGGAGAGGATCCGTTCGCCGGCTTCAATACGACGCGCACGGGAGGTCTTTTAATACGTTCAGAAAAGTGCCGAGACCTTATTGAACACTCAACAATACTCGAGCCGTGTCGTGAATTTCTCGCTCCCTACTGTGAGCGAGTTCAGCTCCACCTCACGCAGATTATCCGTATTCGACCGGGAGAAAAAGCGCAGGCGATTCACCGTGACCGTTGGGCATGGGGGAAACACCTTTCGCATTTGGAACCACAGTTCAACACCATTTGGGCGCTAACCGATTTCACCGTTGAAAATGGCGCGACACAGGTCGTGCCTGGCAGTACGACGTGGCCGGATGATCAGAAAATACAGCCCGAGCAAGTCATTCAGGCTCAGATGAAAGCAGGTTCTGTACTCGTCTACTCGGGCTCTGTCTTTCACGGCGGCGGCGCGAATAATAGCGACCAAGACCGAATCGGTCTCAACATTACTTACGCATTGGGCTGGTTGCGACAGGAAGAAAACCAATATTTGAGCTGCCCGCCAGAGCTTGCCAAGGACTTAAGCCCAGGCCTTCAAGAACTTGCAGGGTATGCCATGGGGCAGTACGCACTCGGTTACTACACGCCACCGGGCGGTCCGGGCGAGGCACCTGAAGTAGTCCCGCCGCAATATGCGCTGGGCAGGCGTAAGGATCTTTCCACCATGGGTGGCACAGGCGACTTAGAAGCGCTTCAAAAAGCGCTGAAGACTTAAATCAACTCATGGGCTCAGGGTGCTTGAGGTGCATCGAGACACCCCTTATACTCTGCGCCCCCTATAGGACCATAGCTCAGTTGGTTAGAGCGCTACCTTGACATGGTAGAGGTCGGCGGTTCGAATCCGCCTGGTCCTACCAAATCCTTAAGCTTCTGTTTTCATTTAATTTTTATTTTTCGACCCGCTGAGTTGAGGTGAGTTGCCGCTACCTTCGAAAGGTAGCGCTCAACAAGCGAAACTAACTAACTTAGGTAGGGATGATGGTTAGAACCAAATTCGGGTTCAGAGATAAAAAGACAACTAATAATTTGGAAGTTCGAATTTACGTCGTGTATCAGGACTCTATTTTTATTGTGAGTGGCTATCGTTTGGCGCGTGGACTAGCTACTTGTGCACAGAACTCACTGACGTCACTTACCAAAAAAAGAGACCAAATATGTACCGTTTCAAAACAACCGTGACCTTCATCCTAATCTCTAGCTTGGTTGCATGTGGAGGTGGAGGATCTGACTTACAGTCCCCTGTCTTTGCAGATACAACACCGCCAACAATCACTCTCTCTGGCGATGCAGAGATGCGTGTGGAGCAAGGCAGCGAGCT
>CBFHJX010000181.1:0-2218 GCA_965656285.1 Luminiphilus sp. | reverse complement strand
GTACCGCTGGAAACCTTTCCGCATTGGTCGCAGCACGACATCAGTGGCGCCGCACCCACTCAGAGGCCGGAGGCCTGCGCGGGCTCGTAATCTCATCAAAAGGTGCGCATGCATCGATCAAACAAGCGACCTATGTCATGGACGTGGAGTTACTCGAAGTAGGTCATGAACGACTGACAGGCGTTGACGTCAGTACTGCAATCGAAGGTTTGTCGGCCAACGACCGAGCACGACTATTTGCTGTTGCCTGCACCGCCGGAACGACCAATGTAGGTATCGTTGATGACCTGCAAGGTATTGGTGAAGTCTGCAAAGAGCAGGACCTTTGGATGCACGTGGACGGTGCTTACGGTGGCGCAGGTCTGGCAGCGCCGAGCGTTAGGGCTCAGTTTGACGGAATTGAGTTAGCAGACAGTTTTATCGTCGACCCCCACAAGTGGCTGTTCGCACCCTTTGACTGCTGCGCACTGGTCTACCAAGACCCAAGCATTGCCCGCGAGGCTCATCAACAGCAAGGCGCCTATCTTGAAGTGATCTATGACGGCATTTGGAATGCGGCTGACTACGCCCACCATCTGTCGCGAAGAGCGCGAGGGTTACCACTATGGTTTAGCCTTGCCACACACGGTACGCAAGCCTACGCCGACGCAGTCGAGCAAACGCTCACCGTGGCGCGCGAGGCGGCCAAACGTATTGAGCAGCACCCAGATCTTGAGTTAGTGACCGATCAGCAGCTCTCGATTTGCGTATTTCGCCGAAAGGGGTGGACGCTTGCAGACTACAACCAATGGAGCGAAGGTCAGCTAGAGAACGGACTTTCGTTTGTGACGCCAACAAAACACAAGGGTGAAACCGTTCTTCGATTTTGTATCGTCAATCCGAGAACAACGGTTGAGCATATTGAGGAGATCCTCGCGAGCCTGTAGCGTGAACGCATGTCTGAACACTTAATCGGCAGTCAAACCAACCAGCGCTGGGAGCAGATCCTACGCTATCGGTACATCGAGATTATTGCTCTGTGGGAGGGAAAGCTAACCACCCGTCAGCTGTGTGAAACATTTGGCATTGGAAGACAACAAGCCAACAAAGACCTCAGTAGCTACCGGCGTGCGCTCACTCAAGGCGACCTAATCTACGACCCAACCGCCAAACACTACCTGCCCTCTTCCGCTTTCAAGCCTATCTTGACCCAAGGGCTGGCCTCAGAGTCTTTACACCTGGCGGCTCAACAAAGTGATGTTCAGCGCATTTTGGGACACCTGCCCGTGGCGGCGGCCAATGTCGAGATTGTCACTGCGCCGTCGCGAGAACTGCCGCCCAGTTTATTGCGACCCATCATTCAGGCCATAACGGATTGTCGCCGAATCGACGTTGACTACGTCTCTCTCAACAACCCTGATCGCGAAGGTCGCATCGTCGTCCCTCATACATTGGTGTGGACGGGTTATCGCTGGCACGTGCGGGCTTGGTGCGAAAAAAATCAAGATTTTCGCGATTTTGTGCTGAGCCGTTTTCGCGGTGAGGCAGACCTCATGGACTGCAGTGAGCGCCAGGCGTCTGAGGATAACGACTGGCAACAGCTCGTGACACTTCAAGTCGAACCAGACCCGCGACTGCGAGCCGACCAACGCGAAGTCATCGCACACGACTACAACATGGAAAACGGACGACTGTCGCTGACCACGCGGGCGAAGCTCGCACCTTACTTACTGCAATTACTCAATGTGAACACCGGCCCACTGCTCGATGACCCACGCGCACAACAGCTGGTCTTGAGTAATCACGAGTCAATCCAAAACTGGCTTATGTAAGCGATCAGCGTGTTATCCACACGCAATGTGTGACTCATGTCTCGCTTTAGCAATCAATGGGCTTGGTCTCGCACTCACCCTTGTTATGATGTCAACGGGAATGGGAGCCTCAGTACAGTTATGAACGCATTTGAGCACATTAAGACGCACGACACGCAAAGCGTTGCAGAACGCCGCAGTCGCATGCCACCGATTCCAGACGACTTCCACAGTCTCATCACTCATGAACAAAGAATCGCACTGAACCAAAAGCAACAGTTTGGTTGGTTCGTAAAGTTCGTCAGACGTCCACTGTTTCAGCCCATTGAAGTCGTGCTGTCCAACCCTGAGGGCAGTGAGTTTTTGATGCTTGAGAACGAAGGTACGACGCGGCCCTTCTTCAATGTCAGAACGGACGACTTGAGATA
>CBFHJX010000180.1:0-2233 GCA_965656285.1 Luminiphilus sp. | reverse complement strand
ACATCAAGCCGTTGTCAGCGTCCTCAAGCACGACCTGGTGCGCTTTGGAGAAACCAAAAGGCAAAAGCCCGCTTCGGGGGTCTGCGATTAAAGGTACCTCGCCCTCGACTGACACAGACGCATCGATGCTCATAGTCTCAGAAATGATACTCACTGATCGATAGGCTCCTCGGCCACTTCAGGAAGTGAACGCACGCGATCCTCCCACGTTGGGAGGACAGGCATCACATTGTCATCGAGGAACATCAGACCCTGATCTCGGCGCTGGCGTTGTTGATCGCGAATGTATCGATATTTTTCCGCTGTCGCACCGGCAAGGTCTTCATCGTCACGAATAATTGTGGAGCGGATAAAGACGAGTAAGTTCGACTTCGTTACAGAGACAACGTCGTTTCTGAATAATCTTCCAATCACAGGAATACCCGACAGCACGGGCACACCCTGCCGTGAGTCTTGTATATCGTCTTTAACCAGCCCCCCTAAAACGACAATATCGCCGTCTTGCGCCATCACCTTCGTTTCGATTTTACGCTCGTTAGTAATGACGTCGGAGGCCGAGAGCACCTGTTGCGAAATACTGGAAACCTCTTGAACAATGTCCATCACCACCGAGTCGCCTTCGTTAATTTGTGGTGTGACTTGAAGCGTGACACCCACGTTTTCGCGCTGAATGGTTTGAAAAGGGTTGGCCACGCCGTTTGAAGATCCAGTGTTGGTGTAACTGCCGGTCACAAAGGGGACTTGCTGCCCCACCGTGATAAAGGCCTCTTCGTTATCCAGCGCAATGACACTGGGCGTCGACAGTATATTGGCATTGCCCTGCGACTGGAGTGCGTTGAGGATCGTTGTCATTGTCAGCCCCTCATCAACGACACCCCAACCAAAGGTCGAGCCCGGAACTTGCGCAAGTGCGCCTGCTAAATCGCGCACCCCGATGTCGGTAGACGTACTGTCCTCCGGAAGAAGGGCCTGCGCAATACCCGCATTACGAGCTTGCTGCGCGGAACTCGTACTGATGCTGCTCCCGTACACGCCCGAATCATTGGCGAAAAGCCACTGCAGTCCAAGCTCTCGCCCTTCAACAATCTCCATCTCGACAATAATGGCCTCGACGAGCACCTGCGCGCGACGAATGTCGAGCCGGGCAATGACTGACTCGAGCGCGGCCATTTCGTCTGTGTCGGCCGTAATGATGAGACTGTTGGTCGCAGCATCAGCTTCGATCGTAGACTTCGCCGCATTTGCAGACCGGCTTTGGCCGCGACTTTCGTCGTCAAGCCGCGCCAGATTCTGCATGACCCGCGTCAGCACTTCAGCGACTTCTGTTGCATCCGCGTATTCGAGGTACATAACGCGCACATTACCGCTCTGTTCCAGGGGAATATCGAGGTAATTGATCAAACCATTGATACGCTCAATGCTGACTTCGTCGGCCGTCACAATTACGCTATTGGTCCGCTTGTCAGCAACCAGTGCCGCTTCATCATTGGCATCAGCACCCTCGCCTGCCCGGGACTTCTCAAGCGCCTTCAACATCTCAACCACGTCAGTGGCAACGCCGTAGCGAAGTTGAATAATTTCGGTTTCTTTGACCGCAGACTCATCCATGCGGTCAATAATCTCGGAGATGCGATTAATGTTGGCACGAACATCTGAGATGATAATGGCGTTACTGGGCGCATAAGCGGCCATGTGTGCCTGCTGCGGGACGAGTGGTCTGAGCACCGGTATGAGCTTGGCCGCCGACACATTTTCAAGCCGAATCACCTGTGTCACGTATTCGTCGTTGATGATCGACGTACCCGAGATCACATCGACTGGCGCCGATCGTGCGTTCTTATTGGGTATGACGCGCACCACGCCCCCACTGCGGACAGCGGTGTAGCCGTGGACGTCTAAGATCGATAAAAATAAGTCATAAAGCTCCGCTTTTGAGACAGGCTTGCTCGAGACCACCTTCACTTTTCCTTTCACGGAGGGGTCAATCACAATGGTGGTACCGGTAACGTCCGAGACAAACTCAATAAACTCTTGAATATCGGTGTCTTTCAAATTGACCGTAAAGTCCTGAGCAAAGGAAGGGCTAGAGAGCAGCACGACACTCATTGAGAGTGTGAGAGCGAGTTCTTTTGCCTTGCCGAACATTGCGCGCATGATGAGGGTTACTCCTACTGGATGTTACTCAGGCTTACGTTAATAGATACAGACGAGCCTTTTCGATCAATATCAAAGG
>CBFHJX010000179.1:0-2253 GCA_965656285.1 Luminiphilus sp. | reverse complement strand
TCGGTCACGTTATTGCCGCTGGAGGCTACCTATTAATCGGCGTAGGCTCGGGTGCAGCAGGCACCTCATTGCTGGTGCTGCTGTCCAAGCAAGTCAGTGACCAGCGCAAACCCGCTGCGGCCTCACTCGTCTGGTTCATGATGATTATGGGGTTTGCTGTAACGGGTGGCATTACAGGCCAACTGCTTGATCCTTTCTCGGAAGGTCGCCTCATGATGGTGATCTGTGGGACCGCAGCAATAGCGCTCCTAGTAACGTTCGTGGCCATTGTGGGTATCGAGCAAACCCCCGACTCCATCGAGCCCGTAACGGCCAAGACGGAAGAAAAGCCCCCGTTCCTGGAGGCCATCAGGGAGGTCTGGTCCGAAGATCATGCTCGAAGATTCACCATTTTCGTCTTTGCATCCATGCTGGCTTACAGCGCTCAAGACTTAATTCTGGAGCCTTTTGTGGGTCTGACCTTCGGTTGGACCGTCGGTCAAACCACCGCACTGGCAGGCATGCAGCACTCGGGCATGTTATTGGGCATGCTGGCCATGGCGGTCTCTACCTATGCGTTTAAGCGCCGGACACGCCATGTCTTACACCTTTGGATTCGCGGCGGCTGCATCGTCTCGGCCTTCGCGTTGATCCTGCTGGCCTTCGGTGGAATGAGCAACATCGACTGGCCGATTAACCTTAATGTATTCGTCCTCGGCGTCGCCAATGGAAGTTTTGCTGTCGCCGCCATTGGCGGCATGATGATGCTTGCCAGTCAAGGGCGAGCCCAGCGGGACGGACTTCGGATGGGACTGTGGGGAGCAGCCCAGGCAATCTCGTTTGCCATGGGCGGCTTTTTAGGAACTGTGGCCGTTGACCTTACAGGCCTTTGGCTCCAAAACCCGGCCACCTCTTATGGCATTGTCTTTATCGCTGAAGCCATTTTATTCCTGTGGGCTGCAAGCCTCATCTTTAACATCGAACAGAAGATCACCGACTCTGAGCAAACTCATTCGGAAGTCGATGAAGCCTTCATGCTTAAAAACCCATTGGGGGGAGTGAACCCATGAGCAATACCTATACTGACTATGACGTTATCGTCGTTGGCGGAGGTCCATCGGGTGCAACCGCAGCCCATGAGATCGCACTCGCGGGTCACCGCGTCTTACTGCTGGAACGCGCCTTTCGAATTAAGCCCTGTGGCGGCGCTATACCGCCCTGCATGCTCGAGGAGTTCGATATCCCTCGCTCACTGCTGAAGGCTGAAATTCAATCAGCGCGAATGATCTCCCCGACGGTGCAAAAGGTCGACATGCCCATTGAAGGCACGTTTGTTGGCATGGTTGACCGTGACGAATTTGACCCATGGCTCAGGTCTAGAGCGCAACAGGCTGGCGCAGAGCTTGAGCTCGCCGCCTTCAAGAAGCTGGAATATCTCGACGACGAGACGATCCAAGTCACCTACGTGTCGAAGGACCACAACACAGAAGTTCGCCGAGCAACCGCGCGCTGCGTACTGGGTGCCGACGGTGCCCGCTCTAAAGTTGCGCGACAAGCCATTCCGAAACATGCCAACGTTCCTTGGGTGCTTGCCTACCACGAAATCGTTAAAGCCCCCGATACCGCGACCGAGGACTATGATCCACAGCGGTGCGAGGTGTGGTACCAAGGCAAGCTCTCTCCCGACTTTTACGCCTGGGTTTTCCCTCACGGAAATTCTGCCAGCATCGGTGTCGGAAGCGCGCTTAAAGACTTTTCAGCACAGGACTCAGTCAGTGCACTAAGAACAATTTCGGGTCTCGATACGGCCCAGACCATTCGAAAAGAGGGCGCCCCCATACCCATGAAGCCCATGAAGCGTTGGGACGATGGGAAAGGTATTCTTGTCTCGGGTGACGCAGCCGGCGTCGTCGCGCCCGCTTCAGGCGAAGGCATCTATTACGCCATGCTGTGCGGCAGGCTCAGTGCTGACGCTGTCAATGAGTTTTTACTCTCTGGGAAGCCGGCCGCACTCAAAGCCTCACGCAAGCGCTTCATGAAACTTCACGGCCGAACGTTTTGGGCATTAGGTCTGCTCCAATACTTTTGGTATCACAGCGACAAGCGGCGCGAACAGTTTGTTGAAATGTGCAAAGACGAGGATGTTCAGACCCTCACGTGGCAGTCCTACACTCAGAAAAAGCTGGTTAAGAAGAAACGCAAAGAGCACCTTCGCGTTTTCGTAAAGGATGTCGCGCAACTACTTGGCCTCTCTAAAACCGCCTCGTAGTTCGT
>CBFHJX010000178.1:0-2295 GCA_965656285.1 Luminiphilus sp. | reverse complement strand
CTACACCGCAGGTAATCACTGGCTGATAATCGGGTCTTCAGGAGTTAGCGTTCTCGCGACGTGGCTCATGCGATGCATCGACTCTGGTTAAGACCACCGAATACCAAAACCCCAGACCGCGTAAACTGCAGGAAGTTTTGTTCTCTAGGCACCCTTCAGTCGAAGATCGTGTTCGAATGGCTATGGAGTGGAAAGCAGAGCAACTCAAAAACGAGTCGCCCTGACGGTTTGTGTCAGGGGGCTAGCCTTCGATACCGTCGAGGTACTCAACGTCGGGCATACCGGCGACTAAACCGCCAAGTTTGACGTTAGCCGCCTTAAAGTAATCAGTCTTGCCGTGTGCCTCAAGCGCGGCTTTATCAACGTATGACTCTAATACTTTGTAGGTCTGTGGGTCCGACTTACTGCGGTTGAGCGTGTAAAAACTGCAGCCGGGCTCGTTGGCGACGACCTGAGCTGCAAGCTCCATAAATACGGCTTCAAATTCTTCGTTCTTGCCCTCTTGGACGGGAATGGTTGCAATTACACCAATGGCCATGACAGTTTCCTTATTATCGACGTGAGAATTAGAGGAAATGAGCGTACTGGCAAGTACACTGAATTCCTAGACAATCTTGGTCTCACTGCCGCACTGAGCGGTCAATACTCACAATAATCGACCAACAGCCTTTTTTTTCGTAGTCCCCATGGGCGTGAAGCGAGTACGCTACAGACAGATTTCAATTTACTGCGGCCATCGCACTGCGACAGCTTCGAACGCCATTTAAAGTGGAAGCAAGACTCATCCAACACGCGGAGTATAAGGGCTGAAAATCGGCCGCAGCATCAACGATACAGGGACTTAACATCAAACAGAAAATAGAAGTAAATGAGCAGAGTACGCTTACCATTGGCCAAGTCGCTTGGCTAAAAGTAGTCGACGTGAACCACCTCGGTGCTTTTGTTGATTGGGGCCTGAGTAAAGACCTTTTTATTCCTTTCGCTGAGCAACAGCACCCTCTAAAACCGGGTGTCTTCACCGTCGTTAAAGTCTACATTGATAATCAAGGGCGACCTGCGGGCTCAACCCGTATTGATCACTGGATTGAAGACACAGCGACTGGGCTCGAGGTCGGTGAACAAGTGGAGTTACTCGTAGCCGAGCAGACAGACCTTGGGTTTAAGGCGATTGTGAATCACCAGTTCTGGGGGTTGCTCTACAGCAACGAGCTGTACCGAAGAATTCGTCGGGGACAGACACTAGAGGGATACATTCAGCGGATTCGCGAAGATGGAAAAATTGATTTGTCACTCAGTCGACCCGGATTTAGTGAGTCTAAAATTCAGGACATTGCTCACGCCATAGAGTCCAAGCTAAGCGAAAACTCAGGGTTTTTGGCACTGACCGACAAAAGCCCTCCTCGTGCGATTTATGCGACATTTGGTGTCAGTAAAAAAGTATTCAAACAGGCAGTCGGTGCGCTCTACAAAGCACGCAAAATTACTATTGAGACCGATGGCATTAAGACCTCTGAGCGCGGCCATGACAAAAGCGGTGAGGAATAAAAGGGCTTAATTGCCTCACCGTAACGACTGATTGTCGTTCTATTTCTCAAGCAAGAGGTACGTTTTGAAAACGAACATCGAGGTGAGGTGGTCAGCCCAATAAACACTGCCCACTCACCACTAGTATCGAGGTCCAGTAATGATTAGGAACGCACGTACCACGGGTCATGATCGACAATGCGCGCCACTGCCAACCACTCTTTTTGGCGCCTTACTGGTTTTACTTGCGACGGTATCGATCGCGACCGCTGACGAGCACAGTGGAGCCGAAGGCTCCAAGCCCAATATTATTCTCTTGTACACCGACGACATGGGCTGGGGCGACCTAGGCGTCTTCGGGCACCCTTACATTCGCACGCCCTCCATCGATCGTCTCGCCCGTGAAGGACAACAGTGGACCGATTTTTATGTGCCCTCCCCTGTGTGCTCCCCCAGTCGCGCGGCCCTACTGACCGGACGACACCCAGTACGAACAGGACTTTATGGCGTGGGGACTCCCGTAATGTTCCCCGGCGACACCCGAGGCATTGAGCACTCCGAGGTCACACTTGCTGAAGCGCTCAAAGCCAAGGGGTACCGCACGGGCATTTTGGGGAAGTGGCACTTGGGCGACGCCCCCGAATTCTTCCCCACACGCCACGGCTTTGATTACTGGTACGGGATTCCCTATTCCAACGACATGCAGTACGTCGGTAGGCCCGGCGTCGAGGGCTTATTCAAGCTTCAACAAGAAGGTAAGAACGCGGAACT
>CBFHJX010000177.1:0-2326 GCA_965656285.1 Luminiphilus sp. | reverse complement strand
GATGAAGGGAAAGGTGCGAGCCGCCGCCTTCGCCGACTTGAAGCGAAAGTTCCCGCCATTATTTATGGCGGCGACAACGCACCCGTAAGCCTCTCGCTTATCCGCAAGGATTTCGAGAAGCACCTCGAGACTGAAGCGTTTTATTCCGCTATTCTCGAAATCACTTACGATGGCAAGAAAGAAAAAGCCATTCTCAAGGCGCTGCAACGTCACCCTGCAAAGGATTATCCAATGCACGCTGACTTCTTCCGCGTTGAGGCCGATAAAGCCCTGAAAGTCTCTATTCCATTGCACTACATTAACGAAGAGTCTTGCGTGGGTGTAAAGCTCGGTGGTGGCCGCATCCAACACACATTGAACGAAATCGAAGTCAGCGCGCTACCGGCCGACCTCCCCGAGTTCATTGAAGTGGACATGGCTGACGTAGATCTTGGTGACGTGATTCACTTATCTGACCTAACGCTCCCGTCCGGGGTCACTTCCACTGCACTTGCACTGGGTGGTGATCGCGATATGGCCGTCGCTGCTGTACTTGCGCCTAAGGGTGTCAAAGGCGACTCCGATGAGGACACAGCTGAAGCAGCCGGTGACGAGACAGGCGAAGAAGACGGCGCAGAGAGCTAATGGTGACACCCAGCATTCGACTCATTGTCGGTCTGGGTAATCCTGGCGAAAAATACATCGGCACTCGCCACAATGCGGGTGCCGATTTCGTTTCGGCGCTAGCAACCCAAAGCAGTATCGACCTCAAGACTGAGAAGAAACTCTCTGCACGAGTGGGTCGTGGATCTGTAGCGGGACACGATGTCCGACTGCTGATCCCCGACACCTACATGAATCACAGTGGCAAGGCAGTGGGACTGGCGGTGAACTACTTTCAGATTCCACCCGAGCAACTGCTGATCGTGCACGATGAACTCGACATGCTGCCGGGGGCCAGTCGTTTCAAATTCGACGGGGGTCACGGGGGACATAATGGTCTCAGGGATATTATTCCTGCAATTGGCGGCACTAGAGCGTTTTGGCGCCTCCGGGTGGGTATTGGTCATCCCGGGCAGGCCAACAAAGTATCCGGCTGGGTACTCAGTAAAGCGTCAAAGACCGAACAAGCGCTGATCGCATCGTCCATTGACGAAGCGCTGGCGGCACTACCACTGTTACTTGACGGGGAGGACGTAAAAGCAATGACGCGCCTTCACAGCAGTGACAAGACCAAAGCAGATGTGTAAAGAGGCTAAGTATGGGCATTAAGTGTGGCATCGTCGGGCTTCCCAATGTGGGCAAGTCAACGCTATTTAACGCGCTCACCAAGGCGGGAATCGACGCGGAAAACTTTCCGTTTTGTACGATCGAGCCCAACGCGGGTGTCGTATCGGTGCCCGACCCCCGGCAAGATGCTATTGAAGCGCTGGTCAAACCCGAGCGTGCCATTCCTGCAACAATGGAATTCGTTGACATTGCAGGGCTTGTTGCCGGCGCGTCCAAAGGCGAAGGTCTTGGCAATCAATTCCTTGCCAATATTCGTGAGACCGACGCCATTGCCCACGTCGTGCGGTGTTTTGAAGACCCAAACGTCATTCACGTCGCTAATCAGATTAATCCACTGGCTGATATTGAAACGATTAATACGGAACTGGCTTTGGCAGACCTTGAAAGCTGTGAGAAGCAACTTCAGCGCGTCGTACGCACAGCCAAAGGCGGCGACAAAGTTGCAATCGCAACAAAAGCACTGCTTGAGGAGAAGCTGCTTCCGCACCTTAACGAAGCCCTACCCGTAAGGGCACTGGAGCTGGACGAAACCGAGCAAGAACTCGTCAGAACAATGCACCTGCTCACAGTCAAGCCCACCATGTACATTGCCAACGTGGCTGAAGACGGCTTTGACGACAACCCACACCTCGACGTGGTAAGCGAATATGCTGACTCCGAAGGCGCGGGCGTGGTGGCTATTTGCAACAAGCTCGAATCTGAGATCTCCGAGTTGGAGGACGACGAGAAGTCTGAGTTCCTTGCAGACATGGGTATGGAAGAGTCAGGACTTGATCGAACCATTCGTGCGGGCTATGCGCTCCTCAACCTGCAAACTTATTTTACCGCCGGCCCCAAAGAAGTCCGCGCTTGGACCGTGAAGGTGGGGGCGACCGCTCCAGAGGCTGCGGGTGTGATTCACACGGACTTTCAAAAAGGGTTTATTCGCGCCGAAGTCGTCGCATACGACGACTTTGTGACACTCAAGGGCGAGTCAGGTGCAAAAGAGGCCGGCAAATGGCGTCTAGAGGGGAAAGAGTACGTCGTCTCTGACGGTGACGTCATTCACTTTCGCTTC
>CBFHJX010000176.1:0-2429 GCA_965656285.1 Luminiphilus sp. | reverse complement strand
ATGACACCCTGCTGCTGGCCAACGTCACCCCTATTGCCGCTGAAAAAGTACGTGCGTCATACGCATTTATTCAACCGCGTGACACCATGGATACGCTCGGTAAAACAGTCGGGCAGGCAATCATCGGCAATATTTGTCAGCAGATGGCAGAAGATCAAATTATCTGGGATCGCAAGCAGTATTTTGAGCGCCCACTGCTCTGTGATGGTGATGGGCCTTTCGCTAAATTCCGACGTTGGTTCAGTCAGTTCTTAGTCGAGAAAACGCTCTAACCGCTAACGAAGCTTACACGCAGGGTCAGAACGTCAAGAGTCGCGCATATCGGTCGCGATGGTAGCTGGAGGAACCTAGCAGCTGATTGCAGACTCTTGAGCGCTTCAAAAACAGCCCAATGTCCATCTCTTCGGTGACGCCCATACCGCCGTGGAGCTGCACCGCCTCCGACGTTATTAAGCTGAAGACGTCATTAGCCAGTGTTTTTGCGGCGCTCGCCTGCGCACTTACGCGTGACGCTGGGTCATCAAGGGCAATGAGGGCCGCAGCCACGGCACTCTCAGCAAGCTCGAGCTCGCAGTAAAGTCGCGCACAGCGATGCTGCAAGGCTTGAAAACTTGCCAGTTTCACATCGAACTGCTCACGCTCGTTTAAATAACTCACTGTGCGCTCCAAGGTCTCGCGCGCCCCGCCCATCATCTCGGCCGCCAAGACGATCGTGGCTTGATCGATCGCGTGCTCAAGTCCGCGCGCAACATCGGCCCCATCGAGCCACTCAATCCTATCGGCCGGAACACCTGCGAAGGTAATAGCAGCGGAGCTGTGAAGATCCATAAGGCGCGTTGGGGTAATGCTCACAGACTCATCGTTCGTCGCCACAACGGCGACACCCAGCGCACCCGTCTCGCGTCGGACTACGCAGAAAATCAATGAACTCATGGGCGCGTCAAGAACCCGGGCTTTGGACCCCGAGATCCCGCCATTTTGCTCAGTGACCAAGACCGACCTTGGACTGAAAAAACGTCCCTCATCCAGTGCCACTGTTGCTGTAGTTTCGCCGGACAGTAACTTGGGGAGGTGCCTCTCGATTTGTCCTTTAGATGCGCAATTAAGCAAGACGTTCTGTGCCAATGCCACACTCGAAAGCAACGGACTGGCGACTAGTCGCCGTCCCGCTTCTTGACTCACGGCGCCCAGTCCCATCCAGCCAAACTCAAGACCCCCAAATGCCTCTGGTACAGTAATTCCCGTAAGACCCAGATCCACCATTTGTGACCACAACGCACGATCGTAACTTTCCCCGACTGGCCGTTGTTGCAGCCCCCTCAAACGACTGACTGGCGATTGCTCCTCGAAAAATTGTGCGACCGACTCTCGGAGCATGCTCTGCTCTTGATTAAGAATCACGATCGGTGTCCATCGGAGGTCATACCCAAGGCGCGCTTTGCAATAATATTAAGTTGCACCTCGCTGGTACCCCCTGCGATCGTCAACGATTTGTTAAAGGCCCATTGCTTCACCATTTTTCTCACGCCCGCAGGCGCTACCGACTCGTCATCCATCGACAGCCCCTCGCCACCAAGAGCAGTAAGAATTAGCTCATCTTTGACTTGCGCTTGAGAGGTGCCCAAGTACTTCATTAAGAGCGGCAGCCGCGCATCCATCTGCCCAGCCTTGCCCTGCGTGTAAATTCGCTCACCCATCTGCGCGATGGCCGTCTCGCGCATCAGGTGATTGGCTATATGACTGCGCAGTTCGGGGTCGGCAAGACGCCCATCTGCATTAACGCCCACCGCATAGTGCGCAAGTTCTAGAAGCTCCATGGCCGGCTTTTCAAGCATGCCCTCGAATGCGGCCATCATTTTTCGTTCGTGGTTCAAAAGCTCTTTCGCGACTGCCCAGCCCTCGTTAATCGCACCGACGAGATTGCTCTTAGGCACACGAACATTGTCAAAAAATGTTTGGCAAAATTCTGAGTCACCACTGATCAAGGGAATGGGCGATGTCGAGACCCCTTCACTCGCCATGTCAATCAGTAAAAAGCTGATACCCGCTTGCTTGGGCGCCGCATCGCGAGTGCGTACAAGGCAAAAAATCCAGTCTGCCTCGTCTGCTTTGGTCGTCCAGATTTTCGTCCCATTCACTAAGAAGTGATCACCATAATCTTCGGCCTTGGTTTTAAGATTGGCCAAATCAGAGCCTGCTGACGGTTCTGAATAACCCTGCGCCCAGCGAATTTCACCACGACATATCGCGCCTAAATGCTCGCGTTTCTGGTCCTCGCTCCCATAAACGAGGAGCGCAGGCCCTAGCATCCAGAGTCCTTGGCAGTACAGCGGCGGGCGACACCCTAATCGAGACATCTCCTGCTTAAGTATTTTTGTCTGTTCAGCATCAAGACCTGCACCCCCGTAAGCCACAGGCCAATCCGGCGC
>CBFHJX010000175.1:0-2471 GCA_965656285.1 Luminiphilus sp. | reverse complement strand
CTACCCTCAATCACCAGATCGTTATAAGACGCCTCAAAATTAATGGGGGCGTAATTTCCTCGCAGTTGCGGGTGATTTGGTAGCGAAGCAGCCATGTGTTGTTCTCAACGTTAATGATTCACGAACGATACTCAAGTTGCGGGATAAGGAGTAGCGGTTCTTCATACCAATCGTCGACTGGCCTCGCCCAGTGTTACCTACTGCTCCGCGCAGATCAGCTTTGCATTGACCTCACCCACCACCGCAAGATTCATTTTTGCACGCCCCTCCATGGCCCCCTGGACCTCGCAAGCCTGAAGCGTGTCTTGAACAATGGTCTTTACCACCTCAGCGAACTGATCCGTGTCGAGGTCTGTGAGCTGGGCAGGTACCGTGGCCTCAGAGGTGTCGATCACGGTATCCGTATATTGGGTCGACCACGATGAGATCCACCACCGCTGATCTCTAAAAAACAACGAAATACTGTTAACTCCTCGATCAATAACCTCTCCCTGAGGTGTAGACCTCACCTCAAAGTCACTCCATACATGCGCAATATTTTGAGTGTGCTCCACCCGTCGACCCACTTCGAACTCAAAAAACCCGGCATCGTAAGGCACAGCAATCATGGTCTGTTCCGTAACCAAGTTGTGGCGCTGGAATCTGCCGTCTTGAAAAAACTTAGTGATCAATGCGCCCTCGGCATGAATCGACGCGTCACGTTGCGCGTCATACACATGTCCTTTGGGACCCGAGATCACGGCGTAATAGGTGTCGATAATTTCATCGATACTCGACGTGTCATCAGCCACACTGGGCATCGCAAAAACCAGACACAGTAGTATTATTCGTTTCATGGCTACCCTCCTTCAAGCATCGACTCATTAGGCGACACTGTTCCATAAGAACACACATTATCGACAGTTCACGAAACCGTGCCCCAAAAAAGCCAATTCCATAGTCCGCATAGTTCCCACAACGTTCCATGACGGTGGTAATCTCACAGCAAAATTAATGCATAACAATTTTGGGGAAATGCAATGAGTGCGCACGACGCAGTCAACCTACCGGACGAGGTAGCCGAAGTAGACGTCTTGATTGAACGCGCGCGAGTCGCGCAAGCGGCAATAGCAGACTACACGCAGGCACAAGTCGACGAACTGATCAAAGCCATGGTCTGGTCGTGTGCACAGCCAGGAGTGGCCGAAGTGCTTGCGCAACAAACACTCGATGAGACACAGCTGGGCGACTACAACGGCAAGTTTGCGAAGATCTCAGTGAAAACCCGTGCGGCGCTTATGGACATTCTCCCCGACAAGTCAGTCGGCGTCATTGAGGAAGACCTAGAGCGTAATATCATCAAAATTTGTAAGCCCATAGGCGTCATTGGCGCACTGTCACCCTCTACAAACCCAGAGGCAACACCGGTCATCAAAGGCATCAATGCGGTAAAAGGGCGCAACGCCATCGTCATCGCACCACACCCGCGAGCCAAGTTCATCAACATGACAATCGTTAATAAGATGCGTGATGCCCTCGTTAAAATGGGAGCGCCGGCTGACTTAGTTCAGACCATGGCACAACCGTCGATTGAGAAGACCGAAGCCTTGATGAAGCAGTGTGACTTCATACTCGCAACCGGCGGGCCCGGCATGGTGACCGCGGCCTACTCCAGTGGAACTCCCGCTCTGGGTGTTGGTGCAGGGAATGCAGTCATTACGGTTGATGACACAGCAGACCTCGCGGATGCTGCAGAAAAAATTCGAATCTCAAAAACGCTGGATTTAGCGGCGTCGTGCTCGGCTGACAACTCAGTCATTGTGCTCGAGACGGTTTACGACAGCCTCCTTAATCATCTCATCGCCGAAGGGGGGCATGTTGTATCAAAAGACGAGGCTGATCAGATCGCGTCGGTGCTGTGGGATAACGGTGCGCTCAACACATCAGCTGTGGTTAAACAGCCCCAAGTGCTTGCGCAAATGTCCGGCTTCTCGATCCCAGACGATCGAAAGTTCATGATTGTGCCTTACGACGGCGTCGGGCCCGAACACCCATTTTCGGGTGAAAAGCTCTCCGCAGTCATGGCGCTCTACAAGGTCGCTGACATTTACGAGGCGGTGGAACTAACCAACGCGATTCAAGAATACCAAGGCATGGGTCACTCGTGTGGCATCTACTCAAACAGTGACGCCAACATACTGACGCTAGCCACGGGCACCAAAACGTCACGGGTGATGGTAAACCAGCCGCAGGCAGCATCTAACAGCGGTAATCTTTGGAACGGAATGCGCCAAACGTTCTCACTTGGCTGTGGTAGCTGGGGGGGCAACTCGACGAACGAAAATATTAACTGGCGGCACCTCGTCAACGTCACCTGGGTATCAAAACCACTCAAACAGGCTAAGGTGCTACCGAGCGATGACGAGCTCTTCGGTCAGGTCATCGCGAAGTTGGGATGAACTCAGCTGATCTGAGAGGCATCGAAACTGCCT
>CBFHJX010000174.1:0-2558 GCA_965656285.1 Luminiphilus sp. | reverse complement strand
GAGTCCGGAGGTGTAGGTAAAGAATAGCCGCGCACATACGGACTGTTTGCGATGGATGACTCTTTTTTAAAGTCCATGGGCGAATCGAAAAAACCTCTAACTTCGCGAAAGGCCCGCTGCTGGAACGTATCATCCAGACCGGGTGCGTTGGTCAGAATAAGAAACCCGCACTCTGCAAGTGCGTAACGAAGATCTTCAAGAAATTTATTCCGATCGGTTTCCAAGTCTCGCCAGTCAACCGCAGGAATCTGCTTCATCGTATTAAGATCCTGATGACTACTGTTATTTACGTCAGACATATCAATGTGTTCCCGGATTATGTGTTGTCGCTAATTAAGGTAACGGGCTCGGCTTTGACCATGTCACCTTCGAGCTCTCTCAATCGCGCTAAGTACAGCGCTAAGTTCTTATGCAGGTGACCAATCGCCGATTCAAACCGACCAAACCGATAGTGCGTGTTGGCCCCAGAACCTATGGCGGCCTGAATATCGCCGACCACTTTGGCATCTTCTTTGTCACCCGTATCTGATAGAAATTCGACATCCTTTTTGGCCCGAGCCAAGGCGTCTACGGAGGGTTTCCCGCCCCCTAACGTGGGGAGCGTGAGTCGATAATTAAAGTAGCGTGTGCGCGTCGGCGATTCAGGTTCGGCGAAGCTCACGCCATAGTGCTGTGCAAGACGGGTCACCGAGGTGAATGGAAATATACGATTGACCAAGGTCACCATACGATCCAGTGACACATTGTCTCGAGGTGCGTCTCGTAATGCTTCGATACGCCTAAAGGGATAGCAAACGCGGGAATTAGGCCCCTGCATTTCGACAACGTTAAGGTTGTCATAACCGAAGGGGAAGAAGGATTCTCGGTGCGTCGGCTTTATATGATAGCCCTCAAGCGTCCCCTCTGCGGTTAACTTCCAATTTACCTCTTCGACCTTTTCCTCTGACTCAAAAATCACTTGGTCATCAGTCAACAGTGCTGGCAGAGACTCCAGTGCACCGAGCCCCACAGGTTCATCCTGTGTAATAAAGACCAAACCACTGCGCACATCAACCGAGTGCAGCGGCACCAAACCGTTATCTCCTTTGTCGAGCGCCGGGAAACCGTGCTCATGCGGCACATACTCTAGGCGACCATCGAGTCGGTACGCCCAACCATGGTAATTACAGCGAAAAATTTTCGTACAGCCACTGCCATCCGCCAGTTGCATGCCACGATGTCGACAAGCATTACGAAATGCTCGGATCGTGCCCTCTAAATCTCGGACCACCACAATGGGCACACCAGCCGAATGCCGTGCGACATAGGAACCAGGCTCCGGCAACGCTGCAACCGGACAAAAGGGAATCGGCAGTCGTCGCATGAGCCGTCGCTCGGCGTCAAAGCGTTCTTTTGAGGCGTAATTCTCCACCGGTTCGAACCACTCATCGTCACCCAAATCGGTTGTGCTGTTATCAATATGATCAAGTATTTGATCCAGAAGTTCGGCATCGTTTCGCATAGTCAGTGTCCGATTTTTTTTCGTTAACGCGTGCTTGTCGACCCGGAATGCTAACGCCGGATCCTTATTATTGATAGTGTAAAGTAAAGGCCACTCTATGTCGTTAATAAGACGAGAGTGAGAGTCGATTTCTTGCCGACATGTCATTTATAGTGCTAACCGAAGATGGCTGTGCGGTCGATTATCCTGTCGAATCGTTGGTGAGCGCCGAATCCGCATAGCCACAGGATACTCACTCGTCTCGAGAGGCCGAGATGAATGCACGTTCGGTCAGGCAAGGGGCGCGAGAGTCATTAGTTATTGCGACACACGCACCTGCAGTCAGGTCAATGAAGGGTAAGCAATGAAAAATACACACCGTCAAATTCTCGATGGCCGCGAACTGCGGGGTGGTGGGAATGCGAGACTTGAAATCGACGGAGTGCCGTTCGTCAATTTTTCGGGCTGCAACTACCTGGCCCTAACCGACAGAGCGGAGCTTCGGTCCGCCGCGCTGAATGTTTTGGAGGACGGCGCCGGATTCTCTCGATATTTGGTGGACGCCTACGGCGGTTACGACCCTTACTTTCGTGCAGCCGAGGAAGAGGCCGCTAAGTTCTATGGGACCGAGGCCGCAGTCTACTTACCGTCTGGCTATCTCATAGGGGCAGCAGGATTTGCCGCCGCGGAACCTGACTACGATGTTATTTTATTAGATGAAAATGCCCACTGGTGTCTGGTGGATGCCGCCAAGCTGACAGGCAGGCCTCTGCGATATTTTGCGCATCGCTCATCAGAATCACTCGGAGTAGAAATCGACAGACTCGCACAGGGTCAACGCCCATTAGTCGTCACTGATGGCGCCTTTGCGACGACAGGTGCACTGCCGCCCTTGGACGAATACGCGGATCGTTTAGCGCCGGTCGATGGCCGATTGTTGGTCGATGAGTCTCACTCTGGAGGCGTTGTCGGGGAAACAGGCCGGGGCTCCGTCCAGCACTTTGGCGTTGAACACATCGCCTATGTCGGCGTAACACTCAGCAAGGCATTTTGTGGGCAAGGGGCAGTGTTTGTAGGC
>CBFHJX010000173.1:0-2577 GCA_965656285.1 Luminiphilus sp. | reverse complement strand
ACTTCACCAGTTCGTTCTTTAGACGCTTCTTCTTGAATGAGGCGTAAAATCGCAAGTGCCAACGACTTAGTATCACGAATGGTCCCCTGGCCTGTGCAGCGAGGGCATACCATGCCGCTTGTTTCACCGAGCGATGGACGCAGACGCTGACGCGACATTTCAAGTAAACCGAAGCGCGAGATACGACCAAGCTGAATTCGGGCCCGATCAATTTCGAGGGCGTCACGCATTCTATTCTCGACAGCGCGTTGATTCTTTGACGCATTCATGTCGATAAAGTCGATAACAACCAGTCCGCCCATGTCTCGCAGCCGCAGCTGACGCGCCACCTCATCAGCCGCCTCAAGGTTTGTCTGAAGCGCAGTTTGTTCGATGTCACTGCCTTTGGTGGCTCGCGCAGAGTTGATATCAATGGACACCAGCGCTTCAGTTGGATCGATTACGATCGACCCACCGGAGGGCAATCGCACTTCACGTTGGAACGCGGTTTCGATTTGCCCCTCGACCTGAAAGCGATTAAATAACGGCAGTGAATCACTGTAGGTTTTAATACGGTTTTGGTATTTCGGCATGACCATGCTGACGAAATCGAGCGCTTGCCGGTACGCCTTAGGATCATCGATCAACACCTGATCGATATCGTCTTTGAGGTAGTCGCGAACAGCACGAATAATAACATCGCTCTCCTGATACAGGAGCGTAGGCGGTTTATTGCTGGCGGCAGCCTCGGAAATGGCATCCCAGAGTTTGAGTAAGTAGTCGAGGTCCCACTGGAGCTCCTCCGCGCTACGACCGACCCCGGCGGTTCGGATGATGACGCCCATACCATCAGGGATAGTCAATTGAGACAGTGCGTCACGCAGTTCAGACCGATCATCACCCTCAATGCGGCGAGAAATTCCACCGGCTCGAGGATTATTGGGCATTAACACCATGTAGCGTCCAGGCAAGCTGATGAAGCTCGTTAACGCAGCGCCCTTGGTGCCACGTTCTTCCTTGTCCACCTGCACAATGACTTCTGTGCCTTCTTTAATCGCATCCTTGATACGGAGCTTTCCGCCTTCGGGGGCGGAGGAGCGAAAGTATTGCGGCGCGATTTCTTTGAGGGGTAAAAATCCGTGGCGATCTGCGCCAAAGTCGACAAAGGCAGCCTCTAAGCTCGGTTCGACTCGCGTCACCTTTGCTTTGTAAACATTCGCTTTTGTTTGAAGTCTTGCTCGATTTTCTATATCGAGATCGTACAGTCGTTGACCATCTACGAGAGCGACACGAACTTCTTCGCGCTCTGTGGCGTTGATTAACATCTTTTTCATGTGTCAGGTTCCATAAGGCAACCCAACAGCGGGGGAGCGCACAAGCGTGCACGACACTGCGGTGTAGCGAGCCACTCGGCGTCGCGTTATTCGTCTTGTCGCAGCTGATGTCTTCGTTTGACTCAGCTCAAATCTCTCCGCGCCATTGAATCGCGGTTTTAACGTATAACTCTGAGCTGCCGAGACTGCTTTCTTTGCTTTCCGATGCGCCGGCGCTTCGAGTTTTCTATAGTCGGACTGACGTTCTACAAACAGAGTGATGCCCTGCGGAGCGCTTTCGCGTACATTAACGGTCCCACGTCGTCCGGAGCGGAGCATACCACCCGGCCGATGTTTCATCAATCCAAGCGTTGTGCGGTGACCAGTGACAGAAACCAAGGCCCAATTTATTCAGCTATTTGACGATGAAGCAGGCCAGCGATTAGACAATTTTCTCATGCGCAAGCTCTCGGGCGTCCCAAAAACGCGAATCTACAAAGCAATCAGAACGGGTGAGGTCAGAGTTAACAAAGGCCGGGCAAGACCCGATAGGAAGCTTTTGTCAGGTGATATTGTTCGCATACCGCCCATTACTACATCAGGTCCAGCCGACTCCGTTACCGTTCCCGATCGATGGTTTCAGCGAATCGAGCGAAGCATTGTTCACAATGATCAGCATTTAATGATTATCGACAAGCCGACGGGTCTGGCAGTTCATGGTGGAAGCGGTGTGCAATTTGGATTGATCGAGTCTTTGCGGCAAATGTTTCCAGAGCAGCGCTATATGGAGCTGGTTCATCGCTTGGATAGAGATACCTCGGGGTTGGTTATGATCGCCAAACGAGCCTCAACGCTCCGAGAACTGCATGAGCTACTTCGTGGCGACGGGGTGGACAAACGCTACTTCGCGCTGGTTGCGGGCAAATGGCCCTCCCACAAAGCGCGCGTCGAGGCGTCGCTCAATAAATCAGCACTCGCCTCAGGCGAGCGCGTGGTGCGGGTGTCCCCCGAGGGCCGCAGGAGTGTGACGGACTTTCGGGTCATTGAGCGGTACAAAGCTGCGACCCTTGTCGAGGCGAAGCCGATTACAGGAAGGACCCACCAAATAAGAGTCCATGCACAACATGCGGGTCATCCTATATTGGGCGATGAAAAGTACGCGTCAGAAGCTCAGCTCGCCTTTGGCAAGACACAGGGTCTGAAACGGCTATTTCTGCATGCGCACAGTTTGAAGTTCGCCCTTAGCGGAACGTGTTATGAATTCACCGCGCCTCTGGATCGCGAG
>CBFHJX010000172.1:0-2585 GCA_965656285.1 Luminiphilus sp. | reverse complement strand
GTGCTCGCTGGCGATCGCGATATCAAAATGACGATTACCACCCGCCGCATACTCCCAGTCAACCGCTAAAAACTGATCGCCGCTGCGGCCAATATTTTCAGGAGTTAAGTCGTTGTGGCAAAAACACGGCGGCTCGGAATCTAAAAGCTCAAGATCGTTGGAAATGCGTGAGGAGTGAGGGTCTAGAGCCAGATTAGTCAACGACTTATGCTCGATCGCTTCCCAGTACTGTGCCGTGATCTTCTTGAGTGACAGTGGCGGTGAGCTGTCTGGCAGTGCGTGAATCGACCTGAGCAGAGCGGCGTGATTATCCGTGGGGACATCATTAAAAACCAGTCGCTGGGTGATGACGGCTTGACTGTCTCGACTCTCATAGCCAATGCGTGGGGCCAGTCCGGCCGAGGCCGCGCGTCGCCAAGAAGCCAGTTCTGTCGAATGATTGTTCACGCTGTGGTTATGGCGCTTGGTCGACAGACGAAGCACCCAGTCCGGTGCGCCTCGCAGTGAGTACACCCGATGTGCCGTACCTTCACCCACCACCTCGTGTAACTCTGGCTGCATAGACCCCGAAAAGTCACCGGTCCATTGCCGCCAGTGATGAAGTACCTCTTGGACTGAGGTTAGGTGGTAATCAGGGTTTTTCGCCATGAGCGGTAGCCGGCTATGGAAAGTGCGATGTAGAGGACAAATAAACCTGCAGTCAGTTCGAGCCCTCTGTCGAGATACAGCCAAACGGAAACAATATTGATAACGATCCAGTAAAACCAGTTTTCGAGAATTTTACGGGTGACCATCCAAGTACCGACAATGGCGGCAACGGTGGTGGTTGTATCAACAAACGGGCGAGCCGCATCGGTCAGGGCTGACAGTAGAGCGCCTGCTGATGCAGATCCGATACAGATGCCGACGATAACCGCGACGTGAAAACGCAGGGGACGGGTTGTCACCGCTAAGGTTTCGGCGCTGTTGTCTTTACCCCAAGAAACCCAACCCACAACGGCCATGGCCGCATAGACAACCTGCAAGCCCGCCTCCATATAGAGTTTGATCTCCGCAAAGATCACCCAATAAATGAGCGCACTGATAAATGCAGCGATCCAGCAAAGCCGATTTTGCCTCAGTGCTAGTAGCAGGTAGGCCAAGGCGAGAATCACTGCGGTGATTTCCAAGAGGTTCATGTCGTTTTTGGGGGTTCCACGTCGACGTGATGTTCGGGTATGAATTTGGCAACCAACACCTGACGGCCAAATTGCTCATAGCTTGCTTCCAACGCCGCACGAACGCAGTTGAAGACATCGCCGCTATCGCCGGTGATCTGCGTGCTCATTGAGTTGGTACTTGCGCTGCAGCAATTGCTGGCGATGATGTGTTCAATGAAGGCCCAAACAGGCGTCTCTACGTCGCCTGCGAGCGGGTACAAACTCAGTTCTGCGGTCAGTCTCAATGTTTAGTCTCCGAATTGATAGCCGACGGTCGCGCCCACTGTACGCGGCTCGCCAAGCTGATAGTAGGGCTCGAGCGCATACTCCTTGCGTGGATCGTTCCCGAATGTACCAAAGCCTCGCGTAACGGTGAGTTCATCTGTCATATTGCGACCCCATACGGTCAGTGACCAGGGACCGTCTGTCCATGCAAGAGCGACATTAATCAGCTCTGCGGTGGGCGATTTGACGTTGTGACGATCAGAGAGGAAAAAGCTGTCACGTCCAGTGACCTCAAGACTCGCATTCAACGCCGTTGTCAGGGCCCACGTCGCGCCAAGCCGATACTGCCATGAGGGCGCTTGCGGTTGATCCCGGCCAGAGAGATCAGTGCCGTCCACATTAACGTAACGATCGAAGGTCGCCTCGAGTAGTCCCACGCCTGCATTAATCGTGAGATTTTGGTTGACGCTCCAATCGAGTCGGCCCTCAAGGCCCTGATTGGTTCCGCTGGCAGCGTTGTCAGTGAAATCGGTAAATGATGTGCTGCCGTCAGCACGTGGGATGACCAATGAGCTCTTCACTTGTTGGTTGCTGCGTTCCATATTAAACAGAGTCAAGACTGTTTTTAAGTCACCGTTAAAATGGCTAGCACGCCACCCAAGCTCAGTATTTACCACCGCTTCTTCGCCGAAACGATTGTTGTCGGCATAGAGAGCAATGTTGATCTCGTCGGTGAGCGAGAGCAGTGTTGATGAAAGTGTTGCATTAAAGCCTCCGGCTCGAACCCCTCTAGAGAGCGTCATGTAGAGCGCATTGCGATCATCAACTGTCCATTCGATGCTGGCGTTACCGGTCCAATAGCGGTCGCTGAATGTCGTATCGACCTCAGCTGAGTCCTGGTAGTCAACATCGCGATACTCGACACGCGCGCCGGCTGTTAACGTCAACTGATCGGTGATTTGCTGAGATGCCTGGCCGAAAGCCGCCCAAGTTTGCGTTGTATTCGTGCTCTCAAATGGTGCGGCTAAATACGTGTATTGCCGTTTCAGCGTCTGTGAATCGTCGCGGGCATAAAGACCCACGGTCCACTGCGTGTTTGCGCGTGTGACCGGGCGCAGACGCCACTCGAGTGTTTGACGTTTAATGTCTCGGTCATAGGCG
>CBFHJX010000171.1:0-2713 GCA_965656285.1 Luminiphilus sp. | reverse complement strand
GCACGGCCATTTGAGTCTCCTATAACGCAGGGCTGAGGGTGCATTAAAATTTCGCGTTTGAACTTACAGTATGTTTTTTTACCCGGCAAGCAAGTCGAGTGATTATCTCTATTAGGGAATGGTATTTACGCGGTGCATACTAGTCGGACCAACTTGAGTAAGAATGTGCATGTATCACCAACACTTTGGCCTTAATGAAGCTCCATTTTCGATCGCAGTGAATCCGCGCTATCTGTTTATGAGCCAGCGCCACCGTGATGCGTTGGCCCACTTACTTTACGGTGTAAGCGGTGGTGGGGGCTTTATTTTACTGACCGGAGAAGTGGGTACGGGTAAAACTACGATTAACCGTTGCCTACTTGAGCAATTGCCGGACACGACAGACCTCGCCATTATTTTGAATCCCGCCTTGAGCGCCGTTGAACTTTTGGCGAGCGCGTGTGATGAGCTGTCCATTGATTATCCCGCGGGTACGCAGAGCCTGAAAGCATTGACCGATGCATTGCACCGCTATTTGCTCGAAAATTATGAGCGGGGTCGGCGAACCGTGTTGATGATCGACGAGGCGCAGCATCTGGACTTCAATGTCCTCGAGCAGATTCGGTTATTGACCAATCTTGAGACTAACGACGAGAAACTGCTGCAAATCATCTTAATCGGTCAGCCGGAGTTGACTGAAAAATTATCACGACCCGAACTGAGACAACTTAATCAGCGCATTACTGCGCGCTACAATCTTCAGCCGCTCAATATCGATGAAACGGCCGCTTACATAAAACATCGATTAGAGGTCGCGGGCCTCAAAGGCGGCGCGAGCCTCTTCGAAACCTCTGCAGTACGCCGCATACACAGTCTGACTCGCGGCATTCCGCGACTGATCAACGTCCTGTGTGATCGGTCGCTCCTCGGGGCTTACGGGCAAAAAAGGAGTCGCGTGACGCGGCTGTTGGTTCGTGATGCCGCGATCGAAGTCTTTGGCGAGGTTACAGATAAGCCGCGCTGGCGACGGACCCTAGTACCTGTTGTGTTAGGTGCCGGACTGGTCTTCGCTATGGCCTTTGTCTGGCAGCTCCTGGCGAGTGGTCCATCCGGGCCGGTACTTGAGACGTCCACCGATAGACCTGCTGCCGCGCCAACGGTGACTGATACCGCGGTGATTGATGCGTCTGAACCGGTCACCGACCAGTCTGCGGTCACGTGGACCTTTACACCTAATGCCGGTCGCGACCGACTTTGGCTCCTTGCCAGTGACGTGCCATCGCCCGGTTCCGTTTGTCCGCCGCCCCCAATGACCGGCATTCGTTGCAGTGAGGGTGTTGCTTCGGTGTGGAATGATATTGCGTCTTTAAATCGACCCGTACTGTTGGAAATGGTGACGCCACAACGATTTGCTGAAACTGTGCTCGTGCTTCGTTTTGCCGGGACGGAGGCTATTTTATGGAGCGACCAGGGGCTGGTATCGGCGCCTTTGTCTGATCTTGCGCCGACCTGGACAGGCCGATACCAGTATCTGTGGCAGCCCCCCCGTGGGTGGGTGGGCCCTATCAGTTTGGGCGAGTCGGGGGCTGTGGTGGCTGAGGTGGCACAAATGTTTGCAACACTCGATGGTGTGTCACTGACGACCATTTCTCAGTTTAGTGACGCCTTAGCAACGCGAGTGCGTTTGTTTCAAAGCGCTGAGGGTTTAGTGGCCGATGGGGTGGTGGGAGAGCAAACGCTGTTGCGGCTCAACGATCGGTTAAACGTGGGTCTGACAACAACCCGGGCATTACAACGTGCTCAACGTTGGCAGGAGGCGCCCTGATGTCGATGATTCTTGATGCCATGAAACGCTCAAAGGAGGTGGATGTTCAGGGCGATGTACCCTCAGTGGACATCGAGCACTTTGTGACGTCGCATAAAACCAGAGGTTGGACCATGCCTGCTGCCGGCATCATCGCGGTATGCGTGGCGCTGATATTGATCGGAGGGGGCTTTTACGCGGCGTCGTTACTCAAGCATGCCAGTGGCGCTGCAAGTGCTCCTCTCGTCACGCCAGAGCCGGTGTCCGCCTCGAGTCCATTGCCTGGAGGTGGTGGCACTAAAACGCCTGAGAACGCATTCGGTGAGGTGATTCAGCAGCCGCCTAAAGCCAAAGGGGAGGTCAAATTGCGCCCGGTGGTGATTGATATTCCGGAGCAGCCAACCAAGGCACCGAAGCAGAACAAGGCGCAGCTGGCAAAGTTGTATGCAACGATGAACCAGGCGTCGGACGCTGCCGCAGAGGAACGTTCGATTGGTGACGGTTCTATTGATATCATTGCAGGCGGGGACGTCGCAGCGAGCTCGGTCTCGATACACGCCCTCGAGGCGAAACAGTCGAGCACAGTCGAAGAGCTTCCTGTGGATTTTGCTGAGATTTTGGCAAAGGCGCAAAGTGAGTTGGGCGTTAGCCCGCTTGTAAAAAGCACCGAACCGTTGTTGGAAACGCTGTCGCAACAAATCAAAGATGACATTCCGTCACTCATCTACAGCGCTCACGACTTTCGGCCTTCAGGGCGTTCAAGTGTAGTACTGAACGGAGAAGCAGCTGGCGAGCGGCAGAAAGTCGGTGCGTTCACCGTCGTTGAGATTCTGCCCGACAGCGTGATCTTACGCTGGCGCGAGACCCAATTTAGGGTCCGCGCTCGCAACAGCTGGATTAATATGTAGTTTAGGGTGACGGATTTGGCAG
>CBFHJX010000170.1:0-2734 GCA_965656285.1 Luminiphilus sp. | reverse complement strand
TGGATTATTAATGAAGAGCTATCGCGCGTCGGTGTCGGCGGCTTATCGGCGTCGCTGATGGTTCACGGCATCGGGCTACCCCCTGTTATTAATTGGGGAACCGAGGAAATGAAGGCTGAAATAGCGCCACCAGTGCTGCGTGGCGAGTCTTGGATATCACTTGGTATTACCGAACCTGGGGGTGGCTCAGATGTCGCGAGCTTGAAGACAACGGCTGTTCGCGACGGTGACCATTACATTGTCAACGGCTCCAAGACGTACATTACCGGGGGAATACGAGCGAATTATGTCTCTACGGCCGTTCGAACTGGTGGTGAGGGCGCAACCGGTGTTTCGATGTTGCTTATCCCCACCAATGCTGAGGGTTTTTCGCGAACGGCGCTTGATAAAAAGATGGGCTGGTGGGCGTCCGATACAGCGACGTTATACTTCGACAACGTGCGTGTGCCTGTTTCCAACCTTATTGGGCAAGAGAACCAAGGCTTCAAGGTCATTATGACCAACTTCAATTCAGAGCGCATGGGTATGGCGGCTTCCATGGAAGCCTTCGGCCGCGTGTGCATGGAAGAGGCGGTCGCTTGGGCGACAGAGCGTCAGACGTTTGGTAAGCGATTGGCTGACCACCAGGTGATTCGTCACAAAATTGCTATGATGAAACAAAAGCTTAATGCCACCCAGGCCTACATTCGTATTTGTTATGAGGCCATTGAGGCTGGGGAGGCGAATGCCGGAGACATTGCTTTGCTCAAAGTTCAAGCGAGTGAGGTGATGGAATTCTGTGCACGCGAAGCGATGCAAATCCTGGGAGGCATGGGGTACATGCGAGGCAATCGTGTCGAACGCATTTACCGAGAGGTGAGAGTCAACGCGATTGGCGGTGGCTCTGAAGAGATTATGAGAGATTTGGCGAGCAGACAGTACGGGCTCTAAAAGACATACGAGGTAAATGACATGACAGCAACCGAGACCAGCCTAAAAAGTTTCCAATCCGACGTCGATCAGTGGATGGCGGAAAACGTGCCAAAAAATCCAGGCTTTCTTCTGCCTTTGACGTTTCTGGAAGTGGGCACAGAGCAGCAGCTCGACTTCCTTCGCGATTGGCAGCACAAGCTCTGGAGCGCAGGTTTTTTGGGTATGCATTGGCCGACGCAATACGGTGGTCAGGGAAGCGACGCCGCCTTTCAGGGTATCGTCGACAAGGCGCTCACAGCACATAATGCCCCGATTATTTTCAACACCATTGGTCTCAACTGGACGGGGCCGCTGCTATTGGACGTGGGTACGGAAGAAGATCGCCGCCGCTACATCAAGAATATTCTGACCGGCGATGAAATCTGGTGCCAGGGCTTCTCTGAGCCAGATCATGGCTCAGACTTAGGTAACGTACAGACAAAAGCGGTTCGTGATGGCGATGAGTACATCGTCAATGGCAGCAAGATCTGGACGACCCTGGGTAACTACGCAGACCACATGATTCTGCTTGCCCGAACCGACAACACCACAACACGAAAATATGATGGCTTGTCGTTTTTCTTATCGCCTATGCGCGTCCCCGGTGTTGAAGCGCGGCCCATTCGTAAGGTCACGGGCGAATACGGTTTTAACGAGACTTTTTTCACTGATGCACGCATCCCCGCCTCCTGCCTACTCGGCGACGAGGGTGGTGGTTGGCGCATGGCCATGAAAACACTCGAATACGAGCGCGGTGTTATCGCAGGGCAGGCGAGTGCGCACTCTATGCAGTCGATTGGTCTGGAAGATCTGATGGACGCCATGCAGGACTTCGAGCGGGACGGCGCGCCCATTTTGCATGATGCGATGATTCGCGACGAGCTCGTCAAGCTGGCTATTGAGGCAAAAGCAAATTCGATCAGCGATCGACGAGCGGCCATTCCTGCGCTTAATACTGATCACCCTTTCGGTATTGCGCTCTCAAATAAGTATCGTCATACGGAATACGCTCGGCGTCTGAAAATGATGGGGGCCCACGTGCAAGGTCCGCAGGGCGCTCTTTTCATGGACGACGATCAGTCCTATAAAGGTGGTTTTTGGCAGCGCGCCTACTTTGCAAATTTCGGCACTACGATTGGCGGAGGCACGACTCAGATCCAAGCTAATATTATCGGCGAGCACGTGCTCGGCCTGCCAAAGTCTTAGGGGGCACGCGGATGAGCGCTATTATTGGAAGTAAAAAGATCGATTTCTCCGACGAGCAGAGCATGCTCTTGGATGTGGCTCGAGAGTTTGTCAAAGACAAGTCGCCGGGCAGCGAGGTACGACGATTGCTCGAGAGCGAGGAGGGCTTCTCTGAGCCCGTCTGGCAAGAGCTCGTAGATTTAGGGTGGACCGGGATTAATCTGCCTGAGTCTGTCGGAGGTTCAGGCTTGGGTATTGGCGCCCTCATTCCAGTGATCGAGTCGATGGGTAAAGGCCTCATGGGAACACCATTGGTTTCCACAGTTCTGGCGTCAGAGCTTATTCGACGCGCGGGTGGCATTGCCGAGGAAGATGTCCTTGAGGAGATTTCTGGTGGTGTTGCGGCTACGGTGGCTTACCTTGACCACAGCGATTGGGGAGGGGCCAATTCGGGCGTCACTGTTGCAGAAGACGGTGTTTTATCGGGTCGTAAGTTCATGGTGTCCGATGCAGCACATGCGGCCTGGATCGCCGTGGTGGGCGCGAATTCTCGTGGTGAGGCTGTGGTTGCGCTGGTTGCAGGAAGTGATGTCTCGGC
>CBFHJX010000169.1:0-2744 GCA_965656285.1 Luminiphilus sp. | reverse complement strand
TCTCGGCTTCATTGCGCACATCGAGTCGGTAGAAGGTAAACGCTGAAAAATCGTTGTCGTACTGACCTTGCTCTTTGGTGCCTGTCACTGAGACCTCGGCACCTGCTTGATAAAACGCCGTAGCGATGCCATAGCCGATGCCATCGGATCCGCCGCAGACCAGTACCCGTTTGTCGGAAAAATCCAATGCGTCGACGAAGCTCACTATCGCGGACCTTGTCCGTCGTCAATTTTGATCACAGTGCCGGTGACACATTCGGAGGCCGGTGAGACCAAAAAGAGCAGGGTGCTGTCCATTTGTGCGGGGTCGCAGATACGCTTACGCGCAAAGCCCTGAGAAATATCGCCTACTCGTTGCAACATACCGTCCATCATTTCACTCGAAAATGCGCCCGGTGCAATGCAGTTCACGTTAATGTGATTTCGAGCCCACTCGACGGCGTGTGACTCGGTCATTCGAACCACCGCACTCTTGGTTGTCGAGTAGAGGGTGCTTGCAATCGCGCCTGAGATATTAAATGCAGCAACCGAGGCGATATTCACAATTCGTCCGGGCAACCCTTGCTCAATCAGTGCTTTGGCGACTTCGCAGGACAAGACCCACGGACCGATGAGATTGGTGTCAAAGACTGCGTCAGTTAGCTCGTCTGACATTTTCACGGCGCGCTCCGCATCAGGAATACCAGCATTGTTGACCAGTATCTGCACCGTACCGAGTTTTTGCTGCGCCTCAGCCAGTGCCTCTCGAATGCTCGTTCGGGAGGTCATGTCGATCACAATGGGCTCACAGATTCCACCTGAGGCGCGTATCTCCTCGGCCAGCACGTTTAAACGTTCGACTCTGCGTCCGGTAATGGCCACCTTGGCACCGCAGGCGGCCAAGACTTTGGCAAATCGACGACCGAGTCCGGAGGTTGGTCCTGTGACGAACGCCACCTGGCCTGACAGGTTCGTTGAAATATTGGGCAGGGGATAATCAGACATCGTATTTCTCTTATTCGCTTGGTAGGGAGCCGTTAACGATGTCGCTCAGCGAGACAGAAATCAAGAACAAGTGCTGACAAGCCGATCGTATCGATGGTTCTATAACGGCAGTCAATAGTAAAAGTCAGTACGAAAGGAAGCGTCCAATGCACTTAAAAGTCTCTGAATTCCATCCTGAACTTCAGCATCAAATACCGGCACTGCGTCGGAGGACGAAGCTGATGCGGATTCCCGGCGTTGTGCGCCTGGTGGATTGGTGGCGGCGTCGCGAGGAGGGGGCTGATGTGGCTGAGCTCTCTTGCGACACGACGTTCATCACCAGTACCCTGGACGGCTATCAAATCCGCACCCGAATTTACAAGCCGAGGTCGATCGACACGCCCTTACCGTGCTTCGTCTATTTTCACGGTGGTGGCTATGTCATGGGTCTGCCGGAGGGCTCCGCTGAGGTCATCAAACAATTCATCGCGACCCGTCCTTGCATTGTTGTCGCTCCAGACTATCGAAAAGCAAAAACGCGACCTTATCCGGGAGGCTTTCAAGACTGCTACGACACACTAATCTGGGCGCATGACCATACCGAAGATCTTGGCTGCCGATCAGATAAAATGATTATCGGTGGGCACAGTGCCGGGGGCGGTTTGACGGCGGCGGTGGCGCTTAAGGCAAGAGATACTGGACAGGTCGACGTCGCCTTTCAGATGCCTTTTTTTCCCATGATCGATGAGACACAGCCCGATGACCCCGCGCGAAACATCGATCCTCCAGTTTGGGATACAGCGCTTAACCGAATGGGTTGGGCGGCCTACCTGAGGGATATTCGACGAGGTCATGTTGAGTTGGATGCGTATGCTGCACCTGCGCGTGCAGACAGCTACGCGGGCTTACCTCCAACAATCACGTATGTCGGTAGTAAGGACCCCTTTTTTTGGGAGACCCAGACCTACGTTTCTCGATTAAGAGCAGAGGGGGTCGAGGTAACTGATTGCGTTTTTGATGGGTGCTACCACTCATTTGAGTTTCTGGGTGACAGTGGCGCGATTGGTGCCGAGGCGCGCCGGTTTACTTTTGACACTTATGCGGCGTTTTACGACCGGTACACAGGGCCCTAGCGGGTCACTTCAGTGAGTATTACTAACGATCGAGTAGTCAAACTCAGTCAGTCGAGTGGGGGCTCTTTGTTGAGGCGAGAGTAGCGTGATACCGAACTCCCTCCTAAGGTCGCTAAGCGTTCTATCCAGAAACGCCGAGGGCACTTCAAACGGCCATTTTTTCGACATGCGCCGCGTGTTCCAAAATACGCGCCACAACACTTTACGGTTGCGCCAGTACAGTTTAGGGACAAACAACAGGCCAAGCTGGGAAACTATCGCCTGACTTAACCCTTTAACCTCAGGAATATCAGAGTATTTTTTGAGCATGCGCCACGAAAAAGTACTGCCAAACAAAACCCAAAAGTCGAGAGCCGCCTCCTGTTCAATGCTTGTTGAATGTCCAAAAACAGCGTGTGTCGCATCGTGATAGAGCCAGACCTTCTCATCGTTGGAGTCAGTGAGAATTGTGCGGTCAATTGCTGCGAGGTAGCGATGATATTCGGCCATTGCCTCGCGCAATGTCTGCCCGCTCTCTTGGTTTTGGTAGTCAAGGTGCACAGTGCGCTCCTCGCTGTCGTGGGTCACGATAACGTTGCCGTTTTCTGACGCGTTTAGCAAGCAGCGTGGGCACGGGAATATTCGACGGACGATGCGCGTAGCGCATTC
>CBFHJX010000168.1:2285-2746 GCA_965656285.1 Luminiphilus sp. | reverse complement strand
CAATACGAAACCATGGCGGATGCGCTCACCGGTATCGGTGACGTGTGGCACTTACGTTCAGTTCACCCCGACGCTGATGTTCGGGAAGCGGCCAACGCCTGTAGCGAGCAACAATCAGACTTCCTCTCGCAAATTGGCTTATCGCGTCCATACTTTGATCGTATCGCCGCGATAGACACTACCGAGCTTACCGCCGTCGAGCGACACATGGTGGAAGAAGCGCTCGAGGGATTTCGCCGCTCGGGCGTTGACCGTGACGCGGCAACACGCCAAAAAATTCGTACGCTTCAAAGCGACATTACGGCGCTGGGGAATGAGTTTGACAAAAACATTCGAGAAGACGTCCGGTCTGTCCAAGTGGACGCAAGCGAACTGGCGGGATTGCCGCAAGATTATATTGACGCACATCCGACAGACGACACTGGATTAGTCACGATTACGACCGACTACCCTGATCTTTA
>CBFHJX010000168.1:0-2275 GCA_965656285.1 Luminiphilus sp. | reverse complement strand
CCAACAAAGGACTGTTGGAACAGCTGATTGCGAAACGCCACGAGCTTGCCAATATTTTGAGCTTCCCGTCGCACGCGGCACTGTCCACGGATAGCCAAATGATCGAGTCGCCCCAAAATGCCCAAGCGTTTCTTGACAGTATTGGGGATGCATTGAAGGTACCCGTCCAAGAAGAGTTGGCAGTCATGCTGTCTCGTCTTCAGCAAGACCAGCCAGGTGCTGAATCGGTTGAAGTGTGGCAGTCCGGGTACATACAGAATCTGCTCCGCCTGGAAGACTACAAACTGGACGCCCAAGAAGTGCGAACGTACTTCCAATACGAACGCGTTCGAGATGGGATTTTTCAGCTTACTGAAGACTTATTTGGCGTTGAAATTACGCCGTGGGATACCCCAACCTGGCATGAAGACGTTGAGACTTTTGAAATAACAGAGGACGGCGCTTTGCTCGGTCGGTTTTACATGGACAATCATCCTCGTCCCTTTAAGTATCAACACGCTGCCCATTGGACGCTGCGAACAGGTATTAAAGACAAGCAGATTCCCATGTCAGGTCTCGCTCAAAACTTCCCAAAAGGCCTGATGGAACACAGTCAAGTCGAGACTTTCTTGCACGAGTTTGGTCACCTGCTGCACAACATGTTTTCCAGCACACAAACATGGTCACCGGTGGCAGGAATGTCGATGGAGCGCGACTTTGTAGAAGCACCGTCACAAATGCTCGAAGAGTGGATCTGGGATTTCGACACCTTGAGTAAGTTTGCAATCAACGAGCAGGGCGAGACTATTCCGCGCGCGCTCGTCGACAAAATGGTCAGGGCTCGCCACTTCGGTCGAGCAATCGGAACAGCGACGCAAGTCTACTATGCCAACCTGTCACTCAACGCTTATAACCGGGAGCCAAGCTCTTTTGACCTCGACGATTTGACCCGTGAACTCGAATCGAAGTACGCCGCTTACCCGCATCTCCCAGGCACACATTTTTATGCGAACTTTGGGCACTTAAACGGCTATAGCTCCAATTACTACACGTACCAATGGTCGCTCGCCATTGCGACCGATCTTTTTTCAAAATTTGAAGAAGGTGGTCTACGCAACACCTCAATCGCCAATGACTACCGCCGCAAAGTGTTAGAGGCGGCGGGCAGTAAGCCTGCGACTGAGTTTGTCGCTGACTTTCTGGGTCGCCAATTTAGTACCCAAGCCTATATCAAATCACTGCAAGACGAGGACTAAAGCGCTCGGCACTCCAGGTGGTCAGTCGCTCAGGGAAGGCAGCGAACAGCCCAAAGGAACAAATGTCGCAGGCGCCGTACCACGTTTTTGAACACGCCCAAAGCTGACGGTAAAAGACTGAAGACTGACCAACAGGCAACATCCATTCAGATGATTGCAAGGACCGGCCGCCGTTCAATAGTGACAATCTGATCGCTAGCCCCTAAAACCTCGGCAAACTCGTCCCTTCGGCGCACCCAACACACTTTATATTGACATAATTAGTGCCAATATGTGAGGGTCTTAGTCTAGGTGGCGCCCCACCCGGCCAGCGCTACGAACTGCACCGCGACCAAAACTACTCTTTGGTAACGGGGCCCTAAACTACCGACTGCGCTGACGGCACCACCGGTGAGTTCAGCATTTGGAGATACGCGTGTCCGCTCGCTCTAAAATTTGGCTGTTTCCTGCCCTGCTCTACGGCATTTTTGTCATCTGGTACACCGACCTAGGTAGTCCATTGACTGACGCGGAAGTCAGTGACTTTAAGGCGGCCATGCAAGCCAACCGGAGTGAACCAGAAGTGATTGCGTTTATCGAGCAATTTGCACGGTCCGACAGTGGAGGGCAATTTATTATGCTTAACGCAATCGACTATAACGATAATCCGGAATCTGTCGCAGGTGCTGAACCTGGTGAGGATGCCGAAGCGCTCTTGGGACGTTACATGGAGCACATGATCCCAGCCATGCTGATACGTGCCTCACACCCCATATTCATGGGGCCCGCCGTCTATCCGGCTATGGATGTGATCGGCATTGAGGGTGCGGAAAACTGGAACGCGGGAGCGCTCATGCGCTATCGAAGTCGGCGCGATTTCCTGGAAATCGTCACCAACCCCGCCTTCAGAGGAAAACATCACTTCAAGGCGGCTGCACTCGAAAAGACGATCGCCTACCCCATCGAGCCCGACTTGCAACTGGGTGACCCTAGACTGCTCCTTGGACTTTTGCTACTCGCACTCACGGCTCTAACGGATCTCGTTCGTCTTTCTCGACAAT
>CBFHJX010000167.1:0-2834 GCA_965656285.1 Luminiphilus sp. | reverse complement strand
GTCACCGAAAAGCACCAATACGGTACTCTCCGAATCACAAAAAGGCGCGGCGGTCAGGGTCGCATGGCCAGTGCCTAGCTGTTCTACTTGAGAGTAAGTGCTTACGTCATCAGCAGCGATACTCTCTGAAACCGCATCTCCGCCGTGACCGACTACAACGTGAATCTTCGCAGCGTTGAGTTCGCGAGCCGTGTCTATCACGTGACTGACCATTGGCTTATTGCCAACAGGATGCAGAACCTTCGGCAATGCGGACCGCATTCGTGTTCCGCGTCCGGCCGCCAGAACAATAACTTCGAGCATTCTGAACCTATTAAGTAATTTGCTGGGAGGATCGCACAGCAGTATGACAACTGCTACGGCAAAAGTTCCAAGGGCTACAAGTCAGACAAACGTGACGCCGATCGGGTCGTTGACAAGACGGGTATTAACGTCCGGCGCGGTTCTTGAGCTTTCTCAAGGTTGCGAGCCGTGCCGATGCCTCTGCAAGTTGTGATGACGCAAGGCTGTAATCGAGTTCACTGGACTGGTTAGCCAGCGCCTCTTCGGCCGTTTTACGCGCCGCCTCGGCGGCTTCTTCGTCGAGGTCTTCACCACGCACAGCGGTGTTCGCCAAAACAGTCACGACGTCTCCCTGCACTTCTAAATAACCGCCGGAGACGAAGTAAACTTCCTCTTCACCACCCTGAAGAACAACGCGGACTGTTCCCGGCGTTAAGTCGGTCAGTAACGGGGTATGCCCGTATGTCACGCCCATCTCACCCGATGAACCACTGGCAACCAGCAGTTCAACAAGACCTGAGAAAATTTGAGCTTCTGCGCTAACAATGTCGCAGTGAATGGTCAGTGCCATTACAGCCTCCGATTACGCGCTGAGCTTCTCGGCTTTCTCTACAGCTTGCTCGATCGAGCCCACCATGTAGAACGCCTGCTCGGGTAAGTGGTCGTATTCACCGGCCAAAATTGCTTTGAAGCCAGTAATGGTGTCTTTTAACGACACATAGATACCCGGCGATCCAGTGAATACCTCGGCGACGTGGAAGGGCTGCGACAAAAATCGCTCGATCTTTCGAGCGCGCGCGACCGTGAGCTTGTCTTCTTCAGACAGCTCGTCCATACCCAAAATCGCAATAATGTCTTTGAGCTCTTTGTAACGCTGCAGTACTGACTGAACACCGCGTGCGACAGCGTAGTGCTCAGTACCAATAATCAGTGGGTCGAGCTGCCGCGAGGTTGAGTCAAGTGGGTCAACCGCAGGGTAAATTCCTTTCGCCGCGATATCACGGCTTAGGACGACGGTCGAGTCCAGGTGTGCGAACGTGGTCGCAGGCGAAGGATCCGTCAAATCATCAGCAGGGACGTAAACGGCCTGAATCGACGTGATAGAACCGGTCTTGGTCGACGTGATTCGCTCCTGAAGAACACCCATTTCCTCTGCAAGCGTGGGCTGATAACCCACAGCAGAGGGCATACGGCCGAGGAGTGCTGACACCTCAGTTCCCGCAAGCGTATATCGGTAAATATTATCGACAAACAAGAGGACATCTCGCCCCTCATCACGAAACTTCTCAGCCATGGTCAAGCCCGTCAAAGCCACACGAAGACGGTTGCCGGGCGGCTCGTTCATCTGCCCATAAACCATTGCGACTTTTGATTCAGGTAGGTTCTCCACGTTAACAACTTTGGATTCCTGCATCTCGTAGTAGAAGTCATTACCTTCTCGTGTCCGCTCACCCACACCAGCAAATACGGACAGGCCCGAGTGCTCGGTCGCAATATTGTTAATCAGTTCCATCATGTTGACGGTCTTACCAACACCGGCACCACCGAAAAGACCTACTTTTCCGCCTTTGGCAAACGGACAAACCAAATCAATGACTTTAATACCAGTTTCAAGCAACTCATCAGACGCTGCGAGTTCCTCATAGGCAGGAGCCGCGCGGTGAATCGACGATCGCTCTTGTTCACCGATTGGTCCGCGCTCGTCAATAGGGTTGCCCAACACATCCATGATACGACCGAGTGTTTCGATCCCAACCGGAACCGCAATAGGGGCACCGGTATTGTCTACCGAGAGACCTCGGCTGACACCTTCAGATGGGCCCATAGCAATGGCGCGAACAATACCGTCACCGAGTTGCTGCTGAACTTCCAACGTCAGACCTTTATCGGTGATAGTCAGGGCGTCATACACCTTGGGAACGCTGTCGCGGGGAAACTCTACGTCAACGACCGCGCCAATAACCTGTACAACCTTTCCACTACTCATTTTCGAGTCCTCTGTGTTGTTCTGCGGCGCTCAGCCATGGCGCCCACATAAATCAAAACCACGCGCACGCGTGCTTATCCAATAGCGGCAGCACCGCCTACAATTTCTGACAGTTCCTGTGTAATCGCGGCCTGCCGCGCTTTGTTATATACCAATTGAAGTTCATCAATCAGTTCACCCGCATTATCGCTGGCGTTCTTCATAGCGATCATTCGAGCGGCCTGCTCGCAAGCACCATTCTCAACCACCGCCTGATAAACCAGCGCCTCGATATATCGGGCTAGCAGACTGTCGAGCAATTCGCGCGCATCAGGCTCGTAAATGTAATCCCAATGATGCGAATACTGCTCTTGAGTATCGGCTTCTAACGGCAAAAGCTGTTGGACCGTAGGTGCCTGCGTCATGGTGTTTACAAAATCGTTACTCACCAAATAAAGCTTGTCGATTGACCCCTCGATGTAAGCGTCAAGCATGTGCTTAACCGCGCCGATCAGCTGCTCAACGGTTGGCTGCTCGCCAATGTCACGAACACTCGCGACCACATTGCCGCCCACCGAACCAAAAA
>CBFHJX010000166.1:0-2836 GCA_965656285.1 Luminiphilus sp. | reverse complement strand
CTGCTTTGCCTTCGCAATACCAACCTTTTGTCTCTCCAACATCATTTTTCTTTCCCACTGTGCGACTGCACCCAGTAGGGTGATTTGCAGTCGTCCTTTAGGTATTGATATATCGATTGATTGATTATCTTTGTGTATCTGATCGAAAACAGCCTTTACCTGCTCATCATCATTATGATCGCACTGCAGGGCTATACAATCACGCCTTTGCTCTTAACCTGCTCTTGAGTTCGATAAATCGTTCCTGCCAATTTAGATGCAGACTCGCCCTCATCTCTGGATTAAGGCACATCAACGATAAGCCCTATTAATAGTCGTCCCACCGAAGGCGACGCACACCTTACAGAGGGGATGGCAAATCCTCTAACCATAAGGCTGACGGGTCGTTATCGAAATTTTGGCAGCTTTGCGAATAAAGCGGTCGATACCAACATAAAAGCAGCGGCTATTAATAATGACGGCGTGTAGTTGTCAGACGCGTCACGAACAGCACCGAAAATGACAGGACCCAAACCGGTCGCAATCAAGAACGCCGCGTATTGCCTGCCGTAAATCTGACCATAGGCATTCATGCCAAAGTATCGAGCGACGAGATAGCCAATCAAGTCAACTTCGGCACCCACCGAAAAACCAATTACGAATGCCGCTGGCAGCGCCACAGCTGACCCCAGTATTGCCAGCGCAACAACGCCGAAGACGCAGGCGATAAGAATGGCAATGGCCACCCGAGGCGCAAATATACGGTCAACAGCAAACCCCACGAGTACACGACCCAATAAAACAGCCACACCAATAACACCGGCCACATTGGCGGCAGTGGCGTTCGTGAAGCCGATCTCTAGAAGAACCGGTATGAAATGAATCATCAAACCGCCAAGACCTAGGGATAAGAAGAAGATCGCCGCCATGATTGTCCAGTAGGTGCGACTTGCTTTGGCGGCTTTGAACGCTTGGCTTACCGTTTCTACATTGGTACTCGCAGGCGTTTTGGCGCCATTAAGACGGGACAAAACAACAACGATGGCCATGCCTACGACTGCGGTAAATAACGCCATGACAAAGTAGGCGCCGCGCCAACCAAGCGTAACCACAGCGCTACTGATAAGCGTCGGTCCGAAGGTAGCCGCCACACCGGCGCCCGATAGAGCGATACCCAGAGCCAAACCCCGTTGTTTGTTAAATACGGTGTTAATTGCACGCGTATAGGCCAAGGGGGACGACGCACTGCCGAGAATGGCCTGCAACATCGCCAACAGCACAAACGTCGTGATGGACTGGACAAAAAGCCCCAACAAAACATAAGCCACTGCCAGCCCCAGCAAAGAGAGCATGACGGGGCGCACCAAACCGTAACGGTCGACAATTAAGCCAATAAAGGGCAATGCTGCAGCGAGTGCCAGTGTTGACCCTAGAATACCCAAGGAGGCCTGAGCGCGTGTCCAACCAAAGTCGGCAACCCAGGCTTCAATGAATATTCCCTGCGTGTAAAAGGGCAATGCTGATACACCCACCCCAATGCCCACCGCGCAGACCAGCACCAATAACCAGTGACGAGAGAATTCACTGTCTCTGAATTGTTCGTCAGCGCCACTATCTTTGTGACTATTCATCTGCGCTACCCCCGGGTTACTTTGTTTGAAATAACGCCGATTTTTTCGATCTCAAGCTCCACAACGTCGCCCTCTGCCAAAAATCGCAGATGCTCTAAACCACAGCCCTGCCCCACCGTCCCTGACCCGATTACTTCACCGGGATAAAGGGTTTCACTCTTGCTAATGTGGGCGATCATGTCCGAGAACGTCCAATAAATCGTGTTGCTATTACTGTCGCACCAGGTTTCACCGTTCACTCGGGCTTGCATGCGTAAATTGTAAGGGTCTAACAGCTCATCTCGAGTGACGATAACGGGCCCAAGGATAATTGAGTCATCGAAATCTTTGCTTTTCGCCGGCCCTAATGGTCCACCGGACTCTTTCATCTGGGTGTCTCTAGCCGAGAAATCGTTGTAAATGGTGTATCCAAATATATGCTCTTCCGCACTAGCTTTACCGATATCCTTGCCTTTCTTACCAATAATGCAGGCCAGCTCAAGTTCAAAATCCATAACGTCTGAATAAGCGGGCCACACCACGTCCTTACCACTGTGTGCTACCGAAAAGCGGTTAGCTTTGTAGTAAAGGGGCTGCTGGTACCACACCTCAGGCACCGTAAATCGACCACTCGCCTGAAGTTCCTGTTCAGCTTTATCCGGATCTTCCGCCCCCAGGGCACTGAGTTTGATGGCGCTTTTATACGAATTTTTCAAATGCTCCTCAAACCCTAAACAATCTCTGATTTGTGCAGGTAGTGGGAGTGGTGCGAGCCAATCAACTTGCTCCGAGGGTATTGATGCAGTACTCGATGCGAGCATTGCATAGCCACGATTAAGAGCAGATTCGCCTGCCTCGATGAAGTGCTGCATGGACGAAAAAGCAATATCGTCAGGTGCTGCAGCACTCAGATTGAAAACTCCACTGTCAGTCAAAGCCCCTAGACATTCGAAACCTTGCTGTTTGAACGTGAGTAATTTCATGCCTATACCTCAGTGCTGAGACACCTCCCGATGAGTGGGACCGTCTTTTATGCACTTTTTTTAACGATGACTGATCTTAAATGACCGACGGTCAGTATATAAGTGACCGGAAGTCATTACAATGACTGGTCGACAAAACAACACACGCCAAACAACGATAAGCTTGCGCTATCCTGCTGCTATCGCTCGCGGCTGTAGTCGTCAAACTTAGGAGTTAACTACAATGTCAGTTTATATAATTGCTCGATTTAAAATTCACAATCG
>CBFHJX010000165.1:0-2838 GCA_965656285.1 Luminiphilus sp. | reverse complement strand
AACGCTCGCGCGTAATACCAGCCAAAATACTCGTTGTAGCTAACGATATCTACCAGCTCACCCAATGGATCATCAATCACCAGCGTAAAACTTGATCCGGGCTCTGGCGCAGCGTCACCGGCCGCCGCCAGAACACCTTGAAAAATGGCCTTCTCCTGATCGCTGGCGATATCGCTGTCCTGACCGTAGGCCGCCAAATGGGCCGCCACGTGCTTGAGCTCTCGCCGGGTATCACCTAGCAATGCCGCTGAGACCAGTCGGCTATTATCGAGCTCCCGAACATCGTCGATTAACTGACTCAGAAATCTCATACGCGACTCGGAATAGGGCGTCTCATTGGCAACCGACCAGATGACGACACTGGCACGATTCCAGTCACGTTCGATCAGACGCGCAATTTGGTCTCTTGCTATCGCAAGCGTATCGGCATTGTCCCAGGCAATGTTCCAGTAAATAGGAACTTCCTCCCACAGCAATATGCCCATCTCATCGGCAACCCGGGCCGCATGACGTGAGTACGGGTAGTGTGCCGCTCGCACAAAGTTAACGCCCAGATTTTTAGCCTCGTTGAAGAGCACTCGCATATCGGCTTCGGAGTACGCCACACCATCACGACCGATCGGTTCCTCGTGGGTGGAGATGCCCTTAAACTTAATCGGCTCACCATTGAGCATAATGGTGGTGCCTGAGGTTTCAATGGTTCTAAAACCGATCTGATCGCTGACCCGGTCATCACCGGCAGCCAGCTCCACCCGATACAATTTTGGCGCGTCTGGATGCCAGAGTTCTGGTTGTGCCGCAATGGTCAGCTGGGCGTCACCACTGTCGCTGATGCGCGCCGTCTGATGGATGTCGAGTTCGGGTATAACAACCGTGACCTCGTCCCCAGCTCCAAAACCCTCAGTCGCAACTTCCGCGGTGATGGCGTTGCGGTCATTGTTGAGCACAACTTTGGCGTTCACAATGTACTGCTCAGGTGTCGCAATCAGCATGACATCGCGGGTGAGGCCACCGTAAGGCCACCAATCGGTTCGCCCAGTCGGTACGGTGTCGTCACCTAGACGATTATTAACGCGAATAACTAAATCATTACCCTGAGGCTTTAGGTGCGCTGTTACGTCAACCGAAAAAGGCACATAACCGCCCTTGTGACGTGCAACCGGCGTACCGTTTAGAAAAACCGTCGCGTCAAAATTGGCGCCGCCAAACCACAGGTGGTAGCGCGTGCTGTCCGCAGTGTCCACGTCGAAAAAGCGTTGGTACCAAACCGTATCGCGGTAAAAGATGAGTGCTTCCCGCTGACTATTAAAGTCTCCCGGCACACGAATATCGTCGGCATTTGGGTAACTGTACTCCAGCAACTGATACTCATCGACCGGGGTCCGCGTTGTGGCCCAACCGCCAAAAAAGCCGCCCGGAGTACCCACTTGCATGGGATCCACCAACAACTTCCAACTCCCGTTGAGGCTATGAAGCTCACGGGAATCGACCCAGCCCATGACTGCACTCGCGGGATCGGGCACCACCAGCTCAGGAGTTACAAAGGGCGCGGGCTCTTCATCTTCCTCAGCTGCCCAAAGGGGATTGGCCGCCAGCATGCTCAGTAATACTGCCCAGATTAAAGTGCCTACATGTTTTCCCATGGTCCCTTCCCCAATTTATTTTTTTCAATGATCGGCCCAGATCATAAAGTCGAGAGACACCGGTGTCTACCCGCAAACCTAATTTACGGTATGCTGCACACCGAACCGCATTAAAAAGCGCCACTCAACGGGGCGCTTCTAGAGACAGGCATGGATTCAAAAAATAAAAACCTCAACATCAATGAAGTAGCCCGTCTTGCGGGAGTTTCCAAGAAATCGGTCTCCCGAGTTCTCAACGAACAAAAGGGCGTTTCCGACGCCACCCGAGAGCATATCAAAAGCATTATGGCCGAGGTGGGCTACCAGCCTAGCCGCCAGGCGCGCGCGCTAGCGAACGCCCAATCCTTCTTACTGGGCCTTGCCTACAACAACCAGAACCCCAGTTACGTACTGGATCTTTTAAACGGCTCGCAACTCGCTGCCAATGCTCTGGGCTATGAGATTGTGATGCACCGCATGGATGCTAACAATCGCGCGGTCGACGAGATTATTAGTTTCATGCGACGCTCTGGTTGTGACGGGCTTATTCTTACCCCGCCCCTGTCTGAATCGGCTTCAATTGTTGCCAAGCTGTGCGATGAGGGCTGGCCCGTCGTGCGCATCGCCGGTGATAACGCCGACTTCCCAATGCCACAAATACGCTATAACGATAGGACTGCAGCACTTAAGATCACCAACCAGCTCATTGCAGCGGGGCATTCCGCAATTGCATTTATTGGCGGCCCAGCCAATGCCGGCCCAACGCTTCGACGACTGGCGGGGGTGCGCGATGCGATGGCTCTGAACGACCTTAACCTGAACGATGCAGACATTCAGTATGGCGACTTTACCTTTGAATCAGGTCGGCGCTGTGCAGAGTCGCTGCTGGCACAGGAGCAGCGCCCCAGTGCTGTCATTTGTGCCAATGACGAGATGGCCGCGGGTGTTTTTCAAGCGGCTGCCGCTCTGGAGTTGACCATTCCCCGAGATCTATCCGTGACCGGCTTCGATAACTCCCCGGTCGCCTCCCATCTTTGGCCACCATTAACATCAGTCAGGCAACCGGTTCAGGAAATGACTGCCCTTGCCGTTGAGCTACTGGTGAACCCCAAAGATCAAACCGAGGCCATTCAACAATTTGAAGCCCAAGTGGTGACACGCGCCTCAACAGCCCAGATCAATTCCTAGCCCCAAAGCGCTTTAGTCCAATCGAATG
>CBFHJX010000164.1:2606-2847 GCA_965656285.1 Luminiphilus sp. | reverse complement strand
ACCCAGCATCGTCATCTCGTTAGTCGGCATGCCTTATGCGAGCTATCCGGTGGGAGCACTTAATGCGGCCTACGACCTCACCATGTATTTGTCAGGATTTTTTAACGGCGCGATTGCATTACTGATTTATCGACCGAGTAACCCTGAGTGACGTTGCGTCGCGCTCACGTCCTAATGGTCGTTCCACAACGTCAGCATGACACCAACGACAATCAAGCCGCCGACGGGCGACAAACTCACT
>CBFHJX010000164.1:0-2596 GCA_965656285.1 Luminiphilus sp. | reverse complement strand
AGCCCATTCCTCATACTATCCCCATGAGAATTTGCCGAATTGGACTGAATAAACTCAGGCGCCCATAAATGCGATTTGCTTCAATTCCGCAATCTGATCTCTGACCGCTGCGGCCTCTTCAAACTCGAGATTCTTCGCGTGCGCGGCCATGGTATTTTCCAGCTCGGCCAATTTACGCGACAATGCTGCTGGAGTCATGCTCATCACGTCCTGTGTGAAGGCAAGTCGATCGTTTGCAACCTTCGCCTCACGCGCACTTCGTGCTTTGGTCGGCATGCGGCGCGCGCCCTCAAGAATGTCTTGAACAGACTTTTCTATGCCTTTTGGAACCACGCCGTGCTTCTCGTTAAAGGCCAACTGCGCATCACGTCGACGCTGCGTCTCATTGATAGCACGCTCCATGGAACCCGTCATTTTGTCGGCGTACAAAATAGCGCGCCCGTTCAGGTGTCTTGCAGCACGACCAATGGTCTGAATTAAAGACTTGTCGCTGCGCAGAAATCCTTCTTTGTCGGCGTCAAGAATCGTAACCAAAGACACTTCCGGCATGTCCAATCCCTCGCGAAGTAGGTTAATACCCACAAGCACGTCAAAATGGCCCAGCCGCAAATCTCGAATAATCTCAACGCGCTCCACCGTATCAATATCAGAGTGGAGGTATCGGACTTTCACGTCATGCTCACTGAGGTACTCAGTCAGGTCCTCAGACATTCGTTTTGTCAGCGTTGTTACCAGTACACGATCGCCCTTAACCGTTGTCTCTCTGATCTCAGCAAGTAAGTCATCGACTTGCGTTTTGGCAGGACGAATTTCAATCACTGGATCCACGAGACCGGTTGGCCGAACAAGTTGCTCAACGGTTGCACCCGCGTGCTCGCCCTCGTAGCGACCCGGCGTTGCTGAAACAAAAATAGCTTGTGGGCTCATCGATTCCCATTCTTCAAACTTCATCGGTCGATTATCGAGTGCTGAGGGCAACCGGAAACCGTATTCAACCAAGGTCTCTTTGCGCGATCGATCCCCCTTATACATGGCACCAATTTGCGGGACCGTGACGTGTGACTCGTCAATCACCATTAGTGCGTTATCTGGTAGGTACTCAAACAGCGTCGGTGGCGGTTCTCCCGGCGCGCGACCTGAGAGGTAGCGAGAGTAGTTCTCAATTCCTTGGCAGTAACCGAGCTCTCGAATCATCTCAATATCGTAACGTGTGCGCTGCGTCAGCCGCTGTGCCTCGAGCAACTTATCGGACTCCTTAAGCTGCTTCACTCTCAGCTCGAGCTCTTCTTCTATGAAATCGACTGCACCCAGCATCGTATCCCGCGAAGCCACGTAGTGTGTCTTGGGGAAAATGGTGATGCGCGGCAGCTTTTCCGCAACTGCCCCCGTTAACGGATCAAAACTGCAAATATTTTCGATCTCTTCGTCAAACAACTCCACACGCAGCGCCAGTTCGTCTGAATCTGCCGGAAAAACATCAATGACATCGCCACGAACTCTGTAGGTGCCGCGCTTAAAGTCGATGTCGTTGCGCGTGTACTGAAGCTCTGCGAGCTGCCTTAGGATGCCGCGTTGGTCAATAATCTCTCCCCGCGAAAGATGCATGATCATTTTAAAGTAAGACTTTGGATCACCCAGTCCGTAGATCGATGAAACCGTTGACACCACCAGGCAGTCGGGCCGTTCAAGAAGTGCTTTTGTGGCCGACAGACGCATTTGTTCAATGTGGTCGTTTACTTGTGCGTCTTTTTCAATAAACGTGTCCGACGACGGTACGTAGGCCTCAGGCTGGTAGTAGTCGTAATAGGACACAAAATATTCGACCGCATTATTTGGAAAAAACTCTTTGAATTCACCGTATAACTGCGCCGCCAGCGTTTTATTGTGCGCCATAACAATGGTCGGTCGTTGCAGCTGCTGAACGACGTTGGCCATGGTAAATGTCTTACCACTACCCGTCACGCCAAGCAGAGTCTGCGAGGCAAGGCCTGCACCAATGCCCTTGACCAATTGCTCAATCGCCTTGGGCTGATCGCCCGCTGGCTGATAATTTGATTGAAGATCGAAATGCTTCGCCACGACTTTTTGCGTCCAAAACTACGAACGGGGTAGCTTAACGGAATTATCTCACCAACTCGCAGTCTCTCTTCTTCTTGACGCAAGAAAATACGGACGTGTATAGTCCGCGTCTTCTGAAGAGACTATTCCGCCTTAGCTCAGTTGGTAGAGCAATTGACTGTTAATCAATGGGTCGCTGGTTCGAGCCCAGCAGGCGGAGCCATTCAGAAATATATCAAAGGGTTGCAGAGATGCAGCCCTTTTTTATTGGCCGATCATTATGCTCGACCAGAGCCAAGCACTCGCCCCCCACCCCCTCATGAGACCCCACCGTGAATAGAATCGAGAAGTTAAAGAACGACGCCTACAGCTTTGAAGAGCTGGATACCCTTCACAAGAACGCGACCAAACTGGGCGATACAGAGACTCTGGGCCTGATTGAAGTTAGCCGCGCATCAAAAACTGCCAAGGGCGAAAAGCCTAAGAGTAAAGTTGATGAGGATGGGAAGCCGTTGACTAAGAGGGGTCGGCGAGAAGA
>CBFHJX010000163.1:0-2906 GCA_965656285.1 Luminiphilus sp. | reverse complement strand
CAGGTGACAACTTGAACTTCGTTGCTACTCTGATTGCGCCAATTGCGATGGAAGAAGGTTTGCGGTTTGCTATCCGTGAGGGTGGTCGAACAGTAGGTGCTGGTGTCGTCGCTAAAATTATCGAGTAGTCGGTAATTTGGTGAGGTGAGCTTCGGCTCGCTTCAATATAGAGCCGGACCGCTCTTGCAGCGTGTTCGGCTTTGTCGTCTCTGCCAAATCGGTGTGAGCAGACGCCAAAGATGTGATAGGCCAGTAGCTCAATTGGCAGAGCAGCGGATTCCAAATCCGCAGGTTGGGGGTTCGATTCCCTCCTGGCCTGCCACTCCCTTTTAACGAATGGGGTGGCGGGGAATTAGTGGGGAGCGAGTTCGGCACCCCGGAAGGAATTTGATATGAGTGAAGCTGCGAGCAACAAGCTCGATAGCATGAAGTGGTTGCTGGTTGTTGCGCTTTTGGGTGCAGGCATCTTCGGCAATAGCTATTTTAGCGACGAGTCTTTGTTGTATCGAGTGATCGCCATTTTGGTGATCGCCGGTATTGCACTCTCAGTTTCGGTAACCACTGAGCGTGGTGCGGCTGCATGGGCAATGATCAAAGGCGCGCGCACCGAAATTCGCAAAGTGATCTGGCCAACGCGCCAGGAGACAACGCAAACGACGGTGATCGTTATGGTCGCTGTGGTCGTTTGTGGGTTGTTTTTTTGGGCGTTAGACAGCTTCCTGGGATGGGTCGCTTCACTACTTTTGGGTTAAGGGAGAAAGCATGGCTTTACGTTGGTATGTAGTGCACGCATTTTCTCAGTACGAGAAAAAAGTAGCTGTCGCCCTTAAGGAGCGCATTGAGCGCTTTGGAATGGAAGATCGTTTCGGTGAAATTATTGTTCCAACCGAAGAAGTGATCGAAATGAAAGGTGGGCAAAAGCGCAAGAGCGAGCGTAAATTTTTTCCAGGGTACGTGCTCGTTCAGATGGAGCTTGGGGACGATACGTGGCACTTGGTTAAAGATACGCCGAGAGTATTGGGCTTTATCGGCGGAAAGGCCGATCGGCCGGCGCCGATTACCGAGGCGGAGGCGAACGCTATTTTGCAGCGTGTTGAGGCTGGTGTTGATCAGCCCAAGCCAAAGACGGTGTTCGAGCCTGGAGAAATGGTGCGCGTGATCGACGGTCCCTTCAATGATTTCAATGGCGTTGTTGAGAGTGTGAATTACGAAAAAAGTCGCCTAAATGTTGCTGTATTGATCTTCGGTCGCTCGACGCCCGTAGAGTTGGAATTCGGTCAGGTCGAAAAAGGCTGATTAAGGTCGCTATGAGAGTAGCGAATTAACGCCGCGTAGCGGCATTTGTTGGGGAGCCCGCGTAGTTAGACTACAACGGCGTTTGCACCCAGGAGTTAAAACAATGGCAAAGAAAATTGACGGCTACATCAAGCTGCAAATCCCTGCCGGTCAGGCGAACCCATCACCGCCCGTTGGTCCTGCATTGGGTCAGAAGGGCGTCAACATCATGGAGTTCTGCAAAGCGTTCAATGCAGAGACTCAAGGTCTTGAACCTGGGCTCCCGACTCCGGTCGTAATCACGGTCTACAGTGACAAGTCGTTCACGTTTATTAAGAAGACGCCACCCGCTTCGGTTTTGCTGAAAAAGATTGCAGGTATTAAGAGCGGTTCGGGTCGTCCCAATACGGAAAAAGTAGGCAAGGTGACGCGTGCACAGCTTGAAGAGGTGGCGACGCAGAAGTGGCCTGATCTGACAGCGTCAGACATGGATGCTGCCGTACGCACCATCGCAGGCAGCGCTCGAGCCGCGGGTATAGACACAGAGGGGGTTGTTTAAGATGGCTAAGTTATCAAAACGTGTAAAAGCATTCAGAGCACGCGTTGACGCCAACAAGAGCTATCCTCTTGATGAAGCGATCGCGATTCTTAAGGAAACAGCGACGGTTAAGTTTAACGAATCAGTTGAATTGGCAGTAAACCTGGGCATTGATGCACGTAAGTCAGACCAAGGTGTTCGGGGTGCGACTACGTTGCCGCACGGTACGGGCTCAGAGGTGCGTGTCGCTGTCTTCACTCAGGGTGAAAATGCCGACAAGGCAAAAGAAGCCGGCGCTGATCTCGTGGGTATGGAAGATCTTGCTGACCAAATTAAGGGCGGCATGATGGATTTTGATGTCGTTGTGGCCTCGCCCGATGCAATGCGCGTGGTTGGTCAGTTAGGTCAGGTGTTGGGCCCAAGAGGACTAATGCCTAACCCGAAGACAGGCACTGTGACGCCTGACGTGGCAACTGCCGTTCAGAACGCAAAGGCCGGTCAAATGCGTTTCAGAACTGATAAAAACGGCATTATCCACGGTGGAATTGGAAAAATCAGCTTTGAGCCTGATGCTATCCAAGGAAACTTAGTCGCCGTTTTGGCAGACCTCAAGAAGGCGAAGCCGGCTGCAGCAAAAGGCGTGTATTTTCAGAAGGTGACGCTCTCGACCACAATGGGTCCGGGCGTCACGATCGATCACGGCGAAATCGAATTTTAAGTTGATGTGAATTTGTTCTGGGTTCAGCCCGGGGCACGCTCGTCGTTGTTTGACGAGATTGGAGCGCAGCGTTTGGGTGCTCCACTTTGAAGTCTCAAGCAGAGTGTGTGGGCATCGCCCCTAGCAGGACGCCGGACTATCAAAGACCGTAGGGGGAGGCCCAGTCTCCTTAAACGAAGCCGGTAGTGTTCAACCTACGCAGATGGTGAATCCGTTCACCTAGGGTGGTCACAGGTATGTTGTGACCTTGGCATAAACCATAGGAGTAGATCCGTGGCAATTGGACTCGAAGAGAAGAAAGCGATCGTCGCTGAAGTCAACGAGACAGCGGCCAGTGCTTTGTCACTTGTGATTGCTGACGCCCGAGGCGTGGCA
>CBFHJX010000162.1:0-2928 GCA_965656285.1 Luminiphilus sp. | reverse complement strand
ACGAAACGGCCTATATTCTGAACAATTGTCGCGCCCAGCTATTTATCGCATCGGGGTCGTTAGTGGAGGTTGCCGCAGAAGCTGCTGAGCAGGCACCGCAATTACGACGCAGTTTCGTGATCAATGGTGAGAAGGTCGGCTTTTCAGACTGGCATACTGCGCTGGTTGAACAATCCATCGACCCGATCCCAGACCAAAGCCTTGGGGTGCCGATGTTGTACTCATCAGGGACGACTGGAAAGCCCAAGGGGGTATTTAGGGCACCTGAGAATATCGATCTCGATGCGCCGCACCCCTTAAAATTAGCGGGGGCCTATTACGGCTTCAATGCCGATACAGTCTATCTCTCGCCGGCGCCGCTGTATCATGCAGCGCCGCTTCACTACAACACACTGAACCTCATACAAGGCGGTACGTCGATCATTATGGAGCGCTTTGATCCGGAAGAGGCTTTAGCGTTGATCGAGAAGTATAAGACCACGCACAGTCAGTGGGTGCCGGTTATGTTCGTTCGCATGCTTAAACTACCCGAGTCCGTCCGCGGCCAATATGATGTCTCCAGTATGCAACGGGCGATTCACGCCGCAGCACCTTGTCCTATTGATATCAAACGTCAAATGATCGACTGGTGGGGGCCTGTTATTTGCGAATATTACTCTTCTAGTGAAGGCGTTGGATTTACCATCATCGACGCTGAGGACTGGCTGGCCCACCCGGGGTCGGTCGGTCGGCCGTTAACGGGGATCCCTAAAATTCTTGACGAGGAACTGCAGGAGTTGCCTGTTGGTGAAGTGGGGCAGATCTATTTTGCCGAGGTGGCACGATTTGAATACTTTGATGAGCCTGGCAAGACCGAAGAGGCGTTTGATACTCGGGGCTGGGGCACAGTGGGTGACATGGGATACCTCGACGAGGAGGGGTATCTCTACCTCACGGACCGCAAAAACTTCATGATTATTACCGGGGGCGTCAACGTGTATCCGGCGGAGATCGAAGGGCTGCTTGTGACTCATCCCCAAGTCGCGGACGTCGCTGTTTTCGGTATACCCAACGAAGAGTTTGGTGAGGAAGTCAAAGCAGTGGTCCAGCTGATGAATCACGCTGAGGCCACCCAAGAGACCGCTGAGGATTTGATGCATTGGATGAAGGAGCGACTCTCCTCAGTGAAAGTGCCCAAGAGCGTTGACTTCATGGAGCAGCTGCCGCGAATGGACAACGGCAAGCTCTACAAGCGCCACCTTATGGACGCCTACCACTAAGTCGTTTACGGCGCATTAAAGCCGCGTCCCGCTTTGAACGTCATCGAATACCGACGCTTGCGGCGACCATGATGGTGAGCGCAGCAATGACCGGAATGACGACGGTAATAACGCCCGTGTCGCGATAGGCCTCTTTGTGCGTTAGCTGGGTGATGGTGAGCATGGTAATGACGGCGCCGCAGTGTGGCAGTGAGTCGAAACCACCCGCCGCGACCGTTGCCACGCGGTGAACCACTTCTGGGTCAAGACCCATTGCGATGTAGTCTTGCGCCATCGTCTGCATAAAAATTTGTAATCCGCCGGAAGCGGACCCTGTCACGGCAGAAATAACGCTGATTGAGCCAAACAAGGACAGCAGCGGAGGCAGGCTAGAGTTTAATACGACATCCCCTAGCTGTTGGAACCCCGGCGTTTGTACCACAACGCCGCCGTATCCAATGATGGCGGCGCTGTTGAGCATCGGCATCAATGAGTCATTGGTGCCATTGCCGAGCGTGGTAAAGGCGGTCTGTCGAATACTGCGAAATAGAGCCAAGCAGAGGATGGTGCCAATGCCGAGTGAAATGCTGGGCCACATAATAGGCTCTGACCCGGCAAATTGCATGAGCTCGCCAAGTGTACCCGACGCAGTGCTGATGACTCGGGGCGACACGATAAGCCCGATCACGATCACCAGTGGGGACACGGCCCAGTGCCAGGGCGGAAGGTTTGCGCTGTTATTCTCTTGAATGACATCTCGTGGGCCAGGGACAAAGCCTTCGCCTGCGGCTTTTGCACGGACACGCTGATGCTCCAAATACCAAATACCCAGAATGACCATGACCAGCGCGGCGATCACGCCCAGCATCGGCGCCGCAGTGAGGCTTGTGTTTAACGCGGACGCTGAAATGGCATTTTGAATCGAGGGGGTGCCGGGTAATGCAGTGAGCGTAAAGGTACCTGCCCCCAAAGCAAGCGCAGCGCAAAAAAGGCGCTTTGGGATATTGGCTTCCTTGAGTAATTGCAGACCCAGTGGGTAGACCGCAAAAATAACCACAAAGACCACCACGCCTCCGTAAGTGAGGGCGGCACAGGCAATCGTGGTAATAATAAGCGCCCGGTCGGCCCCCAGTTTTCTCACCAAAGCCAAGGCGATACTCGCAGCGGCACCGCTGTCGCCCATGGCACGACCAAAAATAGCGCCTGCAGCGAACAAGAAGAAAAATTTGCCGGCAAATGTAAACGCACCCAGTGGACCAGTAGCGAAGCCATTCATCAGCGAATCGGCTAACGGCAGTGCGTTTGTGATAATGACAAAGAGCGAGCTCAGAATTGCCGCGAACATGATGTCGACACCGCGCAACGCCATCCAAATGAGCAGTGCAACACTGCCTGCGAGTCCCAGATAACCAATGGCTTCCATGTTTGTTGCCTCCTCCTCGCGTTGAGACGCTTGAGTGCGAATTCAGCAGTTCGTTGCTGCTTTTCGCCGTCGGACCATACACTATCGTTATAATTCTATCAGTGAGTGCTCTTACGACGATAAAACAGGTGGCGCAAACTCAAGCGAGTGTCATTGGACGGCACCGCTACTCAGATGTGTTGCATTAACGGCATTTACTGCGATCGAGGTCGAACGATGCTGTCGGGAGTCGGGTTTAACCGAATACGCTGCAAAGTCTACAGGCGT
>CBFHJX010000161.1:0-2945 GCA_965656285.1 Luminiphilus sp. | reverse complement strand
AATGTCAGGTTGTAGTCGATACCACGTGCACGCTCTAAGTCTCGGTTAAGGAAACCAAGGTCCATGAGCTGAATACGTGGGTCTGTGGGGTCTGAGAAATCGCGTTGAATACGATCACAGAAAACGCTGCTGCCAGTACCCGCCTCGTCGTAGTAACAGTCTGAAATAATATAGCCAGTGGAAGGCTCGATGACTGTATTTTCGACTTTCACCGAGTAGTAGGTCATGCCGATAGCAAGATCAAACTTGTTACTGAAGTCCTGCTCGTAGGCAAAGCCATACGAGAACGACTCTGACTCTTCTGGGTCCAGAGTCAGGCTTCCCCCGGTCTGAACTTCGGTGCTAAAGGTGTTGAAACCTCCGGCATTTGCAAGGGTTGGATCAACACCGGTTGCTAGACAGTTGGCTAGGACTTCCGGATCTCGCTGATCACGATCGGCGATGTAGGCGCCTTCGTTCGCATCACCAAGTCCACCAAGTGCGGATTCAGGGATGTAACAAGGGTCAGAAACGTTTGTGAATCCGGTTGCGCCCAAAAGGAACAATTCGCGGTTGTTAGGAGCGCGGAAAGCGGTACCCCAGGTTGCGCGTAACAGGAACGGTTCAGTCGGACGATAGCCAACCTTCACCGAAGCTGTTTCGTTTTCACCGTAGTACTCATGGTCGGTAAGTCGACCTGACAAATTCAGAGTCAGTTCTTTCAACAAAGGCTTGTCAGCGATCAGAGGGAGCTGAACTTCAGCAAAAACCTCTGAAATATCGACTTCACCAAATGCGCCTTTGTCAGAGAAGAAACCCCAGAACAAACCGTCGCGAGCGACGTCGTCGGGATTAGACTGAATGTCATCGATGCGGTGTTCGAAACCGATCGCAAGCTGCGCCATTTCACCGCCAGGCATTTCGAAAATGTCGCCATCGAGGACCAAGCTGAACAGAGTTTGCTCATAGACAGTGTTGAAATCACGCGAGTCGAACAGGTAATCACGCTCTGCTTGCGTTGCAAAGTCACCGACGACTGTACCCACAGGGTAGAGTGAGGGTGCGTACATGTTCACTGGCACACAGCCGGCAGTATCTGCGGCTAATGTGGCGCCAAGGTTGTTCTCGCATGGCGTATTGGTTGACGAGTAGTCGCCTAGTGCAAGCTCAAGGCGGTCTTCTCGGATGCCTAAACGCGATGCATCACCTTCTGAACGGCTGTAAGAGACCGAGATATCGCCTCTCCAGTTACCCAGAGAACCCATATCGAGAAAGGGCAAGTCAGCTGAAGCGCCAAAGACGACTCGCATTTGCTCCATTTCGGTAGAGACGTTGTTTCTGTCGCCTCTTACCGAAACCACTGGTCGAGTCTGCACTGCGCCAATGGGGCCACTGAGCAGTCCAAATGTTGCTGGACTACAGAAAGCCGCTGGAACGCCAAAACAGTTTGTGGCGTCCAGATAGTAGTTGGCGAAGTTTTGAACAATGCTTGGATTGGTGAAGTACGCGTCCTGCGCCAGACCGCAATCCACGCCATTTTCCGCGTCTGGGTTGCACAGGTTGTAGGGGTTCAGAGCAGGTACAAATGGGAACAACTGACCTTCACGTCCTTGTTGGTCGTACTCTTGCATGTTGTACATCGCCTCAAAGTAAGGCGTGATGTTCATGTCACCGTCCAAGGTCATTTCCCCGTACGCCATCATGTTCAAGTACTTTTGAGGTGCGATCAAATCGGCAGCAAGATCCCGTGGGGAGCCGTTGAGGTTGTAGTCGTTGAAATTAATGTCTCCAATTCCATCAAAGTTACCGTCGGCTGCAAGTCCTGTGTAGGGGTCGCCTGATTCACTAAAGTTACCCCAGCCACCGTTCGATGTTCCGGGCGTGTAGTAAATAGAGCCCGCAGTAGGAACGATTGTTCGTCCTGCAAGGGAAAGCGAAGAGCACTGACCTACGTCGGGATAACCGATGTTTTGGTAGTACTGATCTTGTCGGCGAATCTCACCGCTCTGTGTAATCTCAACGTTGCCCGTACATTCATTAGTCCATGGACGGTCTGCGTATCGTGTACGGTCGATGTCAGTGTATTCGACACCAATACCGAACGAGCTCTTATCGGTGTTAAAACCCCAAGCCGCACCTATTGTGGCGTTATCACCACCGGCGCGATCGTACTGCCCTGAGAATACTTCAAGCTGCAGTCCATCAAAGTCTTTCTTGGTGATGATGTTGGTGGCGCCTGCAATTGCGTCCGAACCGTAAATTGACGACGCTGCGTCAAGCAGGTTCTCGTAACGCTGAATCATCAGTCTGGGAACCAGGTTGACGCTGGGTGACGAGGGCGCACCCTCTACACCACTGGGAGAGAGCCTTCGGCCGTTCATCAGCAGTAGGGTTCTGTTTGCACCTAAACCACGCAAACTCACTGTGCTTGAGCCTGGACCGTTATCTAAGACGAAACCGTTAAACGACAGATCGATCTGCTGACCACCCGCGTTGGTTGAGTTCTGTAGAATTTCATCAGCGTTGATCAGACCAACTTCTCGTTGGAATTCTGCGTCAATGATTTGTAACGGCGAAATGCTGGTATAGGTCGAGCTTCGCAGACGCGAACCTGTGACTACTACCTCTTCAACGGGGCCGAGGTTGGCTTCAGCGCTTTCCTCAGCTACCGCTTCTATGGTTGTCGACTCTAACGCTTCTTCTTGGGCCAAGACTGTCTGGGCTGACAGCATCGTTCCCAACAACGTTAGGGCCGCTAAGGGCTTCAATTTGAACATCGTGGCTCATCTCCTGTTTTTGTTATGGCGAGGTCTGCCGACGTCATTGCGCCAGTCATACTTCGACCCAGTGTCTGTGTAGCAAAAGACGGTGTAAATTGAAACCCAATTAGGCTTTTTTTAGGCCTATTTCCGGAATTAAACCAAAACTTTTTACAAGCTCGGCTTGAGGCCAATTTTACGAAAGCT
>CBFHJX010000160.1:0-2962 GCA_965656285.1 Luminiphilus sp. | reverse complement strand
TTTGGGCGTTATCAAACCCAAGCATGCTCATTTTAATGACGCGCTCTATTTAGAGTCGGGTGAGGTCCTCGATGAGTTTGAGCTCGTTTACGAGACCTATGGCGACCTGAGATCCGATGGGAGCAATGCCATCCTCATTTGCCATGCGTTATCGGGAAATCATCATGCCGCCGGGTTTCACAGCGAGGCCGATACCAAGCCTGGATGGTGGGACACCGTCATCGGGCCAGGCAAGCCCATTGATACAAATCGCTTTTTCGTGGTCTGCCCCAACAACATTGGGGGCTGTAATGGCTCAACAGGGCCCGCAAGTATCAGTAAAACAACGGGCAAGCCTTGGGGCTCTCTTTTTCCTCAAGTGACCGTTATTGATTGGGTTGAATCACAAAAACGGCTCGCTCAGCATCTTGGTATTAACCAATGGGCCGCTGTTGTGGGCGGGAGTTTAGGGGGGATGCAGGCACTGCAATGGTCTGTCACATACCCTGACTGGGTGACTCATTGCGTCGTTATTGCAGCCGCGCCCGGTCTCACTGCACAAAACATTGCCTTTAATGAAATCGCGCGTCAGGCCATATTCTCAGATCCTGATTGGTGCGAAGGCGATTATATTGACGCCAACACAGCTCCTGAAAAGGGCATGGCCCTTGCGCGCATGGTAGGGCATCTCACCTACATGTCGGCCGACAACATGTCAGACCGATTTGGTCGTGAACTGCGCCAAGGAAGCTTCGATCCGGACGACGATGAACAACCTATTTTTCAAGTCGAAAGCTACTTGCGTTATCAGGGGAGCCAGTTTGCAACTCGATTCGATGCTAATACTTATGTGCTGATGACACGCGCCCTCGATCGATTCGATCTCGCCGCCAATTCGGACGGCGACTTAGCGAAAGCGCTTGAGCAGGCGAGCGCCGAATACCTTATCCTCTCGTTTAGCTCCGACTGGCGTTTCTCGCCTGCTCGATCGAGAGAAATCACAACTGCGCTTTTAGCGGCCGGCAAGCGCGTCACGTACTCAAACCTTGAATCGGACGCAGGTCACGACGCCTTCTTACTCGAAGACGCCGATTACATTGCGCTGCTGCATGCCTGGATGCAAAGGGTCGCCGCATGATGCTGCGCAGTGACGTTGAGACGATTGCAGGCTGGGTAGGTAACGGCAGCAAAGTGCTGGATTTAGGATGCGGCAGTGGTGACCTACTGGCCAAGCTTTCTTTGGAAAAAGGTATTGATGGCGTGGGTGTTGATATCGATACCAAAAATCTCACCATGGCCCTGACAAAGGGGCTGCGGGTCATTCAGCAAGATATGGAAGACGGTCTCCCTAATTTTGAGAATACCCAGTTTGACGTCGTGATCATCGCCGATTCTCTACAAGTGCTGAAACGGCCCCATGCCATGCTGACTCGGGTGGTTCAAATTGGTCATGAAGCCATCGTCAGTTTCCCTAACTTTGGACATTGGCGTTCTCGATTGTCGTTACTCTTGAGTGGCCGAATGCCAAAAACGAAGGCGCTACCCTACAGTTGGTTTGACACGCCCAATATTCATTTCTGTACGGTGGCTGATTTTGAGTCACTTTGCAGTCAACTCGATATTGAAATTATTGAACGTAAAGTCTCTGGAGATAAAACTTATTTGGCGAAAGTCTGGCCGAATATTTTTGCAAAGTCTGCCAGCTACAGGATCCGACACCGATGAAACACCTCCTTGCCGTCAGTCTCATGCTCTGGTCTACCTTAGTAGCGGGTCAACAATCAGAGCGATTCGATCAATTTGAACTGCATTACAGCATTGTTTATTCCACCTTTTTAACACCTCAGATCGCCGCAGAATTTGGCATACCACGCGGTAAAGACAAAGCAATGCTGACACTGTCGGTTCGAGACGCCGAAGCGAGCGATGTTGAGGGGCGGCCCATGCGCATTAAAGGCAGGACTTGGGATCTCATCACTGGTGGCGACATGACGATAAAAGAGGTCAGAGAAGGACGCGCAACTTATTACCTCATCCCCTTTGAATTCTTGGATCGAGAGTATCGATTCTTCGAATTCGACTTCACGCCCGAAGGGTCCGATCGAACGTATAGCTATAAATTCAAAACACAGCTTTGGCGCCAGGAATAAACCACCATGACCTTTGTTCTAGCGAGTAATAACTCAGGAAAACTACGTGAGTTCGCGCCACTGTTTGAATCAATGGGACTCGAAGTTGTCGCGCAGCGCGATTTCGCTGTACCCGATGCTGAAGAAACGGGACTGTCATTCATTGAAAACGCCATTCTCAAAGCCCGACACGCCGCCCTCGCAACGGGGCGACCTGCTATCGCGGATGACTCGGGTCTCGTAGTGCCAGCCCTTGGAGGCGCACCGGGCATCTATTCGGCACGCTACTCAGGTGGGGGTGATACTGAAAACAACGCCAAGCTGCTGAGCGAGATGAGTCATCTTACAGGGGAGGATCGGGGGGCGTTTTACGTCGCGGTAATCGCCGTCGTCATGTCCGCGTCCGACCCCCTACCCATCATCGCCGAGGGTCGTTGGTACGGAAATATTAGCGTTAAGCTTTCGGGTACTGGCGGTTTCGGTTATGACCCGCTTTTCATACCAGAATCATCAAACTACACGGCAGCGGAGCTGTCTCTCGCTGAAAAGCAAGCGCTGAGTCACCGCGCAAAAGCGCTTAAGGCGCTTGCCCCGAAGTTATCAAACTGTCAGTGAATCACAGCGTACCCTTATCGCTCTATGTGCATATTCCTTGGTGTGAACGAAAATGCCCCTACTGCGACTTCAACTCCCACGAAAATTTTAACCCCACCCTAGAACAGCCCTACGTCACCGCATTACTTAATGATCTAGAGCAACAACTTGATTGGGTGCAAGGTCGTGAAATCACATCAATTTTCTTTGGCGGCGGCACACCCAGCCTGTTTTCACCGAAAGCGATTGCCAGCATTTTA
>CBFHJX010000159.1:0-2987 GCA_965656285.1 Luminiphilus sp. | reverse complement strand
GGGTGTATCTGAAATATTTGTCCCGGTCCCTGGCAAAGCGAGGACATTCGGTGACGGTCATCTCTGGCCCGCCCTACCCAGTACTCGATGACAATATTGAGCTTGTGCAGCTACCGAGCCTGGATCTTTATGAGCACGGTTTGCGATCAATTCGGCCACGGCAATTACTGTCGCGTCTCGAGCGCGTTGAGTGGTTCAGCAAACTCACGGGTGGCTTCGCGGAGCCTTATACCTTTGGCGAGCGTGTGAAGCAGTGGTTTGTTGGTCGTGCGGGCGAGTTTGATATTGTCCACGACAATCAAACTATTGCCGATGGTGTGCTTGAACTTCAGCGCCGAGGGGTGCCATTGGTCACCACAATCCATCACCCTATAACCCGCGACTACCGCGTGGCGCTAGCGGCTGAGCCACGATGGTACATGCGTGCACTGATCCACCGTTGGCACGGTTTTTTGCGGATGCAAAAACGTGTCGCGCCCCAGCTTCACTCGGTGGTCACGGTTTCGAGCGCTTCTGCGGCCGACATTACCGAAGACTTTGGTGTAGACCCAAAGGTGATTTCCGTCATGCATCTCGGGGTCGATACGACGCTGTTTAAACCGCTCAGTAACCTCGACCGAGAAGCACATCGATTAATGACGACCGCGTCCGCCGACGCCCCTTTAAAGGGCTTGGCGACCCTACTTCACGCAATGGCTGCGCTACTTCCCAGTTTCCCTGCGTTACGGCTGACCTTGGTGGGTCGACCTAAACCCGGTGGTGAGACAGAGACGTTAATGCACGATCTCAATTTAGTGGACCGTATTGATTGTTTTAAGGGCATCAGTGACGAGGATATGGTCAGGAAGTACGCGCAGGCGTCGATTGCGGTCGTTCCTTCCTTGTATGAGGGTTTTGGGTTGCCTGCTGTTGAAGCCATGGCCTGTGGCGTCCCCTTGGTCAGTACCGACGGTGGCGCGCTTGCAGAAGTGGTTGACGAGGCGGGAATGGTTGTTTCGGCTGGAGACGCTCAGGCGCTGGAAGCGGCTATTCGAAGAATGTTTGACGATGAGTCGCTCAGAGCAGAGTATTCGGCACGCGGGCTCAAGCGTGTTGAACAGCACTTTAGCTGGGATCGATGTGCTGAGCGAATGGAAGTCTACTATCGAGAACGTCTGGCGCAATGTTAACGGTTGATTTTGACTACTTTGATTTGGCACCCGGACAGGTCTGCGTCGATCTGGGGTGTGGCGAGGGCCGGCACTCATTGACCGCGTATCTGCATGACGACGTTACTGTGGTCGGCTTTGATCTGTCGTTAGAAGATTTAAAAACGGCACAGTCTCGCATCGCCGATATGACACCACACGCGCCACAGGGCGCGGTTGATTTTGTGCAAGCTAACGGCATGGCCCTTCCTTTGGCTGATGATTCAGTCGACCGGCTGATCTGTTCTGAGGTTCTTGAGCACATTCCCAATTATTTAAGTTTTCTCGAAGAAATTGACCGCGTACTGAAGCCGGATGGTCGCCTGTGCATTAGTGTGCCTCGCCAATGGCCCGAGTGGATCTGCTGGATGTTGTGTGATGACTATCGCCGTACTCCTGGTGGCCATATTCGCATTTTTAATGCGCGTCACCTCCGCCGTGAGGTAGAGCGCTACGGATTTCAAGGCACACGACAACACGGGGCACACGCGTTGCATGTCCCCTACTGGTGGTTGAAGTGCTTGTTTTGGCATGTGACTGAGGAGCCCAAAATTCTGAGTCTGTATCACCGGTTTTTAGTTTGGGATTTGATGAAACGCCCGTGGCTGACCAAGACCCTCGACGCGCTTCTTAACCCGTGGATGGGCAAGAGTATCGTGTTGTACTTTGACCGTGTTCAAAACCGCTAGGCTCGCTGTATGACGACTCTCCAACCTCTCCCTTACCCTGATCAAGCGCTGCGTCCAACCGTTGACTACCTGCTCGCCTCGCAGCGCGATAACGGCGAAATTCCGTGGTTTGAAGGGGGTCACACGGACCCTTGGAATCACACTGAAGCCGCAATGGGCTTAAGTATTGCCGGTGAGTTTGTCGCTGCCGAGCGCGCCTATGACTGGCTGGCAGCCGAGCAACTTGATGATGGCAGCTGGTGGGCGTCCTACATCAAGGGTCAGCCGTCAAATGTGACGCGCCGTGAAACCAACTACGTGGCGTACATCGCAACCGGGGTTTGGCATCATTATTTAATCAGTCAAGATCGGTCGTTTTTGACGCGCTTATTTCCAACGGTGGCGCGCGCCATCGACTTCGTGGTCTCGATGCAGTCTGAGCACGGCGAAGTGGCCTGGGCCTGCGACACCGCAGGTGCGCCCATGGACGACGCATTGGTCACTGGCAGCAGCTCGGTCTATAAGTCGCTGGAGTGTGCCCTGCACATTGCGCGAACTGTAGGCGTGTTAAAGCCCGCATGGCGCGATGCGCGAAGCCGATTGGGCGCCGCGCTGCGCCACCGCCCAGAGCGATTCGACCGCAACTGGGAAAGCAAGTCGCGTTACGCAATGGACTGGTTTTACCCTGTTCTTGCCGGTGTTTTTGAGGGTGCACAGGGCCTTGAGCGCATTAACGCGCGATGGGATGAGTTTATTGAAGAGGGGTTAGGGTGTCGCTGTGAAAATCATCAGCCGTGGGTGACAGTCGCTGAATCGTGCGAACTGACAATGGCGCTGCTGAGTGTGGGTGACGAGAGCAGAGCCCGGACGTTATTTGACGGGTTATGGCAGTGGCGAGACGCTGAGGGTATTTTTTGGACCGGTTACCAGTTCGTCGAAGACGTTCTTTGGCCGCTTGAGCAACCGACGTGGACGTCGGGTGCTGTGTTGCTGGCTGCCGATGCCTTGAGCAACCACACCGCCGCGAGTCGCTTATTCACAGAAGTCGACTCGCGCGAGCACGCCCAACTTGAGCGTCGTCAAAACCAAGGCTAGCTTATAAGCGCCGCAATGCGCGCAGACTTTGCAGTGC
>CBFHJX010000158.1:0-3037 GCA_965656285.1 Luminiphilus sp. | reverse complement strand
CAGCGCCAACTGAGTATTGGTTTTCCCCTCTTGCTCCCAGCGGATACGCTGGTACTGATAGCGAGGGAACTCCTTTTTCAATAGCCCCATTCGCCACATGTTTAAGGCGCCCAAACCCATTCGCAAACCCACCAAGATCACCACCGCACTGACCGTCAAAGACCGAAGCCAATAACCGTCACTGAGCCAGAAGCTGATTAAGCCAAGAAGTACGAGTCCCCAGGGCCAGCCGATATCCACGTAACTCATGCGCTCAGTTCGCCATATGGGAAGGCAGACGACCAAACTAAAGAACAACAACTGACTCAGACCATTGATCAGGCCCAGGGTTGAGTAAGACGTACTTATGAGAATCAGCCCCCATCCAAGCAGAAATGGGTATAGCGGTGAGAAATACTTCATGGGACTTTGCTTCCTTTCGTCGAGTTGCCATCGATAGTATTTTTTTGGCCAACGCAACGCCGAAGGCGAATGAACATGCGAAAGCTCATGGTTTGTTTATTCAGCTGACACGCCCGGCTGACACCTTACCCAACCCCTTTTTCCTCACCTGAAGGCCCGCTAATAAGCAAGTGTACAAAACTGGCTGAATGGCGCAGTCTACCGCTCAATGACGGTCGCTGCAGTTCTTTGAACGTCACTGACGTACGCAGGCCCTCGTTTTCCGTTTATACCCATAAAGACCTGTCTCGCCGGCAATACTGAGAAAACGGAAACAACAAAGGCCTCAGTCAACCCGAAGCGCGCCCTTGAGGAAGAGCCGTCAGAAAAATGATGGTGGCGTAACCTTTCATAACACGATCCTAACCCAACAAAGGCAAAGGGCGTGACTCTCCCGTTCATGAAAGCCACATCGGAACTACAGCCTTGTGCTTTGATCCGGTGTTAGTGTTTCTAAAAATCGCCTTCAATAGTCAGCGTGTAGGAGTAACCATAACGTCGACTGCGCGTCTCAGAGAATAAGACCTGGTCAGTCAGACGATCGGCGTAGATGGTCCGCCGGTATCGATTTTTTGACTCTATTAAGTTCCACACATTGGCCCTTATGGTCAGTCCTTTCACGTCTTTATTTTCCACATAGAAATTAACGATCCCCGGGCTTTTATTGTAAAAACTGACCTCGTCAATTCTCACGTCACGCGTCGTTTCGTCGTAATCTATTGAGGCGCCCAATGCCCACGACGTGCCCTCAAAATCTTGTCGTAAGCCAAGATTGTAAGACTTGTAAAATTCACCGCTGATTTTTCTGTTTTTCCCCAGTATGGGATCAATGACATTTGAGTTCGTGTAGCCCAAGGAGAGGTCTGCGCGCCCACCCTTCCAGAGCAAGTCATCGCTCAGTAACGTTACGTCAAAGAAGCCCCCATAAAGATTAGCGCTGTTGATATTTCCCGGGGCTTGCCCACCCCCTTCAATCGGGATTCCGTCGACAATGTCTTCAGCGTCCTCGTAAAACAGGCTGAGCGCGAAGTTACCCCGTGCGCCCAGTGATTGTTGCGCCTCAAATTCTAAGTTCCAACCTTGTGGAGGCACTAGATCAACATTAGAAACGTTCTCGCGCCCCAAATTAACGTCAACCGAGGCGATGAAGTCAAAAAAGCTCAGCTGATCCACTAAACGCTCAAGCTTTGCAGACAGAAAAAGCGTATCGCTAGGCTTGTAGTTCAGCGCGACGAATCCTTTCGGACGAACAAAATCTCGCGTGACATCTGAGCTACCGGTTTGCCTAATTTCTGAGTACTCGGCGCCCAAGGTCGCCTGAAGCGTCAGCCGCTCACCGAGCCGTTTACTGACATTAAGTGTTGACTCCGCACGCGTCTCTTCGACCCTGGAATTCGCACCAGTAAGGTCCACTGGGCTCAATTTGCCCTGCGCATTCAGCTCGTCCAGCTGAGACTCAATATCGAGATAGTTCTCGGTCCCTTCAAGTGACCAACGCCACTGACTACCCAGTGCCGTGAACGCAAATTCAGCCCTTAAGATCGACTCCGCCTCATCAGCTTGGCGAGAGAAAACCGAACCGGTAACAACCCCCGAGGCAAAAGATGATGTGGTGCGATCGACCGTGGGGCTCGACTCGAATCGATGCAGTCCCATCAGCTTAAGTCGCCCTGCACCAACAGCAAACTCATAATCTGTCCCAATCTCGAAGTTGTACTCATCCTCTGACTGTTTCAGCGCCCGTGTATTGGCATCAGGAGTGCCGGCTAGACGCTTGGACTCCTCCGTCACCTCGGAATAATAGCCATTGACCTCGCCCACGAGGTTAAAGACGCTACCGGAGGTCGTTTCTTTCGAGTAAGAGCCTGAAAGATTAGGCCTGTCGAATAACCGACGACTTGACTCAAAACGGTTGTCAGTCATCTCGCCCGATGAATCCCTTACAATTTCAAGACCGGACTCAGCAAAGGCACGCTGCTCGTTAGCAGCGCTCAAAGTCCACTCCGAGTTATTGCTGCCGCCCGTAATCGCCACACTAAATTCACGCAGGCGCTTCTCAGTGTTGGGGCCGCTCGGACGAACCCTAGGGGCGTAACGATATAAACCGCTGATCTTTTTATCAGCGTCAGTAATGACGTTAACCACCTGCCCCGACATGCCGCCTATATCAAGACTGGCGCCGTCTAAAATCTCGATCCGTATGACGCTTTCGACCGAGAGTCGCTCAAGCGCTTGCGTAGGACCGTTAGACTTCCCTGAGACGCGACGTCCGTTAATAAGAACGTTAGTGTCCGCCTGACCAAACCCTCGATCTTCGCCGCCTTCATTAACGCTGAATCCAGGAATTTGTCTGACCAAGTCGAGCGCGGACCGAGGGGCGAACTGAGAAAAATCGCTCGGTAAGTAGGTCTGTCGAATCCCTTCAGACTGGCGGGGAGATGCCTGAAGTACCGAGGCTTCTGCCAAAAGAAAAACTAAGCTAACTGCGTAACTCAGCGACTTGAAGTTAGTGGATACGATTGAAGGCATGCGGAACTACTTTTACTCGCAACAAGCTTTACTGAGGACATTATGCAGGCGACGTTGCACCTTGATG
>CBFHJX010000157.1:0-3040 GCA_965656285.1 Luminiphilus sp. | reverse complement strand
TGACTGTGCTGTTTAGCGACGGCGTCAACACCGCCCTGCGCAAGTGCGAGCTCACGGCGCCTCTTGATTTCATCGACTTCAGGTTTCCAGCTCATGCGTTTTCCAATGTGGTGTGCCTACCGAGAAACCATAACGTGGACTGCTATGAGATTTCGAGACCTTTTAAGTCACCCGCCTTTCGCCACTTCGCCATGAGATTGAAAAACTCGATGGGACCGCCGCCATAAAACGTGTTTTGGGACTCAAACTCAACGTGACCTTCGTTGTTGTAGTAACCCGGTGTGCATGATTTCTGGAACTCTTCGGTTTGTCGCGCCACCCGCTTAATGGTGTTAATCCAAAGCGCTTCGGCCTTCTCGGCCGCGTCGACGCGAGTCGCCCCACGCTTTTTCAGCTCACTTAAAATGTAGGCGGTTTGCATCGCGTTTTCATCAAGTGCAAAGGTGTATGTGGCGGTGAAACCTGACTGCTGAGGGCCAAAGAAAAAGGCATTGGGAAAGCCTCGGGCGTGCAGTCCATGAAACGTTGCCATACCGTCCGCCCACTTCTGACTAATAGTCAGACCATCGACACCCGTAATGGAGTAACCGGCGCGCTGAGAGTAGTCGGTCCCGACTTCAAAGCCCGTTGCAAATACCACACAGTCGACGTCGTACTCGATGCCGTTGACCATCAGACCGGTCTCAGTAAAAGCGTCAACACCACCCCCCTCCGTGTCCACTAAGGTCACGTTAGGTCTATTGAACGACTGCAAATACTCATCGTGAAAACACGGGCGTTTACAAAATTGACGGTAATAGGGCTTGAGCGACTCGGCAGTCTCAGCGTTTTCGACAAGGCTGTCGGCTCGCGCTCGAACTTTTTCCATTTTGGCAAAGTCGGCCATCTCCATTTTTTCTTGAAGACCCATGTGCACCATGGCTTTGTCCGTGAGGTACTGCTTGAGCCCACGCTCCTTGCGGGCGCCAGTAACGAGCCAGGTCATGGCCCAAAGCGCCAAACGCCCTTTTGAAGGCTGAAAGTGCCGTAATTCACCGAAAATATCGCGAAACGCTTCGGTCCAGCCGTCACGCACTAAGTCTTTTTTGACCGGCATACCGGCAAGAATCGACTCAAAGTTGGTGCGGCGTTTTTGGTGCCAACCGGGAGACTGGGCTTGCACCCATGTCGGATCCAACTCGGTATTGTTGCGAACATCGATTGATGAGGGTGTGCGCTGGAAAACATAGAGTGCTTTGGCACCGGCTGCGAGGTGCGGTACGCACTGTACGGCAGTCGCCCCTGTACCAATAACCGCCACGCGCTTGTCTGAAAGCTGATCAAGGCCGCCAAAAGTATCGCCGCCGGTGTAATCGTAATCCCAGCGACTGGTATGAAATGTATGACCTTTATAACGATCTATTCCCGCAATACCCGGCAACTTGGGTCGGTTAAGCGGTCCGTTTGAGTGGATGACATAACGCGCCTTTATGACGTCGTCTCGTTGAGTCCGAGCCGTCCACAGTCCCTCTGCCTCGTCCCAATCAGTACTTAAAATCTGCGTCTGCATTAGGGCGATGTCGTGAAGTTGGTACTGATCAGCAATGACCTGACAGTACTCCAGTGTTTCACTGGCATTGGTGTACTTCTGTTTGGGAATAAAACCGGTTTCTTCAAGTAACGGCAAATACACCAACGACTCGATATCACAAGATGCACCGGGATAGCGGTTCCAGTACCAGGTACCGCCAAAGCCGCCCCCTTTTTCGACAATCATTAGATCGTTAATGCCCTGATCCCGAAGCCGTGCTGCGGCCAACATACCGCCAAAACCCCCGCCAATAATAAGCACCTCTACGGTGCATTCCACAGCACTGCGCTCGAAGCCGGGATCAACGTAGGGGTCATCAACATAGCGAGAGAAATCACCGTTCACTTCAGTGTACTGGTCATTTCCATCTGAGCGAATCCGCTTGTCGCGCTCCTCGCGGTACTTTTGGCGCAACGCGTCGGGATCAAAGCTCTGTTCTTTAAACGCTGTGGCCGGCATGAAATCCCCCTTTGGGTCTTGCTTATTAAATTGACACCAACGCTGTCAAATGTAGCAGAGTCTGACAAAAACAGGCATGCGGATAGTGTTGCTCCGGCCGCAAGTTTCTGCTTTAACTGAACGTCAAATAATGAGAGTCATCATCATGAATAACGTAGCGCAAGGTCCGTGCAGCGAAGCCACGGCGGAAGAACAGTGGCGGCAATTTGGGGAACTCACTTGTCAGAACGACTACGTGGAAAGCCTCCGAGGACGAAATCTCGACGTGTATTTACTCGGTGAACGTATCGATGAACCGGTCGACCACCCCATTGTTCGCCCATCAATTAACGCCATGGCCGCATCGTATCAATTGGCTGAGGATGAACCCGATCTCGCAACCGCGTGGTCGTCGATTACCGAACGCAGAATCAATCGATTCCTGCACATACCAGAATCGCCTCAAGACCTTGTGCAGAAGAACAAAATGCAGCGGCGCATGGGGCAACTCACGGGCACCTGTTTCCAGCGTTGTGCTGGCCTGGACACACTGAGTGTCCTCTTTTCCATTACATTTGATATCGATAAAAAACACGGTACCGCATACCACGAGCGTTATCTTGCCTTTCTGAAGAAGGCGCAGGCGCGCAACTTAATTGTGGCCGCCGGAATGACGGACCCCAAAGGCGATCGGAGCAAGCGTCCCAGTGACCAGGCTGATCCCGATCTATTCATGCACGTGACACGCCGCACGGACAAAGGTCTATACGTCAAGGGCGCCAAAGCGCATATGACCGGTGGTCTCAATTCACACTGGATATGCGTCATGCCCACCATGAATATGCTCGAGTCGGACAAAGACTACGCGGTCATTGGCATGATTCCAGCAACCGCACCAGGCCTTACCTACATTTACGGGCGACAATCCTGCGACACCCGTGCGCTAGAGGTGGGCGACATTGACAAGGGTAATGCGCAATACGGCGGTCAAGAAACACTCGTGGTCTTCGACGACGTATTCATTCCTTGGGC
>CBFHJX010000156.1:0-3079 GCA_965656285.1 Luminiphilus sp. | reverse complement strand
GCATACTGCGACCGGGTTATTTTTTTGTGTCCCCATAAGCCTCAAAACGCTTGTCTCCAGAGGGGCATTGAGTGACCCTTAGGTTCTTTATTTTTGCGGCGCTTCTTTTGCGAGCCCTGCAGTAAATTGGCGGAGACAAGTGTGAATAAATACGACGCCATCGTCATTGGTGCAGGGCACAACGGTCTGACTAATGCGGCTTATCTGGCCAAGGCTGGACTCAAGGTCGCAGTGCTTGAACGCAACCCGCATATTGGCGGTGCAACAGTCAGTCGCGAGCTGTATGAGGGTTGGCATTATTCGAACTGCTCCTACGTCTCAAGCCTTCTTCGTCCGGAAATTACCCGAGACCTCGAACTGCCGCGGCACGGGCTTCAGGTTGTCCCGTTTGGGGGTGGTGCCACCTTTATGCAAAATGGCGATCACTTTGGGAGTTACAGTGACTACGGCCGTAAATACCGCGAAATAGCCCGCCATTCGAAGCGTGACGCCAATGCCTATGAGCGCTACAAGGCCGATACAAGTCGACAAACGCGGTTAATTCGTCCCTTCTTGTTAAAGACGCCACCGGATCCTACGTCGCTACGACCCCGCGATCTGAAAGATCTCGTCGATTTCGCGAAGCCTTGTGTCAATATGGGTGAAGAAGGCTTACTCGATACCATTAAGTTTTGGACGACTTCGGTGGGAGACTACCTGGGTGAGTATTTTGAGACCGACGTAATTAAGGCGCAGCATGCGGGTAGCGGCATCATCGGTACGGCCCTGGGCGTCTACTCACCCGGTACGGCATACGTGCTGCTTCATCATTACATGGGTGATGTGGACGGTAACGTGGGAGCCTGGGGGTTTGCACGTGGCGGCATGGGTGCCATTGCTAACGCACTGTCGAAGTCACTTCAGTCGTTTGGTGGGGAAATCATTTGCGACGCCAATGTGGACCGCATTATCGTGAAAGGCGGTCGTGCAAAGGGTGTGGCACTCAAGAACGGTGATGAATACCACGCCGATATTGTGGTCTCGAATCTTGATCCCAAGCGCACGCTACTGGACATCACCGATCAGCGCGACCTGCCCAAGGACGTCGTTCAGAAAGCCAAGAATTTTAAGATTCGAGGCTCCTCTGGGAAGCTCAACATCGCACTCGATGGACTGCCGACCTTTACGGGGTTGGACCCGAAGAGCCCGCTCATGGCGGGCGACTTGCACTTTAGTGACTCACTTGAACGCATGGAACGTGCCTACGACGACTGGAAAGCGGGGACTTGGTCCAAAGACCCGTACGTCGACATGATGATTCCGTCACTGACAGACCCCACCATGGCGCCCCCCGGAAAGCACATGATGTCGGTTTTTGTTCAGTACGCGCCGCCGAAGGTGGAAGGGCGCGAGTGGACTGATGAAGACAAGGCGGGGTTTGAGAAGTCGGTGATTGATCAGATCTCTAAATACAGCCCGAACTTTAAAGACCTTATTTTGCACTGTGAGACACGAACCCCCCGCGAGATTGAAGCCGAGGTGGGTCTGACTGAAGGGAATATTTTTCAAGGTGAGTTGACCTTTGACCAACTGCTCTTTAATCGTCCATTTCCAGGCTATGCGCAGTACCGCATGCCCATAAAGGGCATGTACATGTGCAGTTCGGGCACCCACCCGGGTGGTGGGGTCATGGCCGCACCCGGCGCCAATGCGGCGCGCGAAATTTTGTACGACCTTAAGCGCACGAACACTGTTCCAGGGAGTTATGCCGATGACTAAGTACGACGCCATCGTGATCGGCGCGGGTCACAACGGGCTTATCAGTGCGACTTATCTGGCGAAGGCCGGGAAGGCAGTCTTGGTGTTGGACGGGCGCTCAACTGCCGGTGGTTGCGCCAGCACAAAAGCGTTTTCGAGTGGGTTTCATGTCTCTGATTGTGCGCAGTGGCTCCACCAGTTTGATAACAACATCATCAAAGAGCTCAATTTAGAAATGCACGGGTTACGCCTTGGTCAGTCAAAGCGCACATTAGCGCTGCAGGCCAGTGGCGATCATTTAGTGATCAATGCTGACTCCGTCAAAGGTGGCGAACTATCGCCTGCCGATAAAAAGGCGTTTAAGCACTACAAGTCGCAAATGCGAGTGTTCGCAAAACTCATGTTAAAGCTCTACCGCAAGCGCGCGCCCAAAATGGTTGAGGCTAACCGTGGCGATCAGGTCACCTTATTGTCATTGGGTTTGGGGCTCAAGATGATGGGCCGCAAGAACATGCAGGACATGATGCGGCTCGTATTGATCAACATCTACGACGTGATGAATGAGCACTTTGACCACGAGGGACTGAAGGCGGCGATTGCACTCGACGCTATTACCGGCACCAACATGGGACCCAGGTCCCCAAACACTGTATTCACGTACATTCACCGAATGGTGGGCGAGGCGTTAGGCAACCAAGGTGTGACCCAGGTTATGGGCGGGATGGGCAGTTTGGGCGGCGCCTTACTCAGCGCGGCAAAAACTCAAGGTGTTGAAGTTCGGCTTGATAGCCGCGTCCGTAAAATCGTGAAAACGGGAGACCGTGTAACAGGTGTAGAGCTCGCGTCAGGCGAATTGATCGAGGCCACCGCTGTTATCTCAAGCGCGGATCCGACGACGACTTACCGTGACCTGCTGGGTTATCGCCACATCGAAGCCGGACAGGCACGTCGTGTCGAGCAGTACCGTACCCGCTCGGGTACTGGAAAGCTTCACATTGCCCTCTCAGGTCTGCCGTGCTTTACCGGCGTCACCTCTGAGGAGCTTGACCAGCGATTGGTGATTGCGCCCTCCATGGACGCTATGGAGACGGGCCTGAACCCGATGAAATATCACGAGCTCACGACACAGCACGTGTTTGACATCAGTATTCCGACCCTTGAAGACCCCACACTCGCGCCGGCAGGTCAGCATCTTTTGACGGCACTGGTGCACTACGTGCCCTACGCGCTCAAGACGTCGTGGGAGGGCGCTCGAGAGGAGCTGCTCGAATCACTCATCAGCCAGCTGGAAGCGTATGCACCTGGTCTTCGTGAGTTGATTGTGGCCAGCGAGGTGCGAGTT
>CBFHJX010000155.1:0-3124 GCA_965656285.1 Luminiphilus sp. | reverse complement strand
ACCGCCCATTGCAATGGCACTACCGGCAATCGCATTACCCAGACCGCCTTCACCCTTGGCACCGTGACAGGCCAAGCAACTTGCGTTGTAAATGTCAGCGCCACGCGCCATCAAGTCATCAACGGATAACTCCTGAGCCGCTAAAGCTGCGTCTGCTGCCGCCGCCCCTCTTTTTGAGACTGTCCAGTCGTCAAACTCATCTTGGCTGACAACGTGCACTTCAACCGGCATAAAACCGTGGTAAGAACCGCAGAGCTCGGTGCATTGGCCACGGTAAACGCCTTCTGCGAGAACCCGTGTCCACGCTTCATTGATAAAGCCGGGAATGGCGTCGCGCTTCACTGCAATTTCAGGCACCCACCAAGAGTGAATGACGTCGCTGGCTGTAATCAAGAATCGTACTTTTGTATCAACCGGAATGACTAGTGGTTGGTCGACTTCAAGCAGATAGTTCTCACCTTTGACATCGGTATTGTAGATCTGCTCTTGCGAGGTCGCGAGGTTTGAAAAGAATGAAATATTTTCTCCATCAGCATCGAGATACTCGTACTTCCACTTCCACTGGTAACCCGTCACCAAAATACTGAGCTCGGCGTCGTCGTTATCGTAGACCTCGAGCAACGTGGAGGTCGCCGGAACCGCCATGGCGACCAGTATGAAAAAAGGGATAACCGTCCAAGCGACCTCAACACCAGTGTGTTCGTGGAACTGCGAAGGTTTAACACCGCGCGATTTGCGGTGCGCGTAAATCGAATAAAGCATGATGCCGAACACGCCGACACCAATCGCAACGCTGATCCAGAAAATCAGCATGTGCAGTCCATAAATTTCTGCACCAAGCTCGGTAATCACGACGCCGGCGTCCGAGACTCCGGTCGGCATATTAATTTGGTTTTGGGCATTGGCGGCAAGCGGCGTAAGCGCCGCCGCGGCTAGTGCGCGTGCGTTCAGCATCTTTTCTTCCCCGTTGTAGCGGTAGGCTGGTCCTGCCCCCTTGGTCGGACCACGCTTTTCAGCCGCGCGATTATAACGAAGTCATATTGGATTCACAGTCGAAACACGTTCGTTAGACAAATACCGTGCATTTATTAACAATAATTTAGTCATTATCGACATCAGGCATCATCATGCGCACCGGCTCTGCGGCGGTTTCGACGAGCCGAGCGCTGCCGCGTGTCACCCGCGTAACCGGTTCGACTGAGACGTCTTGGGGTCTTTTTTCGCTGAATCCACATTCCACACACGAGCGCGCATCGGTCGTCATATCGACGACAAGCCGGTCCATCGCCTTGCACTGCGGACAAATAGCGCCTGCAATAAAACGCGGTCTAATCGGTGCGATAGGAGTGCTGTCGTTTGTCATAGTTTCTCGCTGCGGCATGGTTTATCGGTTGAATCAGGAGCCTCTAGCGTGACAATGTTAGCAAGGATATGCCTTTCGAGAGTACACAATGCAAAAACCAAACTACCACGGCCCCGACAATATCCGGTCATACTTAGGCCACACGCCCTTACTGGGGGCTCGAGTCATGATCGACCCCTCCGCAGTAGTGCTTGGGGATTTAGAACTTGGCGACGACGTCAGCGTATGGCCACAGTGCGCGATTCGAGCGGATATGCATCGTATCCGGATCGGTAGTCGAACCAATATCCAAGACAACTCGGTGTTACACATTACCCACGCAGGGCCGTTTAACGAGGCGGGATGCCCCTTAATTATCGGCAGCGACGTCACCGTTGGTCACAGCGTCGTGTTGCACGGGTGTACCCTCGGCGACCGTGTCTTAGTCGGCATTGGTTCGGTGGTCATGGACGGTGCCACGGTACAAGACGAGGTCATGATTGGGGCGGGAAGCCTCGTAACTCCTGGCAAGACGCTCGTCACAGGATGGCTATACGCAGGATCGCCGGCAAAGCCCGTGCGCGAAATCACACCACGTGAGCGTGAGTTCTTGTCTTACTCAGCAGCCAACTACGTCAAATTAAAAAATACGTTTCTCAACGAAAATCACGTTTAGACCCCGCGAAGACGTAATGTCACCTCGGCGGTTTCAGGTCGTTGACTGTGCCAGACCGCGTAGCTGTCTGCCGCTTGTTCAACCAGCATTCCCAGCCCATCACTGACCTGTTCAACGCCGCGCATTTGCGCCCAGCGCATAAATGGAGTGGGTTCGCTGCTGTAGAGCAAATCGTAGGCCGCGCTCGACGGTGCAAAGCTGGGAACAACAAGGTCTGGGAAGTCGCCTGCCCAGCCGCTGCTCAAACCATTGATGACAATATCCCAGGGCAAATCAGGAATATCCTGAAGACCGCCGGTGCTCAAGAAGATCTTTCCAGCCAGTAGTGCCGCCAGTTGCTCCGCTTTTACGACAGTCCGGTTTGCGATATGAACAGTGGCAGGGGCTCTTTTACAAAAGGCGCCCAGCACACCTCGCATGGCACCCCCAGCGCCCAAGATCAATACATTGGCGCCGTCAATCGACCAAGCCAAATTGACTTCTAAATCACGCAACAATCCACTGCCATCGGTATTGTGGGCACAGATCTGCCCGCGGGCATCAAGGGATAATGTATTCGCAGCTTTTGCATCTTCAGCGGCCTCAGTTCGCACATCTGCCACTTTGAACGCTTCTTCTTTGAAGGGCGCGGTGACGTTGAGTCCAGCACCACCCTGGTCGAAAAATGTGGTAACCGCCGTGTCAAACTCACCGGGTTCTACCAAGATTTTTTGATAGTCGATCTGATGTCCGCATTGCTCGGCAAACCCTGCGTGTATGACGGGGGACTTGCTGTGAGCAATAGGGTTCCCCAAAACAGCAAAACGCCTCATAGATGACTCCAGTGAACAGCGCTTAGATACTGACCCGGTCCAAACAAATAAACGCCTTTCACACCCAATCTTTTGGCTGCAAGTAATAATCTAGAAGCTCGGCCTCAGGCGTTCCAGGCTCAGGCGTCACACCATAGTCCCACCGAACCAGCGGTGGCAGCGACATCAAAATAGCCTCCGTCCGGCCGTTAGACTGCAAACCAAACAACGTGCCGCGGTCAAAAACCAGATTGAATTCAACGTAGCGGCCGCGACGGTAAAGCTGCCACTGACGCTCCCGCTCACCGTAGTCTC
>CBFHJX010000154.1:0-3132 GCA_965656285.1 Luminiphilus sp. | reverse complement strand
CAATGGTTCATCGATGATATTCAGCAACTTGATCTTGACGCGACACGCGACGCGAAGACACAACTTCAGGAATGGCTTCAAGGGCGACATTTTCCACTGCCGTGTTACGAGGTGGTGTCAATAACGGGGGACGATCACAGTCAAATGTTTGAAGTCTCGTGTGTTTGTGAGGCGTCGAAGCATCGCGCGACTGGCATTGCCTCAAGTCGTAAGAAGGCTGAGCAACAAGCGGCAAATGATTTATTGGAGATTCTGATTCATGAGTGATGCCACTGATTCCAAGTGCGGACTCGTCGCGCTGGTGGGCCGACCAAACGTAGGGAAGTCCACATTGCTGAACTTCTTGCTTGAGCAGAAGCTCAGTATTACTTCGCGCAAGCCCCAAACGACGCGGCAACAGGTGCTTGGTGTTAAGACCGTAGACGCTGACCAAATGATATTTGTTGACACGCCAGGCCTTCATCGCGATGAACCTAAGGCGATTAATAAAGCCATGAATCGATCGGCCACCTCTGCTATGGCAGACGTCGATCTCGTGCTGTTTCTCATCGACAGAGGAAAATGGACGGAGGAGGACGCGTGGGTATTGGAGAAACTGCGCACGGTCAAGGCACCGGTCGCACTGATCGTCAATAAAATGGATTTAATGGATGACCCCAAGGCACTGTTGCCTGAGATGGAGAGCCTCCACGCGCTTCACAATTTTGCCGGTGTATTCCCTATTTCGGCGCTGCGGCAAAAAAACCTCGATGTACTCGAGGCGTTTGTGCGACGAAACCTGCCGGAAGGACATCACTTATTTCCGGAGGGACAAATCACCAATCGAACGGAGCGGTTTCTTGCGGCGGAGCTCATACGGGAAAAAATAATACGTCAGCTGGGTGATGAGCTGCCACACACAACGGCGGTCGAAATTGAGGGCTTTCAACCCGATGAGCGTGGTACGCAGCACATCAGTGCCATCATATTTGTGGAGCGAGACGGGCAGAAGCGCATTGTTATTGGAACCGGTGGATCGCGGCTCCGCTCTATTGGAACGGAAGCCCGGCGCGACATGGAAAAAGCGTTTGACAGTAAAGTGATGCTCAAACTCTGGGTGAAGGTCAAGTCTGGTTGGTCGGACGACGTGAGGGCATTGCAAAGCCTAGGACTCGAAGGCGAGTCGTGACATCGGCCATGCAACCTGCGTGGGTGTTGAGCCGTCAGTCCTACCGCGACTCGAGTTTTATGGTGCATTTTATTACCGCCAACGAAGGTCGACTCACCGCCGTTGTCAAGGGCGTGCATCGAAAGCAGAGAGGAGGAACCCTGGCGAGTCTGATGCAACCCTTCAGTCCTGTACTTGTTAGTTTGGGCGGGAAATCTGAGCTTCGTTACCTTGGGGGTGCGGAAAGCGCGGGGATAGCGATTTCTCTCCCCGGAGAAAAGCTATTTACTGGACTGTATCTCAACGAGATACTGACGCTGTTACTTCCAAAGTTTGATCCGTCACCTACTATCTTTGCCGCTTATGGCGCATCTCTGGCACAAATAGCGGATGAAGACGACACTGAATTAATTCTCAGGCGTTTTGAACTCCTCTTATTTGACGAATTGGGGTACCAAATTCAGTGGCACTGTGATCATGATCAGAATCCAATTGATCCTGCGGTGAACTACGTATTTCAGAGCGATAAAGGCTTTGTTAGACGGAGTACGGGCGCGACGGATCTCAGTGTGGTGACGGGCCAAGAACTGTTGGCGTTGTCGAGCTGGCAACGCTCTGAGCGAGTGATTGATCCGCCCCTGAGGCGCAAGCTGAAACAGGTGATGCGACAGGCTATTGAGTATCGGTTGGGTGGGCGATCTTTAAGAGTTCGAGATGCGGTGAATCAATGGCGGCAGGTCGGGAACATTGAGGAGCGATAACGTGATATTGGGTGTTGGTGTGGATATTGTTTTGTTGACACGTGTTGAATCTGCGTTCTCACGTTTCGGAGACCGGTTTTCAAAAAAGATACTCTCGGTACACGAGCTCTCGAGCGGCACTGTTGATGCGCGGTTATTGGCAAAGCGGTTTGCGGTTAAGGAGGCTATTGCCAAGGCGCTGGGCACGGGGTTTAGAGGCGGAATAACTATGCCGTCCATGAGTATCGTCAAGTCCGAGCTGAACGCGCCTAAAGTGATTCTGTCTGGCGCTGCCTTGGATCGGCTCGAGCGGTTGGGGGGTACTGAGGTTTTGGTCTCTATCGCTGATGAAGTAGACTCCATAATTGCATTTGCGATTGTGCAATAACCCATCGCGCTCGCTGCCCATTAGCCAGAAGTCAGACCCGATGTATGTAGACGAATACCCAACAATAGAGTCAACTATAGGGCAGACCCCTTTGGTGCGTCTGCAACGGATGCTTGAGAATCCTCGGAGCGTGGTGCTCGCGAAGTTAGAAGGTAATAATCCCGCTGGGTCTGTTAAGGACCGCCCGGCCATGAACATGATTCGACAAGCGGAGGCTCAAGGCGTCATCCGTCCTGGCGACGTCATTATTGAGGCAACAAGTGGTAATACGGGTATTGCTCTGGCAATGGCCGCAGCAATCCGAGGATATCGCCTAAAGCTCATTATGCCCGCGCACATGAGTAGTGAGCGCAAACAGTCTATGGCCGCTTACGGCGCCGAACTCATCGAAGTAACTCAAGACGAGGGTATGGAGGGGGCCAGAGATCTTGCCGAGCAAATGGCTAGCGCGGGTGAGGGGATAGTGCTCGATCAGTTTGCGAACATTGACAATCCGAAGGGACACGTTCTCTCAACAGGACCGGAGATCTGGGAGCAAACCTCTGGCAGAGTGACGCACTTTGTCAGTTCCATGGGCACGACTGGCACCATAATGGGTGTGTCGAGCTACTTAAAAGAGAGAAATCCCCAGATCCAAATTGTCGGACTGCAACCGGTTGCCGGGTCACAGATTCCCGGTATACGACGTTGGTCGGAGGCTTATCGCCCCAAAATTTTCGACGCCACGGCCGTTGATGAGGTCATTGACGTCTCTCAGGAACGCGCCGAAGTCACGATGAGGCGGTTGGCGCGAGAGGAGGGTATTTTTGCCGGAGTATCATCTGGAGCGTCGATCGCCACGGCACTTGATATTGCAG
>CBFHJX010000153.1:0-3186 GCA_965656285.1 Luminiphilus sp. | reverse complement strand
TGTTGGCAATGGCTTATTTGCCGTTGGAACACTGACCGCCGCAATGTTACTGGCGGGGAGCGCCACCACGGGCCTGGTCATTGGTATATGGGGTGCTGTTCAGGCAACCGCCGCAGGCTGCGCTGTATTTTTAGGTGGCGCGCTTCGTGACGCGACCCAAGTATTAATCGAGGGCGGAATGGTGAGCGCAGAGATTGCGAGCGCAGCAACGCCTTACGGCGCTGTTTACCACCTCGAAATTATTATTCTATTCGCCTCGCTGATTGCACTGGGTCCATTGGTGCGACGGTTAGGCATTAACAAAAACCAACCAATCACAATGCAACTTGCTGATTTCCCAAGCTAGAAACCACTGCCAGGAGGACACACCATGGGTACTGGAGAATTTTACTTAGACTTTGCAGCGATAACGTTTACCGTATTTTGCGGCGCGTTCGTCGTCCTCGTGCTTTACCTTCATAAAGAAGGAAAACGCGAGGGTTTTCCCATTCGTCACGATGGACGAATTGATGAGTTAGATAACGGTATTGGCGGTCTTCCAACCCCCAAAACCTACAAGCTGGCGCATGGCCAAGGCGAGCGCACTGTTCCGGGGCCAATGCCCGAGCAGTATGAGCTCAAAGCCACGCCGACCCATGCTCACCCGGGTGCGCCTTTGGAGCCCACCGGCGATCCAATGGTCGACGGCGTGGGACCTGCGGCATACGCAATTCGACCGGAGCATCCTGACTTGACAGTCGACGGAGCTCCACGAATTGTCCCTCTAAGAGTCGATGGCGAGCACAAGGTTCACAAGAACGATCCTGATCCTCGCGGACAAGCCGTGTTTGGTTGTGACGGTGCTCAGGGAGCCACTGTGGTCGACTTGTGGGTTGACCGCGCGGAACCACACTTTCGCTACGCGGAGCTCGAGGTGGGTGATCGCAGGGTGCTTTTGCCTATGACAATGGCGAGAGTGAAGCGAGACGGCAGCGTCCACGTGAAGTCTATTCGCAGCGATCAGTTTAAACAGGTGCCCGGTTTGGCGAATCCAGATCAAGTAACGCTGCAGGAAGAGGACAAGATCGTCGCCTTCTACGGTGGCGGCACGATGTATGCGATGCCCGGTCGCCAAGGTCCGATCTTGTGAACGAGTACGAGTATGAGCCGATTGTAGGGCTTCCATCGGAGCTGCCTGAGGGCGAACAAGTCCTCTGGCAGTCGTCACCCACTTGGGAGTCGATGGCTAGGCGCGTATTTCAGTTGCATGCGGCGTCGCTGTATTTTTTGGTGCTAATTTCTGCGCACGCTATTTATCGAATTATGGATGGAGCGTCCGTGTCAGTATTAACAGGCACTTTGGCATGGCAAAGCGGATTGGCACTTTCGGTGCTTGTCATCTTGGCGTTCATGGCGAAACTGTATTCCAACAGTACGCTTTACACGATCACGAACCGACGACTGATTATTCGTTCAGGTGTTGCGCTTCCGATGATCATCAACCTTCCGTTGGTCAAGGTTGAGTCAGCAGGACTAAGGCGCTTGCGAGATGGAACTGGCGACATTACTTTTTTGCCTATTGAAGGCACTAAGGTTTATTGGTTGATGCTCTGGCCTCACGTCCGGCCCTTCAGCTTTCGACGAGTGCAGCCGCTACTGAGAGGGATAGAAGATCCCGATGTTGTGGCTCGGTTACTCGTCAATATCATTGATGAGATGGGCGTTACATCAAACGATGCAGAGGCAACACAGATTGCCGCAGTTTAGAAAACGCTAGTTCTTCGCTAGCTGGGGGGATGATTGTGGGTTGGCCCGGATTGTTGTTCGGGGTGCTGCGGCACCCTGTCTTTCTATTGTTCGCTGCTGTGGGGCTTTCGTGGGCGCTGATTTCCGTCAATAGTCAGGGGCATCAGGGACCACCTCAAAAGCCGGACGTGCCCATTGTGGCGCGAGCCAGTCTCACTGTCACTGATGGGGAGGGTGGTGCCGTGGTCATTCAGCACCTTGAGAGCATGAAGCCGCTCGCCACGTATTCAGCCGGTGAAGGCAGCTTTGTTCGCGGTGTTATGCGCACCCTCGTTCGAGAGCGAGTGTCTCGATCGATTGACAGCGAACCTCAGTTCGTTCTTGAGCTGACTGCTGCGGGTGGACTGATACTACTTGACGAGCTTACGGGTTACTGGATCGCTATTGAAGCCTTTGGTCCCGATAACTATCGCGAGTTTCGCGCGCTTTTTGACCGCGCTCACGCCTTCGATATTGCAGATCAGGAGCAGCCTTAGTCCATGTTGGTACCGGCACTAGTCATTGCGGTCTCTTCATGGTGGTTGTTGACCGGGCTTGCACTATTGCTCGTCCATCAGCCACACGAGCGGGCGCGGATGGGTTTTATAATACTGTCAATTCTGGCCCTTTTAGCGTGGTGTTTGGTGCCCCCAACTGTGGATTCGAGCGAGCCTTTAGACGCGGCATTGGGGTTTATGTTGGGACTCCTGATATGGGGCTGGCTCGAAGTCAGTTACTTGTTGGGCTACGTTAATGGACCGAATCACGCGGTATGTAAAAAAAACGCCACTATGTGGGAGCGGTTCAAAGGTGGTGTTGCTACAACGATTTATCACGAAGTGTGCGTGCTGCTCTCGGTAGGGCTTCTTGCGGTGATGAGTTTGGGTCAAGCAACCCCGACCACTTTTTATACGCTCACCGTACTTTGGCTGATGCGCTGGAGTGCAAAGCTGAATTTGTTTCTCGGGGTTCGAGCGTTTAATAAAAGTTGGTTGCCGGAGCACTTGCACTATCTCGTGTCGTACTTGAAGACGGATCGGCGCAGTATTTTTTTACCACTGTCGACACTGATGGGATTTTACGCGACTTACTCCCTCTTCGGCACTGCGTCCGCAGGGGCTGACCTCACACAACAGCTATCCTTGTATTTAGTCGCAACTTTGATGCTGTTAGCGTCAATTGAGCATCTTTTTCTGATGTTTCCACTCAATGATGCTGCGCTTTGGTCGTGGGCCAAAGCAAGCACACCCGCGTTACGAGCCGTGCGAGACGATAAAGATGATGTCTAGCGATTCGGTTCTAGATTATTTTCCCCGGGTTTGCTTGACGAGCCAGAGACCGAGGAATAATGTAACTGTGCGGATGTGGGGTTTTAGTCCGCAACTGACTGGTGCTTCTGCAGCGCTTTTGTTTGCGGTCCTT
>CBFHJX010000152.1:0-3197 GCA_965656285.1 Luminiphilus sp. | reverse complement strand
GTGAAGGCGGTTGACGATATTCGCCGATTACTGAATGCCGGTGCTGACAAAGTGAGTATCAACACGGCAGCTATTTTTAATCCGGAGTTGGTTAGAGAGTCCGCTGATCGGTTTGGCTCACAGTGTATTGTCGTTGCAATGGATGTGAAATGTCTTGCGGATGGCTCAGGTCGCTACGAACTGTTCACCCACGGTGGACGAAAACCCACGGGTCTGGAGGCGGTTGCCTGGGCGCAAAAAATGGCGGACTACGGTGCTGGAGAGATTTTACTGACCAGTATGGATAGAGACGGTACGAAAGACGGGTACGACCTTGCCATAACGCGCGCAATTTCTGATGCGGTCGCTGTCCCCGTGATTGCGTCAGGTGGTGTGGGCACACTCGATCACCTTGTCGACGGCTTCACGAAGGGGGGTGCTGACGCCGTTCTTGCTGCCAGCATCTTCCATTTTGGTACGTATACTGTGAGTCAAGCTAAAGACCATATTGCAAAGGCTGGAATAAGGATGAGGCGTTAGTTAGTGCTTACTCCGGTCTCCACTTCCTGAGTTTGAAGTGTTGCAGAACTCACCGTTGACCCAGCTTTGTCGTTCAGATCTCGGTACACATTGATTCCCTTAAGCAGGGTGAAGGCTTCGTACAGTTGATTGTCTTCTTCTCGGAGACTCGCAATCACTTCAGTCTCTACTGCCTGTTCTACGCCCTCATTGACAATGCTGCCATTGAGGTCGGCTTCGCGCAGACGTCGCCCCTGCTCGAGACTCGTAAGACGCGCACGCTCGACAATGACGTCGGGAACAATACCGTCTTGTTGAATCGATCGCCCACTGGGGGTGTAGTACAACGACGTGGTCAGCTTGAGTGCTTTTGATTCAGAGACGGGTAACACCGTTTGCACCGACCCCTTACCGAAGCTTTGCGTGCCCATGATCACCCCGCGGCCACGATCTTGGAGCGCGCCCGCGACGATCTCCGAGGCGCTGGCTGAACCTCCGTTGACCAAAACCACCAGTGGGACCCCAGGGATCACCTCACCAGCTTCGGCGTTGAAGGTATTGACTGAGTCAGGGTGGCGACCTTGGGTATAGACGACCAAGCCTCCGTCGAGAAAGTTACCGGCCATTTCCACACTTGCGTTCATGACGCCGCCGGGATTATTACGAACATCTAAGACGATGCCACGCACCTCGCCCTCGCTCACTGCCGACTCAAGGGCAGCAGTGACCTCCGAGCCAGAGTCTCGTTGAAATCGCGACACCCTGATTACCCAGTAACCGTCATCAAGCTCACGCGTGCGAACGCTCGGTACTTCAATAACACCGCGCGTGACGACCACATCGAAGGGCTGGCTTTCTCCGGCGCGCCCGATTTCTAGCGTCACCTCAGTGCCTTTGGTGCCTCGCATGTACGTCGACGACTCGCTGGTGGACATGCCTTGCGTCGACGTACCATCAATTTTTAAGATCACGTCACCTGCCTGTAGGCCAGCCTCAATCGCCGGTGAACCATCGATTGGCGTCACGATGGCGATGAAACCGCCTCGGTAGCCTATCTCGATACCCAGGCCGGTGAACTGACCATCGGTAGACTCCTGCAAATTTTCATAGTCGTCATCAGTGAGGTACGCGGAGTGCGGGTCGAGATTCGTCAGCATGCCTTTGACGGCCATTTCAAAAAGCTCAGCGTCGGTGACCTCCTCGACATATCCGCGCCTGATCGCATCAAAGGTGTCGGCAAATAACTGAAGCTCTTCAAACGAGATGCTCACAGAGGCTTCAGTCGCCTTGGTGTCGGTCTCCGAGAGCGTCAACGGGCTGAGTGAAAGTATCGCTGCGCCAATAAGGCCTTGGCTGATCCACTGCCTGCGCGCAAAAAATATGTCGGTCTGTCTGCTGCTTTTCATTTACTATCGCCTATCTAATCCAGTCCGCGGGATCCACGGGGACACCTTGAGAGCGTATCTCAAAATACAATGCGGGTAACGTGGCCCCGCCACTTGAGCCGACACGGGCAATAACCTCACCTGGAGCGACCCATTCACCGGTCTCTTTTAACAAACTTTCATTTTGACCGTAGAGGCTCATCCAACCGTCGCCGTGGTCGACAATGGTAAGTAAGCCCTGACCACGGAGCCAATCTGCATAGACAACTCGCCCAGAGTGTATTGAGCGAACACTCGACCCTCGTTCTGCCGGAATTAGCCAACCCTGCCACCTCAGATCGCCTCGCGCTCGTTTCTGTCCGAAGCGAGTACTGCTTGCCCCATCTAATGGCGCCCGTAATTTACGGCCCAAAGTGCCAAAGTTTTCGAAACCGCCTCTTGCCGCGAGATTGGCCAGCCGAACCAAGAGTTCAGAAAGGAGGGCGTTTAGTCGTGTGCCGTCAGCCTTTAAAACCTGAATCTGCGCGCCGTCTCGTTCGAGGGAGCGTGATAACGCAGCAATCACATCGCGCTGTTTGGTGCGTTCAGACAGTAATTTTTGCTGTTCTAGCGACAGTGCCTCCCTCGCGTTACGCTGTACCACTTGCTGCGCTGCCAATTTCGCGCGATTTTCATCAAGTGCGGCTACGCTATTTTTAAAGGTATCAATGTTTTTGAGTTGATCAGCGAGCAAGAGATCGAAGTAGGCGAGATGGCGCGTGGTCTCTTGTGGGGAGCCATCACCAAAGATAATTTTTAGATCACCGCCCTGCTTTAGAACAGAGAATGCACCCAATGCATTCTCCAATAATTCGGATAGTCGACTTATTTCTCGCTCTAATGTCGTTCCCCGTGCATCAAGCTCGTTGATCTGCCGCTGTCGGTCGTTGATGCTCTTCTTCGCTCGTCGCAAAGCCTCGTTGGCGCGGCCAATCGCTTTGTCGGTTTGTTTAAGCGTATTTTGAAGTTCGTTGCGTTCTTTGGACTGGGACGTCACCAGTTCCGTGAGCGTCGCAATGTCGCGATTGACCTGTTCAATCGCGGCCCTTGCTTCGGCTTCGGTTTGAGGTTCGACTGGGTCTGCGCCAGTCGTATGCGACGTCATGCCGCAATAAAGGGCGGTCGCAATAATGAACCATGCGGGTTTCATGTCGCAGACTCAGCGCGCGAGGAGCGAAGAGCCGGTCATAGCGTCTGGCTTTGAAATCCGCATGAGGTCAAGTACGGTCGGTGCAATGTCGGCCAGGACGCCCGGGGATGCGTCGAAGTGGCGCG
>CBFHJX010000151.1:0-3244 GCA_965656285.1 Luminiphilus sp. | reverse complement strand
ACTCGCCGTCACTGAGGCTGTCCCGGGCCTACCGAATGGTCTTCCTGTCTCGGGTGTCGCCGGTGATCAGCAGTCAGCGCTGTTTGGGCAGGCTTGTTTTTCGCCTGGCGACGCCAAATGCACGTTTGGAACGGGGTCGTTTATTCTCATGAACGCAGGGGATTCGCCCGTGCGCTCAAGCAGCGGTTTGCTCAGCACGCTTGCTTGGCAGTTAGAGGGTCAGCCACCGGTGTATGCGCTTGAAGGCGGTGCATTTGTCTGCGGAGCAGCCGTGCAGTGGCTTCGTGATCAGCTCGGTATTATTGAGCATGCGGCGGACATTGAAGCACTCGCTGCAAGCGTCGAGGACGCCGGTGGTGTCGAATTTGTACCGGCCTTAACGGGGTTGGGAGCGCCTTATTGGGCACCCGAGGCGCGTGGCACACTTACTGGACTCACGCGAGGATCGGGTCGAGGTGAAATTGCGCGAGCCACCTTGGACGCAATGGCGTTACAGAATGTCGATATTTTGGTGGCCATGGAGGCGGATATTGGTCGCGTGATGACGTCATTGCGTGTCGACGGTGGTGCCGCGATCAACAATCTGCTCATGCAGCTGCAAGCTGATTATTTGAATCGTCCAATCATGCGACCTGAGGTCATTGAGACAACGGTCGCGGGTGCCTGCTTTCTTGCTGGTCTTGGTGAGGGCGTGTGGACGAGTCTCAGTGATGTCTCGCAGGTCTGGCGCTCAGATAGGGAGTTTTCGGTGACGTTGCCCGACGAGGCGCGTCAACATCGACGGGCGCTTTGGCGCAGTGCTGTCGCAAAGACGCTTCATCAGTAGTGTAGGCCTTCGTTTTGAGCGTCTCTAAAGTGCCCGCCTCGTGCCTTCGTGGGCGCCATCGGTGGCGCCAAGAGAAGCCTGACAGCCTCGCGCTGCTGCGTGGAGAGTGTGTCCTGCGCCAACGTTGCGAGCGTTGCGGTAAAACGCGCAATAAGGCGCGTTAATAGGCGCGTCAGCTGACGCTGTCGCCGCGCCTCATCCAATACTGTGGCCTCAGTTTGGCTTGATCTCCAACGACAAAACCAACCCCACCGTGTACTATTTTATTGATGACAAAGTGCGCGAGAATTATCGTCATTAAGTGACTGATTAATAAGCTAGGGGGATCGCCATGACATCTATGTTATACCCGACAACCAACCCATCGGCAGCGGAACAAATGGTCGTTGCGCGCGGAGAAGGGCCTTATATTTTCGACCGTGCGGGCAAGCGTTATCTGGAGGGTATGGCGGGTTTGTGGTGCACCTCTTTGGGTTACGGCAACGAAGAAATTATTGACGTGGCGACGCGACAAATGCGCGAGCTCAGTTTCAGCCACATGTTTGGTGGTAAGACGCATGACAGTGCGATGCTGCTGGCGGACAAACTTGCGTCTATGGTGCCGTTAAAAAATGCGCGTGTATTTCTGGGCAACAGTGGTTCGGACGCCAATGACACCTTGGTGAAGCTCATTAGGTACCGGGCGACAGCAATGGGTCAGCCAGAGCGCACCAAAATCATTGCCCGAGACAAGGGCTACCACGGTGTCACGGTCGCTTCGGCCTCGTTGACCGGCCTGCCTGCGAACCATAGCCACTTTCAGTTGCCGTTCGACGCGCTGGGTGTGATTCGAGCGGGCTCACCCCACTTCTATCGTTCAGCAGCGCCCGGCGAGAGCGAAGCCGATTTTGTGTCGCGACGCGCTCAGGAGTTGGAGGCACAAATCCTAGAAGCTGGGCCCGATACGGTTGCGGCAATGATCGCCGAACCAGTATCAGGTGCCGGTGGCGTGCTGATCCCGCCTCCGGGTTATTACGCTGCGATTCAAGCTGTCTTGGATAAGTACGGTATCGCGTTGTGGGATGACGAGGTTATTTGTGGATTTGGCCGTTTGGGTCAGGACTTCGGCGCAAATGCAATGGGAATGCAGCCTGAGATGATGGTGTTTGCTAAGGCGCTGAGCTCGGCTTATGTGCCAGTCAGCGCGGCTGTTATTAGCGGAGACTTTGCTGAAGCCGTCGAGAGTGCGGCGTCTGACATGGGAGTCTTTGGTCACGGCTATACGTACAGTGGTCACCCGTTAGGCTGTGCGGTTGCGCACAAGGTGCTGGAGATTTACGAGCGTGATCAAGTATTTGATCACGCCGCTAGTGTGGGTGACTATCTGCAGCAATGCCTGTCTCGCTTTGTGGACCATCCCTTAGTGGGTGAAGTTTCGGGGAAAGGGATGATTGCCGCGCTAGAACTTGTTGCTAATAAGAGCACTGGGCAGCCTTTTGAGGGCATGACTGTTGGGGCCTATTGTGCCAAAGCGGCCGAGGCCGCGGGGCTGATTATTCGACCGCTCGGTGGTAATCGAGTGGCCCTTTGTCCGCCACTAATACTGCAGCGAGAGCATGTTGACGAGCTTATAGACAAGCTCACGATCGCCGTAGACGCCACCTTGGATTTTGCCAAGCGAGAAAATTTGCTGATTTAGTAGGGTTCATAGTCGCCGTGAAAGTACTTCATATTGAAGCGGGGCGTTACCTCTACGGCGGCGCACAGCAAGTCGTCTGGCTCACCCGTGGGTTGGCGCTACGCGGCGTACAAAACGTCCTCGTTTGCCCCCATGGATCGGAAATAGCCGGCGCTGCCGCGGACACCGTTCGCGTGAGAACGCTCACAATGAAAGGGGACTTGGATCTCCGGCTTGTGAGCCGTCTCACGAAAATCATCAGAGAAGAAAATCCCGATCTGATTCACATACACAGTCGTCGCGGTGCTGATATTTTCGGCGGAATCGCGGCGTCTTGGACGGGCGTACCGTGTATTTTATCGCGGCGGGTCGACAATCGAGAGCCGTGGTGGAGTGTGCCCCTTAAGTACCAACTGTATGACAAGGTGATCGTAATTTCTGAGGCAATCGGCCGCGTATTGCGCTCGTGTGGCGTACCGACCGAAAAAGTAATTGCAGTACGCAGCGCGGTTGATGCGGCGTTTTATGATTATCCAGCTGATAAAGACTGGTTTCAGCGCGAGTTCAAACTTCCGTCCGATGAGATGACGCTCGGTGTTATTGCGCAACTGATTCCGCGAAAAGGTCACCGCTACCTGCTGGACGTCCTGCCGGACCTTCTCACGCGTTTTCCAAGACTCAACGTCCTTATTTTTGGACAAGGGCCTTTGAGTGAGGCGCTTGAAGCGCGTGTCGCGAGTGTGGAGTTTGGTGGGCGGGTT
>CBFHJX010000150.1:0-3315 GCA_965656285.1 Luminiphilus sp. | reverse complement strand
GACTTAGAGGCCGCAGTCGGCGCATTATTAATGTCGCGTAAACAGCCGCATAAAGGGCAATGACGACCATTCCAATCCACTCAATTTTGAGCGGCGTGAACTGATATAAAACCACGAGTCCCGCAAGGAGAGCGACGTGTAAACCCACGTATTTTTGGAATCCCAGCGCCTCGACCGTCCAACCTAGGTTCTGCGAGTACAGGCGAGTCAATGAGTCCAGCGAGTTGACGACAAACAAAATACCCACGCCAATCATGAGGGCGTTGACCCCTTGACCGACCGACTGACCCGACTCGAAGTATCCGAAAAGCACACTAAACCAAAGGGCAATCGGGATGGACGGAACAAACAATATCGCCAATGCCAATTTCCAGGCCCGCATGCCGTTCATGAACCGTGCGACGAACTGACCGATCATAATCGACCACGCGAACCACCAACTCAGGTAAAACCCGTGGTAGTCATTCAACGGCAGAATAAAATATTCCAAATGAGTCACGTAAGCACTGAGCCCGCTCAGCTGGCTGACCAGCCCGTCCACCCCAGCGCCCGAGGCAAGCCAAGCGACGACAATCAGCAGCAGAAACAGGGCTGTAGACCCAACGCTCAAGACTCTGAGCACCGACAGACGCGTACTGGACAACACTGCAATAACGATGACTGAACCTACGGTGAAATAGGTCAGTAAAGGGCTGATACCCTCGACGTAACTCGGCAGGTAGATGAGAAACAAATACGCCGTAAAGGCACACGTCGCCACCACCACTAAGTTATGAATCCAGCGAACCAAGGGTCGTTCAAAGAACTTAAGACGCGGTTCGATGGCGCAGAAGTACAAGGTGGTTAACACGTAAAAACCCCAGACAATCCCGCCCCAAAACCCAAATTCAACAACGAGGGGACTGGCAAATGAATACTCCGCTCCCGCTGCATAAGTCTCATAGTCAATCAGTGGAAACATGATCAATCCCACATCGAGACCCGAGGTAAATAAAATCGCAAGCAGCGACACCGTGGGCAGTGGCGTGTCACCCCAGCATTCGTAGTTCGGCCACCGAATCACAACATAAGCCGCACTCGCCAGTGCAACCAGCATGGCCACCGACAATAACGTCATCAAGGTGCTGACCTCAGCATGGCCTCGTCAAGCGGTCGCACGGCAGCCCCTTCCCGCTGTTCGGTCCGCCAGTTCTTTGCCTCCCACACTGGTACGTCTGAGGACTCCATTGGCTCTTCACGAATCAGCGCGGCTGCACGCTCCGCAACCATAATCGTCGGGGCATTTAAATTGCCGTTGGGAATAGTGGGGAAGATGGACGAGTCCACCACACGAAGACCGCGAACGCCTCGAACTCGGCACTGCGAATCAACCACAGCCCTATCATCGTCATCGGCGCCCATACGACAACTGCAAGAGGGGTGATAGGCCGTCTCAACGTTCTCTCTCACCCAAGCGTCAACCGCATCATCGTCAGAAAGATCGATTGCAGGCTGGATTTCCGCTCCCCGATAGGCATCCATCGCGGGCTGACTGAGTACCTCTCGCGTAAGACGCAGACAAATGCGCCAGTCCTCTCGATCTTTCTCAGTTGCCAAATAATTGAACATGATCTCTGGCGCATCGCCCAATTTCGGGCTTCTGATTCTCACATGACCCCGACTTTCAGGCTTATTAGGGCCAACGTGCACCTGAAAACCGTGGCCTTCAAACGCCGCATTACCGTCATACCTCACGGCGCCCGGCAAAAAGTGGTATTGAATGTCCGGCGACGGCACACCCGATCGCGTCCGAATAAAACCACAGGATTCGAAATGATTACTCGCACCCAAACCTGTTTTGGTCAATATCCACTGCACGCCGATCTTGAGCTTGGACAGCAGATTCAACTGCCCGTTCAACGTAATCGGCTTCAGGCAACGGTACTGAAAGTAAACCTCAAGGTGATCGGTTAAATTTTCACCGACGCCAGGCAGTTCGTGCTGCAGCTGAACGCCTGCTGCAGCGAGCACATCTGCGGGTCCAATGCCCGATCGCTGCAACACCGCGGGCGAACCAATACTGCCGGCACTGAGAATAATTTCTCTTCTCGCCTGAACACTGTGCGGTACTCCCTTGTGCTCAAAGCAGACTCGCTTCGCGACCCCTTCCTCCATCTCAACCCGGTCTACCTGCGCCCGGGTCAGCACCGTCAGATTGTTACGGCCTCGTGTGTCGCTTAAGTAGGCCCGCCTGGTGGACGATCGCACTCCCCCTTTTACCGTCATGTGCATGGGTCCGAAGCCTTCTTGGCGGTGCCCGTTATAGTCATCTGTCGTGCCGTAGCCCGCCTGCTCACCCGCACCAATAAAAGCGTCATAAAGGGGGTTTTTGCGGTTATTACCGTTAGAGGTGCCCACGGGCCCTGAACCACCACGGTATGAGTCGCCGCCGTGCATCCACGTCTCAGCACGCTGAAAGTAAGGCAAGCAATTGCGGTAATTCCAACCGTCTGCTCCGTTGACCTCCCACTCGTCAAAATCGCAGGCGTGACCGCGCACATAAACCATACCGTTAATGGCTGACGAGCCACCCAAGCCACGACCGCGGGCCGCGTCCATGGGCCGCCCATTCAGTGTCGGTTCGGGTTGGCTGTAGTACCCCCAATTAAATTCCTTCGACGCCATTGGTATCGCGAACGCGCTGGGCATATCCACAAAAAGACTGCGACCCTCACCACCTGCTTCCAGCAAAAGGACGGCCACGTCAGGGTCTTGAGACAAGCGATTGGCGAGAACGCAGCCAGCGGAGCCACCACCGACAATGATGTAATCGAACTCACTTTGCATCGAGGCTACCTTCTTTGTGAATAAGTGAGCGACCTTCCAGCTGCCGCCTCACATTAGTGGGTATCTTAAAATTCATGTGTATCGCAACCGAAGGAAAAATGTCGACGATTGCCGGGGGAGTCGTCGGGTCGAATTCTACAGCGCGCGAGTTGGTCGCTATCCATGTGGTTCGCTCTCGCACCGATTGCCCGCCGTGGTGTTTACCGTCCTCAAGCGATCGGCCATGGTCCGTGGTCACCAGCACCAGCCAATCCTCTGCCCTGTGCTCCGCCTGACGCGCCTCAACGGCACTCCAAAGCTGGGCGAGACGCGCATCGATCCAACGAACAGCGCGGTCCATCTCCGGGCCATCTCCAGACAAATGCCCGACGTCATCGGTGTGCTGCAGATAAACCCACGACAGATCAGGGCCTTCATGTGTAATGGTCTCGACGGCGCGCCGAGTGACTTCATGATCAATCGCCTGAATTCGCTCAAGCTCGTCCAAAT
>CBFHJX010000149.1:0-3344 GCA_965656285.1 Luminiphilus sp. | reverse complement strand
CCATTACGCCGCCGGTATCGAAGGGGCCATGACCGCTCATCCCAAAGTCGATCCCCAAACGGGCGAGTTGCATGGCTTTGGTTACATGACGGATCACTTTGGCAGTAAAACAATGACGTACCACGTCATCGATAGAAGTGGCCGCGCACTGCGATCAGACACATTCGAGGCACCTTATGCCGCCATGGTTCACGACTTCATGATCACGCGCGACTACGTGTTGTTTCCGTTATTTCCACTGACGTGTGACCTTAGCCGCATCGAAAAGTTTGGATTTCCCTTTGCTTTTGATGCTCGTGCGGGTGCCTATATTGGTGTTCTTGCCAGAGGAGCCAACGTCTCGACGATTAAGTGGATTGAGGCGCCCAGTCGCTATATTTTCCACTACCTCAACGCATGGAACGACGGAACGCGCATAACCTTTGACGCAATCGATTTTCCCGTTGCACCCAACTTCCCAAACGTGGATGGCAGTATTCCTGCACATGCCGATGCGCAAGGTCAGCTGACGCGCTGGACCCTAGATGTGAAAACAGGCGCCATCGACCGTCACAAAACATTGGATGTGGCGTCAGAATTTCCTCGCATTGACGACCGATTTACAGCGGCAAGACACCGCCACGGTTACATCGCAGCGGCCTCGAAGCGCGCGAAAGGTGACGGTGGGCTGTTCCACGAGATCACGCATTTCGATTACGAGACGGGTAAATCACAAACTTGGGATGCAGGATTTGGTAGCGGAGTATCCGAACCGGTGTTTGTTGAAGCGGGTGGCGATGCGAAAGAAGGGGAAGGGTGGTTGCTCGCCACGGTTTATGACCACCACTCGTCGACCTCGTCAATGGTGATTCTGGACGCAGAGCGGGTCGAGGAGGGTCCAGTGGCCACCGCCAAATTAGATCACCGAATACCCTACGGATTCCATGGAAGTTGGCGTCGAAACAAGTAAGTAGAGGCATTAAATTCACTCACAAAAAGCCATTGATTTATCGAAGATACTGGTTATTTATGGCCTCTTAAGCGAGGCATCACAGCCTCGCTGAAGCACGAGGAAAAAGTGATGGTGGTGGCGACTAAGAATGTGCTGCATCTTGACTATTCATGGCCTGACGGTGGCGGTCTCTCGGCCTTGCTCTCACGCCACAGTGACTTCAAACTGTATCGTTCAAACAACGTGGCGTCATCATGATCAGCTTTTCTGAGGCTCAAAACAGCATTCGAATACTCTGCGAGGACTGGCTAAAAGATCAGCCATTGGCTTCAGAACGTGTCCCTTTGATCCAAGGACTGGGCCGCTATTTGACGAAAGATCTGGTTGCACCGTTGGACCTGCCCCTAAACGATGTCTCTGCCATGGACGGCTACGCACTTTGTGCGCAAGAAAATGGTCTTCCCATCACCGTTTCGCAGCGGTACACAGTGATTGGCGAATCACGAGCGGGGTTGCCCTATGCGGGGCGGCCACTGGGTCCAGGCGAGTGCATTCGGATCTTTACCGGCGCGGTGGTTCCGCCGTCGAGCGGCACGGTGGTCATCCAAGAAAACGTGTCGCCCATCGAACCTGATGTAATTGAAATTCAAGTGTCCGTTGAGGTGGGTTCCAATATACGTCGGCAAGGGGAAGAGATTTGCAAGGGCGCTTATTTGGCGCGGGCAGGGGAGCAAATGACGCCGAATAAGGTGCCGCTTCTCGCCAGTCAGGGACTCGCTGAGGTCACCGTACGACGACGATTGCGTATCGCGATTTTTGCGACCGGCGATGAGCTTAAAAAACCGGGTGAGGTACTTGGCGCGGGTGATATTTTTGAAAGTAATCGACTGTCGATCCATGCGGTCCTTCATCAGTACCCCGTTGAGCTGATCGACCTTGGGGTGATTGAGGATACCCCTGAGGCCATTGCCGCGTGCTTGCGCGCTGCTGCGCTCGAGGCTGATCTGGTCATTAGCAGTGGCGGAGTTTCAGTGGGTGACTACGACTTTGTTCGATCGTGTGTGGAGTCAATGGGCGCACTGACGCACTACAAAGTGGCGATGAAGCCCGGTAAGCCCGTCTGTTTTGGGCACCTTGATCGACGCGATGGGGGTCGGGCCCTGTTCTTTGGTTTGCCAGGTAATGCCGTCTCGTCGTTTGTCGTGATGACCGAGCTCTACCTTCCGGTCATTCAGTTACTGATCAGTAACGATGATGTTGGGTACCCGGCGCAACAGCTGGCAGTTGTTGATGCCGACATAAAACGACGTCCGGGTCGGCTTGAGTTTCAGCGGGGCATTCTGAGGCGTGAGGTGACTGATTCGAGTAACCCGCAATGGCGAGTGAGCGCTTTTTCGAGTCAAGACTCACATCGCGTGTTGGGATTAGCACAGGCGAACTGCACGATCCGAATTCCCGCAGATGTGGAGCACATTCGGGCAGGTGAAGAGGTTATGGTTTCTGTTTTCCCTTGGTGTGACGGTGTCTAGTGGGTTTAAAAGCGGATGAATGCGCCTCCAATAGAGATTAATTCGGTCGCGATATTATCCGGCGGAGAGAGTCGTCGAATGGGTGTCGATAAGGCGCTGCTGACGGTCGATGGTGTGTCCTTAATCGAAAGGCAGGTGAGCAACGTGAGACGAGCCTTTGGTGATATCCGCTTGTGGATATGCTCAGGCCCGCGCCGATACTCCATTATTGATCACTATAACGTGACCTACCTCGATGATGCGTTGCCTGCGGGAGGACCCCTTGTGGGTATTGCGCAAGCGCTCCACTTCGCGTCCCGAGAGTATGGCAATGAGGGGCACGTACTCATCATCCCCTGCGACACGCTCATCGCACCGGACGAAATTTATAAGGCGTTGTCATGGGTCCCGCCAAAACCAGAGGAGGTGGTGTTTCTGGAGGGGCGGCGAGCGCATCCCTTGCACGGGATATATTCCAACGCACTGGCCGACTCCGCATCAGCGTACTTGGCCAAAGGCGCTCGTTCTGTCATGGGTTTTTTAGACGAAGTGGCCGTTAGGCGTGTGAGTACACCGCCAGGCTGGGAGCCCTGCCTTAACGTCAACTCGGAGCCTGACTTCCAAATGGCGCTTGAGTCTTTTTTAAAGCTGACCGGGGCTTGAAAGCAGCGTAGACAGTGCGCAGACGCTGCGAAACAATCTATAGTGAAACTTGAATGATTTCGCAGAGGAATGGGAATGAAACGACGTGACTTTTTGACTGCTTTGAGCGGTACGACTTTTGCACTCGGTACGGCACCCAGCTTGGGCCAGTACATTATTCCCCAAGGGCAAGTTAGGTTGGTGTTCAACGAAAATCCCTACGGACCCAGCCCCCGAGCGTTAGCCGAGGTCAAAAAAATACT
>CBFHJX010000148.1:265-3369 GCA_965656285.1 Luminiphilus sp. | reverse complement strand
GACTCTCTTGTTCCTTGGTGTAGATACGTTCACCGACGACGATGGCGTCATCGACCACAACGCCCAATGACAGTAAGAGCCCCATCAGTGAGAGGGTGCTAATGCTCAGGTCGCTTGCAGGGAAAAATGCGATGGCACCAAAAATCGCGACCGGTATCCCGGCGCTGACCCACAGGGCAAGGCGAACCCGCAGGAAAAGCGAAAGACTGATAATGACAAGGAGGAGACCGCCCAGCGCATTATTGATCATCGTGCCCAGTCGACCGATCAACTCGTCAGCTTCGTTATTCCAAACAGTGAAATGAATGCCTTCGGGGAGCTCTCTTTCCTTCATTGATACGTAGGCCATTACTGCATTAGAAATTTTGATTGTGTCGTCACTGCCGATGCGAAAAATCTGAATCATCATAGCCTGTTCACCATTGAACTCAGCGTACTGATCAACGTCCTCGAAACCGTCAACAATACGCGCAATATCTCTGAGCAGCAGTCGAGCGCCGCCGGATTCGCGCGCAACCACGATGTTCTCGAGTTCCTGACCACTGTAGCGTTGCCCAGTGCTCCGAAGCCGTATCTCACCTGACTCGGCCTTTATCGATCCTCCTGGAATATCAACACTTGACACTCTTATCGCCTGGGCGACTTCCGCGAGCGTCAGTTGATGGCGTCTCAGCATTTCCTCGGAGATTTCTACTGATATTTCATCCGCTCGCTCATAGAGCGTTTCGATCAGACTGACTTCGGGCAGTTCCAAAAGATCGGCTCGGATCGATTCGGTGATATTTTTCAACGATCGCTCATCGGTGTCACCATGAACGGCAATTCGGGTGACCATCGATCGCATAGTCACCTGCGAAACGATGGGTCTTTCGGTATTCGAAGGGAACGTAGAGATGGCGTTAACTTGCGCTTTTATGTCGTCGAGTGCCTTGGCCTTGTCCGCATCCATATCGAGCTCGATGACGACATTGCAGCGACCTTCTGCGGCCGTCGTTTTGACTTTGACAATATTTTCAATGCCGTCTACCGACTCTTCAATGCGGACACAAACACCGGTCTCGACCTCGGCAGGCGCGGCACCCAAATAAGGCACTGTTACGGTGACTACTGGGGCCTCTACATTGGGAAATTCTTCCTTACGCACGTCTTTAAGCGCCAAGAGGCCAGAGGCAATCAGAATAAACATGAGTAAGTTGGCGGCGATCGGGTTGTCGACGAACCATGCGATGAGTTTAGGCACGAATGATGAGCCTCATTGGATGACTTGCACGGGCATACCCTCGACGACGAATTGCAGTGCAGAGATACTGATTCTCTCGCCTGAATTGAGCCCCTCAGATATCAGCGCGTAAGTCTCAGAAAGCCTGAAAATCTGAACTTCACGAAACCGCAGGCGATTACTTTCATCGATCACCATGACGTTGTTGCCCGACCTGAGTGCAGTTCGAGGAATAGAGACGAGCTCATCCACGGTACGTCCCTGAATCGTGGCGTTTACAAACAGTCCCACGGGCAGCCGCATGCCGTTCTCGTTAGTACTGTTCGACACCTCGGCAATGACGTAAAGAAAGCGACTTGTCGTCGAAATATCGCCTTCACTGCGCATCAACTGAGCGGTCCAAGATTGTAGGCGTCCACCGAAGTTGGCCGTCAGAGTGACGGGTACAAAATCAGCTGACGCAATACCCGTGTTGGCAAACTCCGAGTCGAGGTAAGCCAATTGTGCATCCGCCAACGGGAGACGGACTTCGAGTCGCTCGGTGTCGTACAGCGTGGCAACAGCCCGGCCTTTTTGAAGAAATTGACCCACATCTACCGCCTCATCACGAACCCGCCCGCTAAAGGGCGCCTTTAGAACGGTTCTCTCGAGGTCGATCTGAGCGCGCGATACGCGCGCTGACGCATCTGCCTCGGCCGATTGTGCCACTAAAAAAGCACGTTCTGTGGCTTGAAGCTGCGCGAGACTCGCTAACTTTTTTGCATACAGTGCACGCACGCGCACTTGTTCCTCTTGCGCGTAGTTGAGTTCGGCATCCGCGCGAGCAAGACTTGTACGTGCGCGCAATAACGCAATCTCGTAGTCACGTGGATCGACGGTGATCAAGGTATCACCAACAGTAAACTCGCCACCGGTGACCAAGCTGGACGCAACCGAAATAACTTCCCCCGCAACTTGCGTTACCAGTTCCATTTCAACGCGGGGTTGAACGTTGCCCTCCGACGTAACGCTGAGCGCCAGTGTTTGGGGTGTTACTGTGAGTGCACGCACAGCCACTGGAACCGGTTCCTTCGCCGCCGTGACGATTTCAGGTTTGTTGTTGATCAGTACCGTGTAGATAACAAGCGACAGCGCAATGATAGTGACGGGCGTCAGAAGTTTCTTTACGGAAAACGTGGACCTACCTGAGGCGCTTTCGCTCATTTTATCTCTCTACAAAAGTGGGAATACCGCGTTGGAGCACTCATGGTTTTGTGGCCTTGATTGTACGGCATTCTGTTTAAGCCGTTACATCGTTACGCTAATCCTGACCAAAAGGCGCGCGGAATAAACGCGCGCCTGCCCGACTAGATCGGCAAGCCTTCATCAATGGCGTGGTCTCGCTGCTGGGGTGTTTGAACCCCCGGAACGTGGTAAACCCCGTTCACCATCGCTTGGGTCGTCGAGACATCCTCGCGCGCGGCGTAAAATTGGCTATACCACTTTCGACCTTTAAGGAAAGGCCCCTCAGTTTTCATCGCCATGGGTTTAATTGCCGGGGATTTATGCTGCCAAATTTCGAAATCTTTAGAGAACGCCTCGAGCGCGCCAGCCTGAATTGCTTTCGCCATCTCTTTATCATCGGCGGTTACAGTCCCTGTGGCAGACTTCACAAGGCAGCCGTGCCAGGCTTTAATCTTTCCGTCAGCGACGGGCGTATTGGCAATCATCTCAAACTGGGTGGCATCGCCCCACACTTGTTTAGAGAGAAGCACTCCAGGGCCCGTGTACCAAGTGGTGGTGTAGAGCATGGCGCCACCGTAGAGCGTCATCGCGCCGCCCTGCCGCTGAATCAAGACGTGATCCTGCATTTCATTTTCAAAATATTCGCAGGGCGCTCCGTGGG
>CBFHJX010000148.1:0-255 GCA_965656285.1 Luminiphilus sp. | reverse complement strand
AGGACTTCTTGGGGATGAATATCAAGCTCCGGTAGGTGATCAAGATTCCAATGAACCCAGCCACCCTCGTCCCACTGTTGGAGGTAGGGTGGGGGGTAGTCCGGCTCGGCGCCTTGCTCGTCAAACCACATCATGATGCACCCCATATTATCCACGACGGGGTAGGATCGGATTGACGCTGACTTAGGGCAAGGTCCGTCGTGATAGGGAATGTCGTCAACATGGCCCTCTGAGCTATAGCGCCAGCCGTGATAC
>CBFHJX010000147.1:0-3405 GCA_965656285.1 Luminiphilus sp. | reverse complement strand
TCCCGCGTCGCTGTCGCGCACGCACAGATCCGAATGAAACCCGAGACGCTCTCAGTGATCTTGGCGAGCGAGCTCGCCAAAGGAGACGCGCTTGCGACCGCGCGAATCGCCGCCATTCAAGCCGCCAAGAAGACCAGCGATTTGATCCCACTATGTCATCCACTACCCATCACCAAGGTTGCGGTTGAGCTACGCGCTGACCATACACTTCCGGGAATCGTCATCGAGGTCACCTGTAAGGTGCGTGGTCAAACGGGTATTGAAATGGAAGCGCTTACAGCTGCGTCTGTTGCGGCGCTGACAATCTACGATATGGCAAAATCGATTGACCGGGGCATGGTGATCGAGGAGGTCATGTTGATTCAGAAGTCGGGTGGAAAAACAGGCGAGTGGCGAAGTGACGATCACGGTTAAGTTTTTTTCTTTGATTCGTGAGGCCGTCGCGACGGAGCAGCTCGTCTTAGAGTGGTCTGAATCGCTTTCAACGGTCGAGCAGGTCAAGGCCGTCTTAAGCGAGCGCGGCGAGGCGTGGTCCACCGCATTATCACACCCCAATTTAATACAAGCCGTAAACCAACGCGTCGTTTTCCCGGAAGAAAGTCTTGCCGACGGTGACGAGCTTGCATTTTTTCCACCCATGACCGGTGGCTGAGGTGAGGGCTGTGGTAACCGACCAGTTGATCGACCCGGGGCAATTGGCTACTGAGTTCTATGCGCGATACCCGCATGCGGCGGTAACCACGTTTGTCGGCTTCGTGCGTGATTTCAATGAGACGAGCCAGGTCGAGGATTTGTTTCTCGAGTGTTATGTCGAAATGGCCAGCAAAGTACTGACGGAGTTGGGTGAGGCGGCCGCGTCACGCTTTAGCTTAAAGGCTTGGTATATTGTCCATCGTTTTGGAACCTTGCCTGTCGAAGATCCGATTGTGTTTGTCGCCACCAGTGCTGACCATCGCGCTGAAGCGTTTAGTGCATGCGAATTTATTATGGACGTGTTAAAGACCGATGCTCCTTTTTGGAAGCGAGAACGGTTTGACGATGAGGTTGTCTGGGTTACGGTAAAGGGTTCGGATAAGGATCGTCGCCTTCGCTGGGTTGATAAGGATAAAGCGTCATGAAGTACTGCTCTAAATGCGCGCACGAGACGGTGCGAGAAATACCTGAGGGTGAAGATCGAGAGCGCGACGTGTGCCCGGCGTGCGGGGAGATTTTCTACGTCAATCCAAAGGTGATCGTAGGGTGCATTCCCACCATTGGCGACAAAGTTCTTTTATGTAAGCGCGCGATAGAGCCACGTTATGGCAAATGGACCTTGCCCGCTGGATTTATGGAAAACCGCGAAACAACGGAGGAGGGCGCTGCGCGTGAGACGTGGGAAGAAGCAGAGGCGCGCACCGTCAACATGGCTCTTTATCGAATATTTGATGTGCCGCATATTAGCCAGGTTTACGTCTTTTATCGCTGCGACGTGCTTGACGATAAGTTTGGTGCGGGCTCAGAGAGCTTAGAGAGCAAGCTTTACGCTGAGGATGAAATTCCGTGGGACGAACTTGCCTTCCCTGTCGTGGTTGAGATGCTTAGAGAGTTTTTTGAAGACCGTAAAATACAGGAATTTCCAGTTAGAAATAGTACGATTCGTTACCAGAAACGGCGGGCGGGCTGACCGGCAGACTGACCTGTAACAAAGGAATACCCCACACTTTACTAAAGAATACGGCAGAGGATATTAACATGTCACTTCTCACGATAGACGTCGCAGCGCCAGCTTTTACACTCGCGGATCATCAGGGTAACGCGGTGTCGCTGTCTGATTATCAAGGCGCGAAAAATGTGTTGGTGTATTTTTATCCAAAAGCCATGACGCCCGGATGCACGGTTCAAGCGCAAGGATTGAGAGACAGTGCCCAGCAGCTGGCGTCTCACGATACCGTCGTTTTTGGGATCAGCCCAGACCCGGTCAAGCGGTTAGCCAAGTTTGTTGAGCGCGATGAGCTCAACTTTCAATTGTTGAGCGACGAGGACCACGCTGTGGCAGATGCCTATGGGGCATGGGGGCCCAAGAAGTTTATGGGCCGTGAATACGACGGTATTCTTCGGACCAGCTATCTCGTCGACAAACAAGGGGTGCTGCGGCAAATTTTCGACAAGTTTAAGACCAAAGATCACCACGAGGTGGTTCTAAATAAGATAGCGGAGCTTGGCCTGTGATTGATCTCTTTACCTCGCCCACACCCAATGGGCACAAGGTATCGATCGCATTAGAAGAAATGGGGTTGGACTATGAGTTCCAGACCATTGATCTGCGTTCGGGCGAGCAAAAGCGAGAGCCCTTTTTAACGCACTCACCCAACGGCCGTATTCCTGCAATTTATGACCGAGATTTTGACCTGTCTATTTTTGAGTCGGGTGCGATTATGATGCATCTCGCGGAAAAGAGCGGGAAATTTCTTCCGACTGATGTCGTTGGACGATCGCGTGTAGTCCAGTGGCTGATGTTTCAGATGGGCGGTGTTGGACCTATGATGGGACAGGCGAATGTCTTTTTTCGCTATTTTCCAGAGAAATTACAGCCGGCAATTGACCGTTATCAGAGCGAAGGGCGCCGGCTGTTTGAGGTGCTCGATATACAGTTGAGCAAGACGGAGTACCTTGCCGGCGATTACAGCATTGCTGACATGGCGAACTGGGCGTGGGTGCGAACACACCGCTGGAGCGGCATAGAAATTGACGGTCTTGAGCATCTGCAACGGTGGCACAAAGCCATAAAGCAGCGACCGGCGGCAGAAAGAGGACTGGCCATTCCTGTTGATTTAAAGCTGTTGCGTGACGGTAATGAGGACTCTAAGGAGACGAAAGACTTCATCAAGGGCGCCCAAACGATGGTTCAGGGTGTAAAAAAGGACTGAGGAACGGTGTACAGAGCAATCACTTGTAATACCAATGGCATTCGCGCCGCGAACCGAAAGGGGTTCTTTGAGTGGCTTGCGGATCAGGACGCCGACGTGGTGTGCATTCAGGAAACGAAGGCGCAGGAGCATCAACTGGTCGACGAGGTATTTCGTCCCGAGGGCTACCATTGCTACTACAACGACGCTGAGCGCAAGGGCTACAGTGGCACTGCGCTGTTCGCAAAACAAAAGCCTCAGAGTATTGAGGTAAAAGTAGGTTGGGAGCCTGTAGACTCTGAGGGACGCTATTTGCGTGCCGATTTCGAGGGACTGAGTGTGATTTCACTCTACGTGCCTTCAGGGTCAAGCAACGAGGCTGCTCAGGCACGCAAGGATGTGTTCATGGAGCGTTTCACCCCGCACCTGAGAAGCCTGCTGAGCGAGGATCGAGAGTTTATAATTTGTGCGGACTGGAATACTTGCCATCAGAATATCGACCTGAAAAACTGGCGAAATA
>CBFHJX010000146.1:3178-3406 GCA_965656285.1 Luminiphilus sp. | reverse complement strand
TCTAAATCAATCGTCGCCGTTCTTTCTGCCGCGTTGATGTTATTCAACATCACCTGCGCGTGCGCATCCAGCGCAGCGATGGGTGAGAGCGAGGACTTCAACCAGAGCTCACATCATGACAGTGTAAGCAAAGATTCTTCATCGAACGTACCTTGTGCGCATCAGAACTGTGACGGTTGCGATGAGCTTCGAGATACTTGCGATACACCCGACTACACCGTTGTTTCT
>CBFHJX010000146.1:0-3168 GCA_965656285.1 Luminiphilus sp. | reverse complement strand
AGAGCGCGATTGCCGAGTAGCACCCCTCACAAATATCGACCTGGATTCCAATGACTTGGATTCCAATGACCTGGATCCCTTTTACGCTGGCGCTGATCCTCCCTGGCATCCATTAACTCCCCAAACAAATCTACCTCCGGACAGTATTGTTGCTGTCTTACTCCATGACACGCCGATTTACCGCAAAGACCGACTGATCGAATAGCCCCTTTCCGTGCGGCAGGCTCGCCCTGCCACGTGTGCGTTTCGCGCACCTGACAACTAGTCAAACGGAAAGGACAGGCTAATGATTGCTTCAATACCCGATAATGCGCACAGCATTGTCCCGATTTTGTCTCGAGCAAACCTCGTGCTTCTGGCGCTCGCCATGCTCGTGTTGAGCGGCTGTGCAAACACGCTGTTCTCTCGACAGATCGAACCTCTGGCAGCGGCGCCAGCGGACACTCTCATTGAGCGGCCGATTGGACGAAATGACGAAGCCGCGTTAATGACGGCTGAAGCAGCCCAATCACTACCGGCATGGGTCGACTTTGCGCTTGCAAATAATCCGAGTGTGACCGCCGCCATCGCCAACTACGAAGCGGCCACGAATGAAATCGAGCAGGCTACTGCGCTTCCCGATCCTCGACTAAACTTTCGCTACTTCATTGAAGAAGTGGAAACTCGTGTAGGTCCTCAGACCTACGCTGTTGGAGTATCTCAACCGCTACCTTGGCTTGGGAAGCTGCGCCTGCAGGGCGAAGTCGCTTCCGAAAAAGCCAATGCTGCAGCAACGCGTGTCTCGACCGTGCAGAATGCGGTTATCGCTGAGGTTGCCAGTAGCTGGTATGAGCTGTACTACTTCAACCGTGCGCTTAGGATCATGGAAGGCAACCGGGATCTCGTCCAGCATTTGGAACGTGTCGCCCGAACCCGCTATCAAACTGGGTCGAACGGTCATCCTGATGTGATCCGCGCTCAGGTCGAACTTGGCAAGATTGAAAACGACCTGGCCAGTCTTTCCGATCGCAAAGCACCTTTGCTCGCACGGCTCAACGCGGCTCTCAATCGACCATCACAAGCGCCCGTCACGATGCCACAGAGCGCCCCTATCGTTGATGTACCTATAAACGATAAGGCGCTCGTCGAGCTTGTCATCGGCAACAACCCTGAACTGCGTGCTCTATCTTTTGATGTTGCTGCGGCAACAGCCGCGAAAGAGCGAGCGGAAAAGGAGTTTTTTCCCGACTTTTCTATTGGATTTGATTACATCGCGACTGATGAGGCGCGCTCGCCCAATGTGCAAGGCAGCGGCAATGATCCAATAGCGGCAGCTTTTTCGATGACATTGCCGATACAACGCGGCAAATACAAAGCCGGTGTGCGTGCCTCGGAAGCCCGTATCGCGGGACGACGCGCACAGCGCGATCAATACCTCAATAAGCTGGAGGCAGGCACCGTCAGTGCGCTCTTCCGCCTGCGGGACGCTCGCAGGCAAATCGATTTATATCAGACCACACTGCTGCCTAAGGCAAATGAGTCCTTAGCCGCGACGCAGCGCGCGTACAGCACAGGATCACTATCTTTCGCCGATCTGATTGACGCACAGCGCATTTTGCTGGTCTTTGAACTAGCCGAGGCCCGCGCCATCGCGGACCACAATCAAGCCCGCACAACACTAGAAGAGCTCATCGGCGAGTCCCTTGCCCCTGTGCCATCGAACAAGGAGTCCGGCAATGAACGATAAGACATCACTACTTTCGAGCCTTCGTAAGCCGGCCGCATTGGCTGTAATAGCGACCTTTGTTCTCCTTACGGTTGTTGTCCTTTGGCCGGAACCCGAAACCCAGCCCTTGGATGCACCAAATACGGACGCGAGCGAAGGCATGTCTATGTCGGCAGACACGCATACTGGGCATGAGGGTCATGGAGAGATGCAGAGCCCTGCGACACACACAGCAGATAGCCATCCGCTTACGCGGTCAGCGGAAGTCTGGAGCTGCTCGATGCATCCGCACATCAAGCGTGAAGCTCCTGGACAGTGCCCGATATGCGGCATGGATCTCGTACCTGTGCGGCAGGAGCTATCCTCCATGGAGGATAACGAACCCCGCCGGCTGACCTTATCCTCCGCGCAGCACGATCGCATGCGGATCGCTACGGTGCCAGTCGAACGGCGATACCCCACAGCCGAAATCCGGCTCGTGGGAAAAGTCGCCTATGACGAAACACGCCTCGCTTACATCACGGCCTGGGTGCCGGGACGTATCGATGAACTGTGGGTTGATTACACCGGCGTTGCGGTGCGCGAAGGCGACCGCATGTTAAAGCTTTATAGCCCGGAACTGCTCTCAGCCCAAGAAGAGCTTCTACAAGCCCTGCGTAGCCAATCAGAGCTCTCGAAAAGCAAGGTAGCGTCATTACGTCGATCGGCGACGGGCACGGTAGAAGCGGCGCGAGATAGGTTGCGCCTTTGGGGTCTAAGCGGGGAGCAGATAGCGGACATCGAACGCGGCGGTCAAACCTCAGAACACGTGACCCTATTTTCACCGGCTAGCGGCATTGTCATTCATCGCAATGCCCAGGAAGGCATGTATGTGGATGTCGGGACACGTATGTTCACGGTGGCAGACCTCGATGCGCTATGGGTCCAATTGGATGCTTACGAATCGGATTTGCAGTGGCTTCGCTACGGTCAGACCGTCAACTTCACGACAGAGGCGTACCCCGGCGAGCGCTTTAGCGGGCTAGTATCGTTCATCGATCCGGTGCTCGACCCTCAAACGCGCACCGTGAACGTTCGAGTGAACGTCGAGAATAAAAACGGTCGCCTCAAGCCGGAAATGTTCGTGCGCGCCGAGATCTTTGCAGATTTGGCGAGCAATGGGCAAATAATCGATCAAAATCTCGTGGGGAAATGGGTTTCGCCGATGCACCCGGAGATCATCAAAGACGGGCCGGGGCAGTGTGAAATCTGCGGGATGGATCTCGTACCTGCGGAGTCTCTAGGCTACACAAGCGCAAACGACATGCAAGCCAATGCACCTCTGGTCATACCGGCGACCGCTGCTCTGTTGACCGGGAAACGCGCCGTTGTGTATGTCGAACAGTCAGCGACTGAGCGCCCCACTTATATCGGACGTGAAGTTGTTCTAGGACCAAGGGCTGGCGATAGCTATGTCGTAGAAA
>CBFHJX010000145.1:0-3416 GCA_965656285.1 Luminiphilus sp. | reverse complement strand
TTTGATAAACGTCGAGGTCTTGACCCTCGATCGGTGCCGTTACCGCCGTGTCATACGACGCTTCAATATGCCGCGCGTTATCGCGAAGCCACTGCTTATAGGGCTTGCTGGACTTTAACTGAGCGTCGATGTCTTTAGTATGAAGCACTTCTCCGCTAATCGTGTCGATGACAAGAATTTGACCCGGCCCCACTCGACCTTTTGCAACAACGGCCTCAGGCTCGTAGTGGTAAGTACCAACCTCGGAGGCCAAGGTGATAAAACCATCAGTCGTCGTAACCCACCGCGCCGGCCGAAGACCATTTCGATCCAACACGCAACACGCATACCGTCCATCGGTCAGTACTACACCGGCGGGCCCATCCCAGGGCTCCATGTGCATCGCGTGGTATTGGTAAAACGCTTTGAGGTCCGGGTCGATGTCTTCGATATTTTGCCAGGCCGGCGGTATCAGCATCCGAAGTGCTTTGGGCAAATCAACCCCGCCGGTGACCAGCATTTCAAGCATATTATCCAGGCTTGATGAGTCAGACCCCGACTCATTAACCAATGGCGTCACGCTGTGTAAATCAGGTAGTAGTCTTGATTGGAGCTTAGGTGTTCGAGCCTTGGACCAGTTTCGGTTTCCCTCGATGGTATTGATCTCGCCGTTGTGAGCAAGCATCCTAAACGGCTGCGCTAACGGCCATTTTGGAAGTGTGTTTGTCGAAAATCGTTGGTGGAAAACACAAATTGCGGTTTCTAAGGCATCGTCGCCAAGGTCTGGATAAAAGTACTCAAGATCTGCGGGCATGACTAAGCCCTTATAGGAAATGACGCGATCTGAAAGGCTGCAGATATAGAAATCCGCATCGTCCGCCATCGCGATCTCGACCCGACGCCTGATCATAAATAATCTGGCCGCGACTTCCTCGTGGCTCGCGTTATCCGTCTCGAGAAACACCTGCTCGATTTGGGGCAGCTGCTCTAGGGCAATCTCGCCACAAATATCGGACTGCGTGGGAACAACCCGCCACGTAGCAACCGTGAAGTCGAATTCTTGCGCCGCCTCATCGAACGCCTTGCGAACCAGATCTTGTGCCGCAAGTTCGCGGGACATGAAGACCATACCCACAGCAAAGGTCGTTTTCAGTTCGCGTCCGAGAAGCGTACTCGCACATGACCGCATAAACGCAGTGGGCATCTGAAGGAGCAAACCACACCCGTCTCCGGTTTTACCATCGGCCGCAATACCGCCGCGGTGTGTCATGCAAGTCAGCGACTCAATTGCAGTCTGTAATAACTTATGACTCGCCACACCCTGCTGGTGAGCGATCATGCCAAAACCACAGTTGTCCCGAAACTCTTCGGGATTGTATAAGCCGCGCACTGATTCTGCTGCGCCAACGGCCGTCTTCACGATGCCTGATGACTTCATCTATGAACTTGCTCGTTTGATAAAACCGGTGGCTGTGCTTCCAAGGAACGCTCAACCAAAAAGGTCATAAAGTTTACACCTCTGGTGTCACTTCTACAATTTGAGCGCGTCAATAAAGCGACACCACAACGGTTAGCTTACAGACTCGTTGTGATTTCGGACTTCTCTACGTCAGCGGTGACACAAGCCCGACCGAGCCCGTCGAGCAAAATGAATCGAACTTTGCCAGACTGCACTTTTTTGTCGCCCTGCATCGCACGCATAAAATCATCAAGCCCCATCTCAGGAGGAGGCGCCGTAGGCAGGTCAAATGCCTCTAGAAAGCTCACGAGACCCTCAAGCACCTGAACATTGATATAACCTCGAGCAACGGAAATACGTGTAGCGATGACCATCCCGACAGCAACTGCTTCACCGTGGAGCCACTGACCGAAGCCCAACTCCCGTTCAATCGCGTGTCCAAATGTATGTCCAAAATTGAGTATTGCACGGACCCCACCCTCTCGCTCATCTTGATTCACAATGTCGGCCTTAATTTCACAACAGCGTGAAATCACCTCACTGATCGTCGCCTGATCGCGGCGCTTGAGTGAGTCCACACTTTCCAGCAACCGATGGAAAAAATGAGCGTCAGCGATGAGTCCGTATTTTACAACCTCTGCGAGACCCGCAGCGAACTCGCGCTCCGGCAGCGTATTCAACGTCATCGTGTCGATAATCACCCCAATAGGCTGGTGAAATGCACCGATGAGGTTTTTACCCATGGGGTGATTAATCGCGGTCTTCCCCCCTACAGACGAGTCAACTTGTGCCAACAATGTCGTGGGTATTTGAATAAAATCCGCGCCCCGCAGAAAGGAGGCTGCGGCAAAACCGGTAATGTCGCCAACGACACCGCCACCCAGGGCAATAAAAACACAGCTCCGCTCCTGCTGATCTTCGAGCGCTGCGGTCACGATTACATCAAACGATTCGAGCGTCTTATGCGACTCGCCATCGGGAAGTAAGACACGCGTTACTTTTCGTTGATCGCCCAGCGACTCAAGCACCACTGCCTCATAGAGCGGACCGACTGTTTCGTTCGTCACCAAGCAGACGCCTCGGTCTCCAAGCAGAGTGGGGAGTATCGCACCCTGCTGAAGCGTGCCTCGTTCGATATAAATGGGGTACCGCCGATCAGTTGACGTCGCTGGCAGTCGGACCTCAACCCTCGGTGCATTTTGACTCATCGTGGAAGATCCTCATTCGACGCCAGTGCCACTACTTTTTCCGCGATCACCCCTGCTAGCTTCTTCGGCGAACCGCCGCTCGACGCGACTGTGATATCCGCAATCTCGGCATAAAAAGGGGCTCTTTGCGCCATGAGCTTCTGCAGTACCTGCCGCGTGTCTTTTCCTGCCAGTAGGGGACGTTTCTTGTTGCCGCTCGTGCGATCGACGAGGGCCGATAAAGACGCTGTCAGATAAACCACCGTACTGCCTTTTGAAAGCATCGCTCGATTTTCTGGTCGCAGAACAACGCCGCCTCCTGTGGCAACAACAAGATTGTCCTGTGACGCTAAGTCACGGACCACCTGTGTTTCGCGGTCGCGAAATCCGAGCTCTCCTTCGACATCAAAAATCCAGGGAATATCTGCACCCGCACGCGCCTCGATGACCTCGTCAAGGTCATAAAAAGCGGCGCCCAAGGTAAACGCTAAGTGCCTACCCACGGTGGACTTTCCAGCCCCCGGTGGGCCGACTAGAAAAACGCGCATGTCTGTCCCCAATTAACGTCTTCTTAAGCTTAATCCAGTAAGACATCAGAGAGTATGCGCGGTATAACAAAGATCATAGTGGTCGCAACTTCACCGACGTTAATATTTTTTTCAAATACAGCGCCTTGAGGCACTGAAGCGACCGAATACGCTTTAACCCGGTAGCCTCCGTTAGTCGATGAGAGCTCCAACAGTTTTACCGTTGTTGAACTAATATCAATACCAACCCTAGATCCCTGTCTG
>CBFHJX010000144.1:0-3492 GCA_965656285.1 Luminiphilus sp. | reverse complement strand
TATTGTTCCAGCACATTTTCTGGTTCTTTGGGCACCCTGAGGTCTACATTATTATTCTGCCCGCGTTTGGCGTGATCTCGCAGATCATCCCAGCCTTCTCGCGCAAGCCTCTGTTTGGGTATGCGTCAATGGTTTACGCAACCGCAGCCATCGCGTTTCTGTCGTTCATTGTTTGGGCGCACCACATGTACACCGTGGGTATGCCGCTGGCGGGCGAGTTGTTCTTCATGTACGCAACCATGCTGATCGCAGTACCCACGGGCGTTAAAGTCTTCAACTGGGTAACGACAATGTGGCGCGGTGCAATGACTTTCGAAACCCCGATGTTGTTTTCGATTGGTTTCTTAGTGCTGTTCACCATTGGTGGGTTCACAGGTTTAATGCTGTCCATTGCGCCTGCTGACTTCCAATACCATGACACCTACTTTGTGGTTGCGCACTTCCACTACGTTATGGTCGCCGGTGCGGTCTTCTCGATGACGGCAGCGATTTACTTCTGGCTGCCAAAGTGGACTGGGCGCATGTACAACGAAACAATGGGGAAGGTGCATTTTTGGGTCTCTTTCATTGGCTTTAACATCACGTTCTTCCCGCAGCACTTTGTCGGGTTGGCCGGTATGCCGCGACGAATTCCGGACTACGCGCTTCAGTTCGCTGACTTCAATATGATGTCATCGATCGGTGCGTTTATTTATGGCGCGTCGCAGTTGCTGTTTTTGTACAACGTGATTGCTGCGATTACCTCAGGTAAGCGTGTGACTGATGAGAAGGTTTGGGACGGTGCAGAAGGTCTTGAATGGACACTCCCCTCACCACCGCCTTATCACACGTTTGAGGTTCCGCCGACAATTGAAGAGCAGCCCGCTCATTAATTGCAAAGGATAACGCCGTGCGACTCAGCCAAGATCCCACGATAGACACGGTAGCCAAACTGGGTGCCGTGTCCGTTGCTATGTTCGCGTTTGTGTTTGTGGTCATGGTGCCACTGTACAACGTGCTTTGTGATGCATTGGGAATTAATGGAAAAACTTCGTCTGAAGCCTACACGTCAGTCGTTTCCGAGGTTGATGAAACGCGGTCGGTTAAAGTGCAATTTATTGCAACAAATAACGACGGTATGCCCTGGGCTTTCGCGCCTGACGTGACTGAGATGGTTGTCCATCCCGGTGCGGCCAATGACACTGTGTTTTATGCAGCCAACCCGACCACGGCGTCGATGATTGCGCAGGCGATTCCGAGTGTTTCACCGTCCAGAGCGGCTGAGTTCTTTCATAAGACGGAGTGTTTTTGCTTTGAGCAGCAGCCTCTTGATGGTGAGAGCGAGGCGCAAATGCCACTTCAATTTATTGTCGACCAAGATCTACCAGCCGATATAAAGACGATCACGCTGTCTTACACACTATTCGATGTGACGTCGCTCATGCGCGACAAGGTCGCCTCGAGGTAAACTAATGGGGGCCCCGGGGGATGGGGCAAAACGGAGAAAAAAAATGTCGAGTGCCCAACCTTCAACAGAGTACGAAAAGTACTACGTGCCAGAGAGCTCCAGTCTTGCTGTTCGCGCAACCATTGGTCTTGTACTGACCGTCTTCGGCGGCGGTTTGGTCCTTAACGAAATGACCTTTGGTGGCACCCACGATACGGGTGGTGCCGCGAAATACGTGATGTATGCGGGTCTCGCTATTTTTATTGCAACACTGACCTATTGGTTCCGAACTGCCATCAAGGAAAATAAGGCAGGTCTGAACAGCAGCCAGTTAAGTAACAGCTATGTGCTCGGCATGTTTTGGTTCATATTTTCCGAGGTCATGTTCTTTGCGGCGTTTTTCGGCGCCTTACTGTATGTGCGCACGCTAGCAGGTCCATGGCTGGCCGGTGAAGGCGACGGTGGTCGCATGAACGTCCTTCTGGGGGAAGGGTTCGACTACACCTGGCCGCCGGTGACTACACCACAAGAGGTGGTCGGTGGCGCGCTGAGCCAACCCATTGCCAATAATGGTGAGTTTGTCTCACAACACACGTCCATGGCATTTGCCGATGCGCACCACTGGTATGCGTGGTTGCCGCTCTGGAACACCATTATTCTCCTGACGTCGAGCGTGACCTGTGAGTTTGCTCACCGCGGATTGGCAAAAGGCAATATTAAGAAATTTGAAGCCTGGCTTGCAGTCACTGTTGGTTTAGCGATCATTTTTCTGTTTTTGCAGGCGGCGGAATACATCCACGCATACAGTGAATTGGGCCTAACGTTAGACAGCGGAATCTATGGTTCTACCTTCTTTCTTCTGACCGGATTTCACGGTTTTCATGTGACGATGGGTACGTTTATCATTTTCGTCCAATTAATTAGAGCAATGAAAGGCCATTTTACCGCCAATGATTGCTTTGGTTTTGAATCGGCAAGCTGGTACTGGCACTTTGTTGACGTGGTTTGGGTGTTCCTCTTTATCTTTGTCTACATCATCTAAGGACGACGTGGTCGTTTAGAAGGGGCGGGTTTAACCCGCCTTTTTTTTACTCGGAACTTTCAGCCGCGGGAGCGGCGTCCCAGGGACTGGTATGTCCTAGCTGACCTGTCGCTACGCCGTAGGTAATTAAGGCCATGAGTGTTCCTGCAATGCCAACGCGAACACGTAACGAATTAACAAGACGCATTTTTTTGACGTCGCCGCGGTCCATCATCAAAAAATACATCCCAGCCCCTAAGGTGACCAGTAACGCGAGCATGAGTAAGACAATTAGACCTTTGAGCATGGAAAATCCTTACACTGTGAGCAGTGCCCCCTACAAACGGGGATAACGTGGGATGAATGAGAACGTGGAGTGTAGCGAAACCAAGATGAACTTGCGCGTCACGCTTGATTGGAGGACAACATTAGCGACCGTAGTGTTGTTACCTACGTTATTGTTTTTGGGTTTTTGGCAGCTCGATCGTGCTGACGAAAAGGTCGACCTCATTGCACGGATGGAGGAGCGTCGATTACTGCCCCCGATTACACCGTTGCAAGCGCAGCAGCTTCGGGTTGAAGAGTTGGCGGACCGCCAGTTGGCGATGAGTGCTACGTTTACAGACGGTCAATATATTCTTTTAGACAATCGACTTCGGAGCGGCCGTTTCGGTTACGAGGTTGTGGCCTTCATAGAGGACCAAGGGCTTTTGGTGCCCTTGAATCTGGGTTGGGTCGAGGGCGACGCGTCGCGGCAAATATTACCAGAGGTGTCACTGCCAGTAGGGATCCATGAGCTAACGGGCCGCCTATATCAGCCCAGTAGCGAGGCGTTTATGCTCGGCGCCAATCCATTTCCAGCGGCTTTACCCGGTGTTGTTCAGCAGCTGTCCTTTACAGACTGGATGCGCGATTTAGAGGCGCAGTTCGCTCAACCGATTTTTGCTTTTGAAGTCAGAGTTGGTGAGTTTGAGCCGGTTGCGTTTGAAGCAGATTGGGCAACGGTGAATCAGACACCGGCCAAACACCAAGGTTACGCGGTGCA
>CBFHJX010000143.1:0-3498 GCA_965656285.1 Luminiphilus sp. | reverse complement strand
CAAAGCTTGATCCGTTGGAGCAGCGCGTTTATCGCGACGCTATCAGACGATATGACTAGCAATGCATATGCTCAATCGCTCTACAAAACGACTCATACCGATGGCGTATTTTTACCGTTACTGATCAGACTCGAGCATGTCATCGAGCACAATGTGGCTATTCCCCGACTCATCGAATCCAAGCGCGTTTTTATGCAACAAGTCGATGCTGTCGCCAAAGTGACGTCCTCAGCACTCGCCTTGGGCACAGCGCAAGCAAACGAAGTCGTCAAAACGATGGGGGTGCTTCTAATCGGGGCAACACAGACCGACCAGCGCCCGGCACTCGATAACGAGGCGCTGCCTGCGGATGTACAGCACCTTATTACCAGTTTTTCGTCAGAGCCACTTTTTGTCAAAAATGCGGTTCGTATCATAGAAAGCATTCGCACAGAGGCACTATCGGATGGCTGATCGCGTCAAGAATACAGACAAACAAGCCGAATCACTTAATAAAAAATAGACCAGTTAATCTCGGAGAAAAATCATGGGCGCAGCTGAACAGCACAACCTGACAAGCTCGAATACACAGGATTTAGACGCATTAATCGCGCTACAAAAAGCGCAGTTTCGTGCCGAGGGTGAGGTCACCTATGCCACACGCATCGATCGCCTAAAACGACTCAAGGCGCTGATCGTCGAAAACAAAGTGGAATTCGCCAACACGACCAAGCGCGAATTCAACGGAGCGCGGTCTTATGAATTCAGTTTGTTTTCAGAGTTCGCGTCAAAGGTAGAGGCCATCGACTACTCCATGAAACATTTAAAAGCGTGGATGAAGCCTGAAAAGCGACAAACCAACAAACCGATGAATTTTTTGGGAGGTAAAGGTCAAGTCAGACATTTCCCAAAGGGCGTCGTCGGCATCATTTCGCCTTGGAACCTCCCCTTTGGCCTCACTGTTGCGCCGTTGACCAGCGCCCTCGCCGCGGGTAACCGAGCGCTATTAAAGCCCTCAGAATTCGTTCCTGAAACAGCAGCCTTGTTTGCCGAGGTTGTCCCCAAGTATTTCTCAACCGATGAAGTCGCCGTTGTCACCGGAGGCGCCGAGGTGAGTCAACAATTTGCACAGCTGCCTTTTGACCACCTGCTCTTTACGGGATCCACCCGAGTTGGCGCGCAAGTCATGCAAGCCGCATCAAAAAACCTGGTCCCCGTCACACTGGAACTTGGCGGCAAGTCCCCGGTCATTATTGGGCGTAGCGCAAAACTTGACCTCGCAGGAACACGCCTGACCTTTGGCAAGCTACTCAATGGCGGTCAATTGTGCCTGTCTCCGGACTACGTCCTTGTGCCACAGGAACTCGAAGAACAGCTGGTTGCTCGGGTCGTGCATGAAGCGCAGTCGATGTATCCAAACATTACCGAAAATACCGATTACGCCGGTGTAATCAACGAACGACACTTCGCTAGATTACAAAACTACATTGATGACGCAGTGGCCAAGGGCGCCAAGCTCACGATTGTTGGTGCTGACCAGACACGGGCGTCTGAAAACAACCGTCGTATGCCACTGCACATACTACAAAACGTCAATGAAGACATGCTGGTCATGCACGAGGAGATTTTTGGTCCCATTCTCCCTGTGATGACCTACTCGGACATCACAGAGGTTCCAGATCAGGTTGAACCGCGCCGAAACCCCCTCGCTCTGTACTATTTTGGCAAGGATAAAACTGAGCAAGAGTACTTGCTCAGTCACGTGCCAAGCGGTGGTGTTTGCATTAATGACATTACACTGCATTACGTCCAGGAAGATCTGCCGTTTGGCGGTGTTGGCGCATCAGGAATGGGCGCTTATCACGGCCCGGAAGGCTTTAGAACCTTAAGCCACCCGCGCGCGATTTACAGTCAAACCATGATCGATGTCTTGCCCATCATCGGTGCTCGGCCACCCTTTGGGGAGAAGTTCCGCAAAAAAATCAGCGGAATTCTTGGCGCAATTTAGGTTAAACGCTCATGTGCTTGAGCGGGAAAATAGATACCGCAGCAGCGCTCAAGGGTCATTATATGGACCTGACTTCACCCTGCAGTAACGCACGGTCAGCACTGTGGCTTATACCTCATCACGGGCACTTCAAAAAAAGTAGCCCTCACGGATAAACTATCGGGAGCGCAATCATGACAACCAATCGCCAATGGTTATTAGCAGAAAGACCTTCAGGAATGGTAGGTCCACATAACTTTAAGTATGCCGAAACCCCAATTCCCGAGCCCAAAAGCGATGAGGTACTGGTAAAAAATCTGTTCCTGTCATTCGATCCGGCGCAGCGAAACTGGATGGTCGACCGCAAGGCTTATCTGCCACCGGTGGCCATCGGCGAACCCATGCGAGCCGCGTCAGTTGGAGAAGTGATCGATTCTCGTCACCCCGACTATGAAGTGGGCGACCTCGTACAAACGACGGGTTATTGGCAAGATTATGTGGTCGCGGCTCCCGGTGAAGGCCCCATGGGTTTGGTGAAATTGCCACCCGGCGTATCGCCCGAAATGATGTTATCGGTGCTCGGCATCACTGGTCTTACGGCCTACTTTGGATTACTGGAGATTGGTCAGCCCAAAGCCGGTGACACCGTTCTTGTCTCGGGTGCTGCCGGTTCAACAGGCTCATTCGTCGGTCAAATAGCAAAGCTCAAGGGTTGCCGAGTCGTCGGTATTGCCGGAGGCCCTGATAAGTGTCGCTGGCTAAAAGAGACTGTCGGCTTCGACGCCGTCATCGACTACAAAAATGAAGACGTTAGCGCGCAAATTGCACATCACTGCCCCGACAAGTGGGACGTATTTTTTGACAACGTCGGAGGCCCTATTCTCGAGGCGGCCATAGATCACGTTAATCTACGCTCACGGATTGTGCTGTGTGGGAGCATCTCCGGCTACAACGCGACCACCCCCATACCCGGCCCCTCAAATTTGTCGAATCTGACGATTAACCGCGCGCGAATGGAAGGCTTTGTTATTTTGGATTACATGCCACGCGCAATGGAGGCCATTGAGGACTTAATGACGTGGGTCTTATCGGGCGACTTAGTTTACCAAGTCGATCTGCAGGAAGGCTTTGACAATATTCCGGCTACCTTGCAGCGGCTTTACACTGGCCAGAATCTTGGAAAACAACTGCTCAAAATTAGCTAACGCGAGTTACCACGAGGATTGCTATGACACACATCACACCCAAGTCGCCCGAGGAAGTGCCAGATTTAGCGCCAATGCTTCAAATGGTGGAGGCGTCCATGGGCTTTTTGCCTGCGTCCATGATGACCATGGCGCATTGGCCAGACCTGACTCAAGCTTTCGGAGGGCTTGGCGCGACCATTTTGAACACAGGCGAATTAGACCCCGGACTCAAACAATTGATTGCCTTCGCGGTGAGTAACGCCGCGGGATGCCGTTATTGCCAAGCACATACGGCTAAGTCAGCACAAAAAAATGCGGTCAGCGAAGACAAAATACAGGCTGTCT
>CBFHJX010000142.1:0-3619 GCA_965656285.1 Luminiphilus sp. | reverse complement strand
CAGGAGAATACTGATATTTTCTCCAACCTCAGTCTGGCCGGTGCTGATGGTGTGACCGCGTTAACGAACCTCGCCTATACCGGTGGTCTCGCAGCTATTGGTATTCCAGCACTCACCGACCCCACCGATCTGGCGTACTTACAGCTCGTTTCTGGAACGGCACAAGCGCTCGCACCGACAGCCAATAACCCGTTCCTCGGTTTCCAAGCACTGCAGTTTCTGCCACAAATGCTCGGCATTCCAAACGCCGCAGAACCGGGAACGTCGGATGACAGCAAGTCCACGTATACGTTGAGCTTGTCGCATGCATTCAGCGACGATCTCAACGCGTATGCGACGTTCGCAACAGGCTACAAAGCCACATCGTGGAATTTGTCGCGTGACACGCGACCCACGCAGGGCGAGTACAACAGTCTTGTATCGTCCGGTGCTGCGCTGCCAAACAACCTCACCATCGGTACGCGACTTGCGGGTCCTGAGGAGGCAGAAGTCTTCGAAATCGGCATCAAGTACAGCGCTGACTGGGGCTACATCAACGCCGCGATTTTTGATCAAACGATCGAAGGCTTTCAATCAAACGCCTTCACAGGATCGGGCTTTAATCTGACCAATGCGGGTAAGTCTTCGGTTGATGGCATCGAAATTGATATGATGGTGCGTCCAACCGACAATTTATCCATCGCACTGGCCGCAACAATCCTCGACCCAATTTACGATGACTTCAAAAACGCGTCGCTCAATGGTCAGCCAGCAGATTTCTCCGGACTTCAACCCGCCGGTATTCACGAGCGCAGCTTTAGCGTCATCACAACCTACGACTTCACCCTCGCAGGGTGGGACGGCTTCATTCAGGCGGATTACCAGTTTGATAGCGAAGTCGACATAAACGGTGGTGGTGACTTGTCGCTTGACAACCTGGCTCTGGAAGAGCGTGGAAGTCGAACGCGTGAAGTCAGTATGTTTAATGCCAGCGTTGGATTTGAAAAAGGCGATTGGCAGCTTCGTTTCTGGGGCCGTAACCTGAATGATGATCAATGGCTAATCACCGTTTTCCCATCGGTTGCTCAGACAGGAAGCGCTACTGGCTATCCAAACCAGCCTCGCTCGTACGGAGCGACGCTGCGTCGGACATTCTAAACCCAATGCGCAATGGCTAGATTAGTCTAGGCATTGCTCAATGAACGCCCCGAGCAGAGTGAACTCCTGCTTCCGGGGCGTTTTTTTACGCCACATTAATCCAATCTGTCGGCCTACGTCGGACTCATCAAACGAACGAAGTACCAAATCGGTTCCCTCAGTAATACCCGCATCCGTTGCCATTTTGGGCAGCAAGGTCGTACCGATTCCATTCGCTACCATTTGTACAATTGTGGTGAGACTCGTCGCCTGATAAGGCATGCTGATGTCACCTTCTCTCAGCTTGCAGGCTTCTAGCGCATGATCCCTCAGGCAATGCCCCTCCTCTAGCAGCAACATCTCAGCGCCACGAAGATCTTGAGTTTTAAGCGTCACACCAGTCACCAAGGACGAGCCCGCTAATGCGGCGAGGTAAAAGGGATCTTCAAACAGCATCAGTGTATCGGTATGCTCTGCCGGAAACGGCAAGGCGAGTAAGAGCACATCGAGCTCACCGAGCTGCAAGGCGTTAACCAATGCATTTGAAAGGTCCTCACGAACAAAAAATTTGCAGGCGGGATGCTCAGCGCGCATGGCCTTTAACATCGTCGGTAACACAAACGGGGCCACCGTTGGGATAACGCCCATTCGAATCGTTCCCTGAAAAGGCTCTTTCGATGCCTCACACAACGTCACAACATCGTTAACATCGGTCAGAATGCCGCGCGCGCGAGTCACGACATCATTACCCAGCGCGGTCAGCAGCACCGATCGATTATTGCGTTCAACTAAGCTTGCCGATAACGCATCCTCAAGTTCTACGATGGACGCACTTAACGTACTTTGACTCACGTGACACGCCTTCGCTGCCTGCCCGAAGTGCTGGTGCTCCGCAACTGCGCAAAGGTACTTCAACTGCTTCAGTGTAGGCTGACGTGACACACGAACTCCATCGGTCTTGTCGAACATTTGTCCTATATACGATCGGAAAAAACGATTGGTTTTATCACCTTTTTTTGGAACCAAATTGCCGTCAAGTGGGTATAGTAATCAGGCTGTCGTCGACTCGGCGGCGTCATGACGTCACAAGATCAATTAGGGAGTAATAAGCAATGGAACTGAAAGGTAGCGAAACCGAACAGAACCTGAAGGACGCCTTCGCCGGCGAGTCTCAAGCCAATCGTCGTTATCTCTACTTCGCCTCAAAGGCTGACGTAGAGGGCTACAACGATGTCGCAGCCGTATTCCGCTCAACTGCAGAGGGCGAGACGGGCCACGCGCACGGGCACCTGGAATACCTCGAAGCCGTGGGTGATCCAGCAACAGGCCTACCGATGGGCGACACCGTCAAGAACTTAGAAGCGTCAATCGCAGGCGAAACACACGAGTACACAGACATGTACCCCGGCATGGCGAAAACGGCACGTGATGAAGAGTTTGACGAAATTGCTGATTGGTTCGAAACACTGGCAAAGGCCGAGCGCAGTCACGCTAACCGTTTCCAGAAAGCACTCGACAACCTCGACGCCTGATCCTCAGTCGCTGAGTACAGGGGGGTCTAACGGCCCCCTTTTTAGTTCTAATAGACCTATCAGAGGTAAACACAGATGCGCGAAGGCAGCGTTGAAGCACCGACACGTCACCCCATTGAGTGGAAGACAGACGATTTTTGGAATCGCGATTCTCTGAATGATGAACTGGCGCGTGTCTATGACGTGTGTCACGGATGCCGGCGCTGTGTCAGTTTGTGTGACTCGTTTCCGACGATGTTCGATCTCATCGACGAGTCCGAGACCCTCGAAGTCGACGGTGTCGCGGTAGAGGATTACGGCAAAGTGGTCGATCAGTGCTACATGTGCGACCTGTGCTACCTCACCAAGTGCCCGTACGTGCCCCCACACGAGTTCAATATAGACTTTCCGCATCTCATGTTACGGGCGAAAGCTCAAAACTTTAAAGACAACGGCGCAAACTTACGCGACAAAGTACTCACTTCGACAGATGCGTTGATGAGTAGCGTTGCATTGATCCCACTCGTTGACGTGACCGCAAACGCACTGAATAAAAACGCCACATTTCGGAAGGCGCTTGAGCAGACCTTCGACATTGCCGCTGAAGCTCCGCTTCCCGAAATCCACCGCAACACACTGATCAAACGCGCAAAGAAACTGGTGACCCATATTGAGGCCACCCCTGTGGGTGCGACTCAGGGAAAATTGGCTCTCTATGCAACGTGTTACGGCAATTACAGCAGCCCGACCATTGGCGAAGACTTTATCAAGGTATTTCAGCACAACGACATCAGTATCGACGTGATTCCAAAGGAAAAGTGTTGCGGCATGCCCAAGCTAGAGCTGGGTGATCTTGACGCGGTAGAAGCGCTCAAAGAAGCTAATATCCCCTTACTTGCGCGTCTCGTGGACGAGGGCTACGACCTGACGGCGCCGATTCCGTCGTGCGTACTGATGTACAAACAAGAACTCCCGCTAATGTTCCCGGATGA
>CBFHJX010000141.1:0-3637 GCA_965656285.1 Luminiphilus sp. | reverse complement strand
CCTGCATTTAGGTCGATGATCAAACCCGCGGCTGTTGTTTCGCTTCTGTCGCTCACCAGACGCGTCTGCGTATCAGATACGGCGAGATTAGTTAAGGCGTCCAGTTTAACCTCTTGTGTCTCTAATTTAAGGGCTTCTCCACGCAGGATCGTGACGCCGCCTGACAGCGTCATTGCATCCTTTGATACCTGTGACGAGCCTGTAGGAGCGAAAAGTGTCCAGTGCCCGCCTTGCTTGTCTTCGTGTTCGACCCAGACCTCTCTTAATCGAGTTTCGGGAGCGCCCTCATACTTTACGGCATGTGCCGCCTTACTCTGTTCAAGTTTTTCACCGGCCGCACCAAAGCGAGTCAGTTCCAGCTGCTGAATTTCTGTTTCCACCAGCTGGTTGGCAGCGGCGCGCACCGGTGTTTGACTCTCAACACGGGAAAACACGATGAGCAGCACAATTACGCCCAGACCTGCAAAGCTTAGACTCCACTTCATGACGCGGTGCAGTCCAGTAAATAGTCACAGAGGTCGCGAACGCATCCTGTGCCGCCCGAAAGCGTCGATACCCAGTCTGAGGCCGCCAATACTTCTCGTGCCGCATCGGCTGGACAAGCTCCAAGCCCTGCGGCTTTTATAGCATCGAGGTCGGGGAGGTCATCTCCGATGTAAGCGACTTGACGCATGTCGATCTGCAAGGTGTCTAAAAGTTTTATCAGTGCAGTGTGTTTGTCTTCGCGTCCCTGTATCAAGTGCCCAATTTGCAGCTCGGCGGCACGTCGCTCCACCATGGTAGAGACTCTGCCCGTGATGATGGCTGTGTCGATGCCCGCCGCTTGCAACCGTTTGATGCCCACTCCGTCTTTTATATTAAAGGACTTGAGCTCATGACCCTCGCTGCTATAAGTCACCTGGCCGTTAGTCATCACGCCATCGACATCCATGACAAGGAGCTTGATGTCCCGGTGCTTAATGTCTCGATGCTCAGTCATACAATACCCGCCCTCAAGAGCGCCAGCAGCTGAACGACCCCGGCGACACGATCATTCTCATCGGTTACGACTAAGGCGCTGATACTGTCTGCTTCCATACGGGCGACGGCTTCAGCGGCGAGCGCATCTGCACTGATCGTTTTGGCGCCTTTTGACATAACCGTTTCGACCTGTGTTTTTCGTAAGTCATAGTCCTGCTCAAGCGCACGTCGCAGGTCCCCATCGGTAAAAATCCCGAGTAACCGATCGTTATCATCAACAACAGTCGACATGCCCAAGCCCTTGGCAGAGATTTCCATAAGCGCATCTGCAAGTGACATTGTCAGCGATACTCTGGGGATATCTGAACCCGTGACTAAAACGTCTGACACTCGTGTCAGTAGTCGACGGCCCAGTGCACCACCCGGGTGCGTAAATGCAAAGTCTTCTGCGGTAAAACCGCTCTGTTCCAGCATGGCAATGGCCAGGGCGTCGCCCATGACCAGGTTGGCGGTCGTGCTGGCAGTGGGTGCAAGATCGAGCGGGCATGCTTCCTCATCAACACTAATATTCAGGTGCGCATCGGCGGCGCGTGCGAGGGTCGAGTCAGGATTGCCTGTCATCGCTACGATGGGTAATCCCAATCGCTTGAGCAGGGGCAGCAGTGCTGTTATTTCAGCGGTTGTGCCGCTGTTCGACATGAGCAGTGCTGCGTCGGATCGCGTGATCATTCCCATGTCGCCGTGGCAGGCCTCGGCAGGGTGGACAAACTGCGCAGGTGTGCCTGTGCTTGCGAGTGTTGCCGCTATTTTGTTGCCAATGTGCCCGCTTTTGCCCATGCCACTGACGATCACTCTGCCCTTGACCGCCGAAAGTAGCTCGACGGCGTGCGTAAACGATTCATCGATGCGATGTTGAAGCTGCTCAACGGCGCGCAGTTCGAGTTCGATCGTGCGTCGAGCCGATTCGATCGCGTTTCGGGGTTGTTTTGATGCTGTAGTCACAGTGCAAAGTCCGGGTAGAAAAGGAGGATACCCATGTAGGTTGTGTAAATCGTTACGAGTAGGACACCGGAGACACGACCAAGTTCATTTGAGCCTCTATTACTGGGCTCTGAACGTCTGGAGGCTAAGGCGGCGAGCAGTATCAGAACGCCCGCCGTCAACAGTGTCACCGGCCAGTCCCTGCTCATGACGCTGGGATTCAGCGGCAGCGGTCCAAAAATACCAGGTATTGCCAATACCACGAGTAAATTAAAGACATTGCTGCCGACGATAGCGCCGACTGCGATATCCGCGTGTCCTTTAAGCGCGCTCATCACAGACGCTGCAAGTTCCGGCAGACTGGTACCGATGGCAACAATGGTCAATCCGATAACCAGCTCGGAGACGCCCAACGCCGTTGCGATGTTCACTGCGCCAAAGACAAGTGCACGCGAGGACAGCATCAAGAGCACTAAACCCACCGTAAACACCCCCCATGCTCTTGCGACGGGTAGGGTGGGCGGCTCAGTCGTTTGGCTCGTTTTGCTCTCGCCACGGCGCGCCAAAAGGACGAGGAAGAGCACGAGCCCCGCCAGCAACAGTGCGCCATCAGTGGCCGATAGGCTACCGTCGGCCATAAGCGCACCGGCAAAGAGCGTGGCAATGAGCATCTGCGGCAATTCACGCTTTGTGGCGCTTACATCGATAGCGATCGCCCTGATGATGAGTGTTACACCCAGCACAAGGCCCACATTAGTAATGTTGGAGCCGAGCGCGTTCCCCACTGCCAGCTCACCCGACCCGGACAGGGAGGCCATTAACGAGACGACAATTTCAGGTGCAGACGTACCGAGTGAGACGATGGTCATGCCAATCAACAGGGGAGACATACCCGCATGATTAGCGATGGCCGCAGCGCCCTCTACGAACTTGTCCGAGCTCCAAACGAGACCTGTGAGTCCCACGACGATGAAAAAGAGATCAAGCATTTGCTGTCAGTTGGCACCTTGATGTTAGAAAACGGGTCGCTGTCTGGCAACGATCGGTTATCATACGGCAATGTGAGCTTTGAGCAGACTCCATCTTTACCCAAATCAGGGCTGCTCGTCCCAACAAATTACGTTTTGAGCCAAAAATTACATGAAATCAGTTAAATCACGAATAACCCATCTGTTTGTCGCGGTGATGGTTCTGTTGATTAGTTGGTCCTCAGCAGCTAACACCGATTCCGATGCTACCGCTATTATTGAGTCCACGACGTCGCAAATTATGGCGATTGTCGACGACGCGCCTGACTACTTCGACACTGATCCCGGCCGGTTTTATGACAGCATTGGAGCTGTGCTCGATGAGACAATCGACTGGCGCGGCTTTGCTAAGGGTGTGATGGGCGAGTATGCCTCGAACGCTCGATATCGAGGTTTGGATGAGGAGGGTCGAAAGGCACTCCGCGCGCAGTTGGAGTTGTTTACCGAGATCATAAAGTCGGGACTGATAAGGACCTATGCAAAGGGACTGCTCGCCTTCAGCGGCTCTAAGTTCGAGATTGTAGCGGATGAAAGTAGTGAGCCTGATGCTCGGTCTGTCTCGATCACACAGCAGGTCTATGGGACCGGCGATCGGACGTTTACGGTGCGTTACCAAATGGGTCGAGGTCGGAGCGGTGAATGGCGTTTGAGAAATATCATTGTCGAGA
>CBFHJX010000140.1:3462-3721 GCA_965656285.1 Luminiphilus sp. | reverse complement strand
GCGAGTCGGTCTCCTGCCTCGGCGCGGGGAAGTGGATGACATCATCTGGTGCGACGTCGACCCGTGCTACCTCTTCCACGTGGCCAACACGTTTCAGAACAGTGACGGCAGCGTGACCATTGACTGTTGCGCCTACGAGACCATGTTTGCGCACGGTCCAGACGGACCCAACGGCGACCCCTGCGGTTTTGAGCGCTGGCACGTCGACCCGGCGACAAAGCAAGTCACGCGAACGACCACTGACCCCGCACCTCAGGAA
>CBFHJX010000140.1:0-3452 GCA_965656285.1 Luminiphilus sp. | reverse complement strand
TCGATGAGCGTTTTTTTGGGCAGTCCTACAGACACGCTTGGGTCGTCAGCCAGCCAGGTGAGACGGTGTCCAATTTCGTCGCTGAAAACGCGCTCTTTCATTACGATATGGAAACCGGCCAGAAAAAAATACATCACTTTGGTCAGGGTATGGTGGGGGGAGAATTCATCTTCGTTCCTCAGTCAGCAACCGCCGAAGAAGCTAAGGGTTGGCTAATGGGGCTGGTCATCGACATCGAAAACGACACCACAGAACTCCAGTTTTTCGATGCGCTCACTATTGAAAAAGGCCCAACAGGTATCGTTCACCTCCCACACCGCGTGCCACCGGGATTTCACGGCAATTGGATACCAGACTGACCCCAGTTCTTAAAAAAATAACAAGCGAGGAAGATTCACATGCACCTAGATCTAGCAACGACGTCGATGCTCGCCGGCATGGCGCTCAATGAAACGCCTGACCTCAGCACCTTACCTCCCGACGAGGCACGTTTGGTGTTCTCGGAGATCAACCGATCCATGCCCCCGGGGCCTCAAAATGTGGTCAGTAAGGACCTCGAGATTCCCGTCGACGGTGCGTCGATTACAGCGCGCCTGCTGACACCGTCTTCGAATGCAAAACGCCTCATCATCTACTTCCATGGCGGCGGTTGGGTGATCGGCAACATTGACGACTACGATGCCGTAGGACGACACCTTGCCGAGGCGTGCCAGTCTGTTGTTGTTATGGTGAATTACAGAAAAGCACCGGAGCACCCGTTCCCAACACCCGTAAACGACTGCTATTCGGCGCTCGAGTGGATCGACAAAAATCGCGCCATCGTGGGTGGTGATTCACTCCCTTTGGTGGTTGCAGGTGACAGCGCTGGGGGTAATTTAGCAACGGTTGTCGCCATGAGAGCGCGCGATGAAAACGGGCCTCACATTGACCTGCAGGCGCTTGTCTATCCTGTAACGGATGGTGCGATGGCAGGATCCAGCTGGGGTGATGACGACAAACAACTGTTTTTAACCAGCGACCTCATGGCACACTTTTGGGAGCATTACGCCGACCCTGCATCACGGCTCAACCCCATGGCGTCGCCACTGCACGCCAAAAGTCTTCACAACCTTCCTCCCGCTGTGGTTCTAACCGCAGAATTCGACATTTTAGTGGACGAAGGCCAGGCCTACGTCGAGAAACTTCGCGCATCGGGTGTCTCAGTAAGCCATAAGAATTTTTTACAACAAATGCACGGCTTCTTTGCCATGCCTGCGGCCCTACCGGCTGCCGGTAAGGCAATGGCGTGGCTCGCACAGGAAATGGAACGCCACCTGACGCCGACAGAGCGCAAGGACGTCGTGGTCGTAGGGGCGGGTTTCTCGGGGATGTACCAACTCCACAAACTGCGTGAGCAAGGACTCAATGTTCAAGTCTTCGAAAGAGGCAGTGACGTCGGTGGCACCTGGTACTGGAACCGCTATCCGGGAGCGCGGGTGGATATTGAAAGTATGGCTTACTCGTTCTCATTCTCCGATGACCTTCAGCAAGAGTGGCAGTGGTCGGAAAAATATTCACCCCAACCGGAGCTTCTAAAGTACGCACAACATATTGCTGACCGGTTTGACCTCAAGAGCGACATTGCATTTAATACATCGGTAGCAAGTGCTCACTTCGATGACGACACTGAGGAGTGGCTCGTCACTACTCAGTGCGGACGTCGCGTACGAGCGCAACACTTAGTCATGGCAACAGGCGTATTGTCTGCTTCAAAAACACCAGACATCGCTGGCCGTGAAAGCTACAAAGGCAGTACTTATACAACCGGCCTCTGGCCCAAAGAAGGTGTCGACTTTACCGGCAAACGCGTGGCCGTCATTGGCACCGGCTCGTCAGCCGTTCAGGCCATTCCACTGATTGCGAAGGAAGCGGCCGAGGTTGTTGTTTACCAACGCACAGCAACATTCACTACACCCGCGCTTAATCATAAGCTCGCAAAAGATGACGCCGATGCCATTAAAGCCAACTACGGTGACTATCGTGCGAAACAGCGACTGAATGTTCTAGGAGTAGTGAACGAGCGCTCAATGGACCGAGCAATCGATGCGACGCCCGAAGAGCGCAATCGTCGATTTACCGACGGCTGGGAAAGCGGCATTTTGCCGGGAATGCTGTTCCAGTTTGCTGACCTCCAAGTCGAGCAAGCGTCGAATGATGAGATCTCCGAATACATTCGTGACCGTATTCGTACAACGGTACACGACGAACAAACCGCGCAGGACTTGCTGCCAACAGACTACCCTTACGGGACTAAGCGACCCTGCATCGACACGAATTACTACGAGACCTTCAACCGAGACAACGTGTCACTCGTAAATCTACGGCGCACCCCTATCGAGACCGTCACCACCACCGGGATTAAGACCGTTGAGGGTGAACGGGAGTTCGATGCAATTGTCTATGCGACCGGCTTTGACGCCATGACCGGGCCGCTCTTGCGCGTCGATATTCGCGGCCGTGGCGGCATAAAACTGCAAGACGCATGGGTTGACGGACCGCGCTCCTATTTAGGCATCGCTATTCACGGATTCCCCAACTTATTCACCATTACAGGACCCTCAAGCCCCTCAGTTCTGAGCAATATGCTGGTTTCTATTGAGCAGCACGTTGACTGGGTGAGCGACTGTATCCAGTGGATGCGCAGCGAAGGAAAAGCAACGATTGAGCCGACCGATGAGGCCGAGCAAGAATGGGCTGAGCACACTGAGCAACTTGCTAATATGACGCTCTACCCCAAAGCCAATAGCTGGTACATGGGCGCAAATGTTCCTGGGAAGCCGCGCATGTTTTTAGCCTACGTGGGCGGCGTGGGGACCTACAGGATGATTTGCGATCAGATTGCCTCAAGCGACTATCGTGGTTTTTCCGCTCACTAATCGCCGACATTAGTAAACTGTTAGGGCCTGGCTATCGCCGGATCTTTTTTTAGGGGATAGCCATGGATATTTGGGTAGATGCCGACGCCTGTCCCGTCGCCATCAGAGAGATTATTGCGAAAGCTGCGCACAAGCGCGCAATGACTGCGATCTTTGTTGCGAATCACGCATTTACACTGCTGAGCTCACCGCACGTGCGCCTCTATCAAGTCCCTGGTGGCTTTGATGAAGCGGACAAGGCCATTGAGCAACGGGTGTCAGCTGGCGATCTGGTCATTACCTCTGATATTCCATTAGCCGCAGACGTCATCGCAAAATCCGCACTGGTGCTCACGTCGCGCGGTGAGCGTTACACCCAAAACAATATTAAGCAGCGCCTACAGATGCGCGATTTTATGGAAACAATGCGCTCATCGGGCGCTCATACTGGAGGCCCACCGGCACTGAACCTCACCGACCGCAAGCATTTCTCTGATCAACTTGATCGGCTTCTCACCAAGGCAAAAAAATCTAGGAAATAAAATCTGCGACTATGTC
>CBFHJX010000139.1:0-3722 GCA_965656285.1 Luminiphilus sp. | reverse complement strand
AACAGTGGTACTGGCGCTGGTTCAGGGCACAGGTATGACCGTAGGTCTTGCCAACCAGGGACTGACCTACGACGCCAGCATTGGGTTTTACGTAATCGCCATTACGTCCTTAGTGACAGGCGCCGTCTTTATGATGTGGCTGGGTGAGCAGATTACAGAAAAGGGTATCGGAAACGGAATTTCGTTACTGATCTTTGCCGGAATCGTCGCGGGACTCCCGCAGGCGATTGGTCAATCCCTAGAGCAAGCGCGTCAGGGAGAATTGAATATTCTCATTTTGTTGGGTGTGCTCGCGCTTGCGATCATCGTGATCGCGCTCGTTGTATTCATTGAACGCGGTCAGCGCCGTATTACTGTGAACTACGCTAAGCGTCAGCAAGGTCGCCAAATGTATCAGGCCCCAGCGTCGCACTTGCCACTTAAAGTGAATATGGCGGGCGTCATTCCCGCGATTTTTGCGAGTTCGATACTGTTGTTCCCAGCCTCGGTGGCTCAGTGGTTCGGCAGCTCCGACAATTCCGATTGGTTGCAAGACCTGGCGGTCGCTATTGGTCCGGGTCAGCCACTGAATATTATGCTGTTCACGGGCTTCATCGTATTTTTCTGCTTCTTCTACACGGCGTTAATGTTTAATCCCAGTGAAGTTGCGGACAACCTGAAGCGCTCAGGTGCATTTGTACCCGGCATTCGTCCCGGCCAGCAAACTGCAAACTACATTGACGGTGTGCTCACGCGCCTCACGATTTTCGGATCTGCCTACATTGCGCTGGTCTGTCTATTGCCGCAGTTCTTAGTAGTGATGTTTAACGTCCCATTCTATCTGGGAGGAACATCAATGCTGATCGTTGTGGTTGTGGTCATGGATTTCATGGCGCAAGTGCAGAGCCACTTAATGTCTCACCAATACGACGGTGTGATGAAGAAAGCAAACCTAAGCAGCATCGGCACAGCCGGCCGACTGCGCTAGGTCTTGGGAGAGAGAAATGAAAGTTCGAGCTTCGGTAAAGAAAATTTGTCGCAACTGTAAAGTTGTCCGTCGCAATCGCGTGGTCCGTGTGATCTGTTCCAGTGACCCACGTCACAAGCAGCGTCAGGGCTAGTTTCGAAGTGAAAATCGGGCTTCGATGTAATCGGGGCCAAAAGATGCGGTGTAAGGCCGCTCAATAATGGAGATTGGTAATGGCACGTATTGCCGGTGTAAACATTCCTGACAACAAACACGCAGTGATTTCACTGACGTACATATTTGGTGTCGGTCGCACGCAAGCGAAGCGTCTGTGTGCAGAAACAAATATTCCAGAGAGCACCAAAATTGGTGAACTTTCTGAGGCTGAGCTCGATCAGTTGCGCGGGCTGGTGTCCGACATGAACGTCGAGGGTGACTTGCGACGTGAGGTGTCAATGAACATTAAGCGATTGCTGGACCTCGGGTGCAACCGTGGTCTGCGTCACCGAAAGAGTTTGCCTCTGCGAGGGCAGCGAACAAAGACGAACGCGCGGACACGAAAGGGTCCTCGCAAGCCGATTCGTCGGTAATTAGTGGAGTGGTCCAACCACTCCTCTCACGTGTAGCTACATCCTAATTTGTAGCGTTGATATAGAGACAGGAAGCGAGATGGCAAAGCAAGCCAAGAAAACAACGAAACGAAAGATTACTAAGCAGGTGGTCGATGGCGTAGCGCACGTTCACGCGTCATTTAACAACACCATCGTGACTATTACTGATCGCCAGGGTAATACCCTGAGCTGGGCGACTGCAGGGGGCTCTGGCTTCCGAGGCTCTCGCAAGTCAACTCCCTTTGCTGCGCAGGTGGCTGCTGAACGCGCGGGAGAAGCGGCCAGAGAATACGGTCTTAAGAACCTCGACGTTCAAGTTAAGGGCCCTGGGCCCGGCCGTGAGTCAGCGGTTCGTGCACTGAACGGCTGTGGTTACAAGATTACCAACATTACTGACGTGACACCGATTCCACATAACGGTTGTCGCCCACCAAAGAAGCGTCGCGTTTAATAACGCCGTCTGAGGAAAGAGATAAATGGCTCGATATATTGGACCTAAATGTAAGCTTTCGCGTCGCGAAGGCACCGATCTTCAGCTCAAGAGTGGCGTTCGTGCGCTCGAGAGTAAATGCAAAGCGGAAACTGCACCCGGCCAGCACGGCGCGCGGCGCGGGCGCTTGTCAGATTACGGCGTTCAGTTACGTGAAAAGCAAAAGGTGCGTCGTATCTACGGTGTGCTAGAGAAGCAGTTCCGCAATTATTATAAAGAGGCGGCGCGCCTCAAGGGTGCGACGGGCGAAAACCTGTTGCAGCTTTTAGAGAGTCGTTTGGATAACGTGGTTTATCGTATGGGCTTTGGCTCGACTCGCTCAGAAGCACGTCAGCTTGTCTCTCACAAAGGGATTCTGATTAACGGCCGCGTCGTCAATATTCCGTCGTATCAGGTCGCGCCGGGTGATGTCGTATCGGTTCGCGAGAAAGCGAAGAAGCAGCTTCGGATTCAGTCGGCCATGGGGCTTGCGGAGCAGCGTCCAGACCCAGTGTGGATTGAGCTGAACACCGAGAAGCTTGAGGGGACGTTTAAAACGAAGCCTGAACGCCAAGATCTTCCAAGCGAAATTAATGAAAACCTGATTGTCGAACTGTACTCCAAGTAAAGTATCAGTGCGTATAGCGGTTAAACCGAATTCTTGAACGGGAAACATTATGCAAAATTCAGTTAATGAGTTTCTTACTCCACGGGTCATTAAGGTAGACGAGAAATCCACTACCCGAGCGCTCGTGACACTTGAGCCACTTGAGCGTGGTTTTGGGCACACACTGGGCAACGCCTTGCGGCGCATCCTGTTGTCCTCAATGCCGGGTTGTGCCGTCACCGAGGTAGAGATCGATGGTGTATTGCACGAGTACTCTACAATCGAAGGCGTTCAAGAGGATGTCATCGAAATTTTGCTCAATCTGAAGGGCGTTTCGCTCGTCATGAATGGTAAAGACGAAGCCGAGCTCACGCTGAGTGCGTCGGGTGCGGGCGTTGTCACTGCCGGTGATATCCAGACAGACCATGACATCGAGATCTGTAACCCCGAGCACGTGATTTGTACGATGACGGGCGACCATCCTCTCATGATCCGTGTTGTGGCGTTGCGTGGTCGCGGATACTCACCCGCTGACTCACGAATCGATAGCGATGATGAGACACGATCGATTGGGCGCTTACAGTTAGACGCTTCTTTTTCACCAGTTCGTCGAGTTAGCTATGTCGTTGACTCTGCGCGGGTCGAGCAGCGGACTGACCTCGACAAGCTCGTCATTGATCTTGAGACCAACGGTACGATCGACCCCGAAGAGGCGATTCGTCGCGCTGCGACGATCTTGCAGCAGCAGTTGGCAGTGTTTGTCGATCTGGAAGGCCAGACTCAGGCAGCCGCAGCAGAAGCGGCTGACGAGGTTGATCCAATTTTGTTGCGTCCGGTTGATGATCTTGAGCTAACAGTGCGGTCTGCAAACTGCCTCAAGGCTGAGAATATCTACTACATTGGTGATTTGGTTCAGCGTACGGAAGTCGAACTACTAAAGACACCTAACTTGGGCAAAAAGTCGTTGACTGAGATCAAAGACGTACTTGCCTCACGCGGCTTGTCATTGGGTATGCGCCTCGAAAATTGGCCGCCAGCGAGCTTAAAAGACGACGAGCGTCTTCTAAGCGTTTAATTATTTTAGTCTAT
>CBFHJX010000138.1:0-3771 GCA_965656285.1 Luminiphilus sp. | reverse complement strand
ATTGTGTGTGGTGGAACTATTTGCTCACGCGTTAAGTGGCGCATAAAAATCAAAAAGCCGGGGCATCCATCCCCGGCTTTTTTTTGTCTGCGCTCAACTGCTTATTAGTGTTTTAGGGCCAGCGATCGTGATGGGTCGGCGTTTGAAGAATTCACAGATTAATGGGTCAGTAGCGTCTCAAACCTTCGCGTGCTGAAGCAACGTTTTGACGAACGCACCATGTGGGGGCAGGGTGCCCACGGTCTTGGCAACGTCATGCTGGATGCCCTTCATAAAGGCGGTCATTTGCTCCGGAGACAGGGCCTGTGCGATGTTGTGGTAGCCGGCCGGCGTTATCCCTTGTCCCATCATCACCTGTACCCATGAGTTCTCGGCAAAGACGTCGTCTTGCGGTTTAAAGACTCGCGCCGACTGACGAAACAGTTCCATACGGTGGGTTAATGAGTCGGGTAACGCCATATTCCGGCAGTGGTCCCAGAAGGGGTCACCGTGTCGCTCGTTCAGTGTGTAGTGAAGAACGATAAAGTCCCGAATGTGCTCAGCTTCGGCGCGGAGTTTGGTGTTGTACTCCTGAACGGTGCTGTCCTCAATAGTGGTGTCCGGGAACATCATGAGCAACCACATGATGCCGTTCTGTATAAAGTGAATGCTGGTTGACTCAAGCGGCTCGATGAACCCACTGGATAACCCCAAAGCAATGCAGTTTTTATTCCAATAGCGCTTACGCTGCCCGGTGGTAAAGCGAATCGGGCGTGGCTCGGTGATGGTTTTTTCAGGAACGTTATCGAGTAGGAGCTGGCGCGCGACGTCGTCCTCCATGAAACCGTCACAGTAGACCAAGCCGTTTCCTGCTCGGTGCTGGAGAGGGATCCGCCACTGCCAACCCACTTTGTGCGCAATCGCACGTGTATAAGGCTTTGGCGCTTCGGACAATTCGCTTTGGACGGCCCACGCTCGATTCGCAGGAAGCCAATGACTCCAGTCGTCGAAGCCGGTCTTCAGCGCTCCCTCGCTCAGGAGCGCTCTGAATCCCGTGCAGTCAATGAAGAGATCGCCCTCAATACGTTGACCATCCTCTAGAGATAATGCCTCTATGAAGCCGTCAGAGGGACACAGCTCGACCGTCGCGATCTTGCCTTCTACACGTTTAACCCCGCTGGCCTCAGCCATTTTGCGAAGATACATTCCGTACTTGGTTGCATCGAGGTGGTACGCATAGTTCAAAGAGTGATCGCTGGATATACCAAATCGCTCCGCTTCAGCCGCCTTGAGCTCGGTACAATACTCGCCATACTCCTCGGCAAGTCCTAGTTCTCGAGCACGAAGCCAGAAGTGATGAAATCCGGCGGCCCAACTGCCCTTACCCGTATCGCCAAAGGAGTGTAGGTAGTGCTCGCCTTCGCGAAGCCAGTTTTCAAAGCGAATTCCCAGTTTGAAGGTGCCGCTGGTGAGCTTAATAAAGTCGGGTTCTGGGATCTGCAGTAAACGATTGATTGTAAGTATCGTTGGAATGGTCGCCTCACCCACGCCCACAGTACCGATCTCTTCAGACTCAACCAAGGTGATGGAGAGTTTACGTCCGACCAGTCGCGACAAGGCGGCGGCGGCCATCCAGCCGGCGGTGCCCCCGCCTGCGATGACGACCCTTTCAACATTCCGATGAGTCATAAAATCATTACCGTTTCAGTGAATTAGTGAGTTCCGCGCGAAGCTGTCTTGCCAATGTGTCCGTTACTTGATCAAGACGGCCCCAGCTGTGCTCGGGAAGATGTTTTATATGCGCTGTATCCTCTGCAAATACGTAGTGGTTAAACAGGGCTTTTAAAGCGCTTCGCTGATGTGCCGGGAGTGACCTAATACTCAGGAATGCGTGCTTCAACGCTTCTGTAGGAGACCCATAAACGCCCGGAGTCTCTTGCCACCAAAAATTAATCAGGCCATTAATGGGTGAGAGCGACTCAACGTGGTGCCACCACATGTTTGGAATGTAGATGACGTCTCCCGGCTGCAAATGACCCATGAGTGCGTGACGCTCGGCTTCAGCAAACTTTGGGTAGGCCACATAGTCTGGCTCATAGAAATCGACCATACTGATCGGCTGCCCGGCAGGGGTTAGATCCCACGGTCCAACGTACAGGTTGTCGACTTGTTCTGGTGGGAAGAGTGTGAATCGTCGCTGTCCTAAAATGCACCCTGCGATGTTCCTCGGGAAATCGAAATGCGCCGCGACGCGGGTCTGATTCCCGATCCAAATACTCGTCAGCGCGCCAGGAAGCGAAAAGGGCAATTGATGCGCCTCGTTAAAGCCCGGCAGCCACGCACTGGTCTGGGTGCTTCCCACATAAAGCGCCGGATTGGCTTCCTCGTTTGAGAAACTCATAAGTTTTTTAAAGACTTGGTCGAGCTGCGTGTTGACCTGAACAAAGTTAAATGCCGTGACGTCCTGATTATAAAAGAAGCGGCCCTTCGCCTCTGGTTCGGCGAGGAAGGCGCTTACCGGACGACCCTGATAAAACTCCAAGAGATACGACAGGGCACTTTCGGCGCTGTGGCTCGCTTTTTTGACTACGGGCCAGTCGTTCAAATAGCCTCTGGCAATCCAGGGTGTTGCGGACTCAAGGAGCTCCCTTGAGGGAATCGAACCGCTTGCCAGCGGAACTTCTTTAATAGGTCGAGCGTCTGAACAGGCTGTCATGAGGACCTATCCTGCAACCTTGTCGTTTTTAAGCGCAATCAGGCGTTTAAGCTGTGACTGAGACGCCACCATCATGTAGGCGGGCAGGAGGTGTCCGCGACGGTGCAGATCAGTTATTGCGTCTTCACTTAAAAGTTGGAGCTTTTCATCGTCGATGGCATAAAAGCCTTCAAGCGTGTGGTCCTTGCCGTTGAGCAGCGTAATCTTGAGTGTCACGGATGTTATGAGGTCGTGCTGTAGCAGCGCATCAACAAATTGAGGCGTCTTCGTGTATCCAATATGAATGCCTTCAAGCATAGTCGCTAATCGATCGAGGTATTCGGTGTTGCCACCAAACTCTAAAAAGAGCGGTTCTCCCTCCTCTTCGTTGACATTAGGGTGGCTCATATCGATGGCTACGACACGATCCGAGTCGCTAACATCAGTATTGCCCTCCGTAGCGATCATGAGAGGACCTCTTTGGATCAGCATCGGAATATACTGACTGTTCCAACGAGACTCATCTAAGAAAAGGTTCTCTCCTTGCTCAAAGCCAAACAGTGCGATGGGCTGAAAGCGACCGTCATTCGTGTTCTTGAAAAAAAGAAGCGGGAAATTGCTCTGCAGCGCACGCATTTCACTGGTGAAGACCGCTGAGAACATCACGGCATCACCGCCGCTCAAGGCCTGCTTTATCCTGAGTTTGCCATGTTGGACGTTATTTAATTTCTGAATATTACTCAAACTAGTTCCTCTCTAGACCGGAGCAAAGTCCTGCGTCCGCACTTGGTCCATTAAATATCGATTGGGTGGTAAGTGCTGGCCAAAGCGTTGCGCCTTTTTGCGCGTCTCGGAAAAGAGCCGAATCGCTTGCTCCCTTTGGGCGTGATCATCTCTAAGAGTATGCAGGGCACTACTTGTTTTAAACCCCATCCCATAAAGAACATACTGATAACTGGCCGCTGGAAACATATCATCGCGCCGCAGATCGTCATGGTACCAAGGGGGCTGTGTTTGCCATAAAGAAAGATTTTCGGCCAATGTCTCTGGAATCGAATTCGCGAGTCGGTTGTCACGCCAGTAACGCGAGTCAGAAC
>CBFHJX010000137.1:0-3788 GCA_965656285.1 Luminiphilus sp. | reverse complement strand
CGTCGATTGAACACGTCCACTACCATCTGCATAAGGTGACGTCAGAGTGGCAACATTACCAACGCGCCATTGCCAGAGACGTTCAAGTCCAGTGCCCCATGGAGGCGAGCGGACAATAACAATCTCCAGTGGCAGACCACCAAACTTGTTCCGTTGGCCATGGCGCGCTTAGCGAACCGGGTAGTTTGGTGCTTCCTTAGTAATCGAAACATCATGCACGTGAGACTCCGACATGCCAGCTGACGTCACACGAATGAACTGCGGCTTCGTTCGCATCTCATTAATCGAGGCACACCCTGCGTAGCCCATTGACGACCGAACACCACCCATCAGTTGATGAATAATCGCCGAAACGGGACCTTTATAGGGCACACGACCTTCAATACCTTCAGGCACCAACTTTTCAGAGCCAACACTCGAATCTTGAAAGTATCGGTCTGACGAGCCTTGTTTTTGAGCCATCGCGCCAATAGACCCCATTCCACGATAGGACTTGTAGGTCCGACCTTGGTACAGCTCAACCTCGCCCGGCGCTTCCTCGGTACCTGCAAACATGCCGCCGAGCATGACGGAGTAAGCACCCGCCACCAACGACTTCGAAATATCGCCTGAAAATCGAATGCCACCGTCAGCAATAAGTGGCACACCCGCCTCCGCCAGCGCCTCAGCAACATTAGATACGGCGCTAATTTGCGGTACGCCCATACCGGTCACAATCCGTGTCGTACAAATAGAACCAGGGCCAATACCCACCTTGACACCGTCAGCACCGGCGTCTACCAAGGCGCGTGCCGCATCAGCCGTCGCGATATTGCCACCGATCACGTCAACCGACGGAAAATTCTCTTTAATCCAACGAACTCGGTTCAAGACGTTTAGCGAATGACCGTGAGCCGTGTCCACCACGAGAACATCGACACCCGAGGCCACCAGCGCATCGACACGCTCATCGGTGTCCGTACTCGTGCCCACGGAGGCACCAACGCGCAATTGACCGAAACGGTCTTTACAGGCGTGAGGGAACGACTCTGCTTTATCAAAATCTTTTACCGTGATCAGACCTTTTAAGACACCCGCATCGTCGACGACCAAAATCTTTTCAATACGATGTTTATGAAGCAGGTGTTGGACCTCGTCTGAGGAGGCACCTTCTTTTACAGTCACCAACTGATTTCTAGGCGTCATAATGGCTGATATGGACTGCGACGTATCGGTCTCAAACCGCAAGTCGCGACGCGTCACAATGCCCGCAAGATCTCCGTTTTTCATTACCGGGACACCCGAAATACCATGAGCGCGGGTGAGTTCGATCAGTTCGGCAATCGTGGCTGTGTGGTCAATGGTGATCGGATCTTTGACAACACCGCTTTCAAACTTCTTTACACGACGGACCTGCTCGGCTTGCTCCTGAATCGTCAGGTTTTTATGAACAATGCCGATGCCACCCTCTTGCGCTAGGGCAATGGCCAGTCCGGATTCGGTCACGGTGTCCATAGCTGCTGAGACCAACGGGACGTTCAGATTGATATTTTTTGTCAACCGAGTGACCAATGAAACGTCTTTCGCTGTCACCTCTGAGTATCCTGGTAACAGGAGAACGTCATCAAACGTCAGCGCTTCTTGAGCGATACGTAGCATCAATACCTCGTAGTAGTCGCGTTGGATAGACGCGGTATTGTACGCTTATGCTTTATCACGAACAATCTCACCAGGGTCGCAACAATACCAATGCCTCTTCCAAAACCCACACCGGTAAGCGTCACCGAGCTTAATCGCAAAGCGAAGTCTCTGCTTGAAAACCAACTAGGCGAAGTCTGTGTCGAGGCGGAAATTGGTGATCTGTCTCAGCCCAGTTCCGGCCACTGGTACTTCACCCTGAAAGACGGGCGCTCCCAGTTGAGATGCGCCATGTTCCGCAGAGCCAATATGCGAGTGAGCTTTCAGCCCAAAGTCGGAGACTCGGTGATCGTCCGCGGTCTACTCTCAATTTACGAGGCTCGCGGCGACTACCAGCTGATCGTCGATGCCATGGAAGCGTCAGGTGACGGTGCGCTGCAGCGCGCGCTTGAAGCACTGAAGAAAAAGTTATTCGACGAAGGCTTGTTTGAAGCCTCTCGAAAACGCCCTATCCCTGCCCACTGTGAGCGCATCGGTATTATTACTTCCCCAACGGGCGCAGCTGTTGACGACATTGCCAGTGTTTTGGCGCGACGGTCCCCGCTCAGCCACCTGTTCTTGTTTCCTGTGCAGGTGCAGGGTGCTTTCGCCGCACAACAAATAGCAGACGCCATTACACAGGCTAATGAACGCGCACAGTCCGGCGAACTAGACCTCGACGTCCTCATTGTCGGCAGAGGCGGCGGATCGCTCGAAGACCTTTGGTCTTTTAACGAAGAGGTGGTTGCTCGAGCCATCGCAGGCTCCCAAATACCCATCGTTTCTGCCGTTGGCCACGAGATTGACTATAGTATTTCAGATCTGGTCGCAGATCTTAGAGCAGCAACACCATCGCAAGCGGGCGAGCTCATCACAAGGGACTCGCTAGAATGGTTGCAAATCATCGACAGTCAAACGGATCGACTACAACTCCTTGCCCAACGAAAAGTAAGAGAGCAGACGGCGTTGCTTTCGCAGCTAAAAACTCGCCTTCGGCACCCACGACAACAGCTCTCAACACTTGCGAGCGAACTACAGCGCGCGCGCGAGCGTGCAGGCCACCTCATTAAGCAACGTCTTACAGCGGACAAACAGTTACTGGCCAAACGACAACTTCAGTTGAGTGGCGCCTCACCCAGCGCGCGGATTAAATCAAGAAAAGAAGTGGCAAAGACACTGGCTGCTCGCCTGCCAGGACAAATCGACAAAGTAAGGCGACGCAACGAAGAGCGGGTTAGGCATCTCAGGCAGCTGCTCACAACCTTGGGCCCGGAAGCTACATTAAAGCGCGGCTACGCCATTGTGACGGACCATCAAGGCACCGTATTGCGACAAAGCGACGCTGTCGCAATAGGACAGGACCTATCCATAAAGCTCTCCCGCGGGCGAATCACCTCAACGGTGGCGACCATAGAGGCGCCCGAGGACTCTTAATACTTAGTACTTAGCGGGGAGTCTTGTATTGATGACGATGTGACGCCCTTCAAATCGAATGTACTCGCCAATGGTCAGATCCTTGAGGATACGTGCAACCATTTCGCGTGAGGCACCAACGCGATCCGCAATATCTTGCTGTGTCAGTTTCTCGGGCACAAACAAGGTGCCGTCACCCCGTTCGTGTGACAGATCCATCAACACGTTGGCCACGCGTCCATAAACATCCTGCAGAGCAAGGTTTTTAACGTCGGTCGTCAACTTACGCACTCTTGCAGCCAAGTTGCCCAACAGTTGCTGTGTGATGCCTGGATTGTCCGAAAGTACTTTCGAGAAATCTTCCTTCTTCACGATCCGAAACTGACAGGGCTCAACCGTTCGCACTGACGCTGAACGTGCTGAGTCATCAAGCAACGCGAGTTCACCGAAGTAATCGCCAACGCCCAACGAGTTCATAATGAACTCTTTGCCGTTCTTGTCACTGCAGTAAACCTTGACCCGCCCCGACTCAATTACATACAGCGCATCAGCCGGCTCATTCTCCTGAATAACAACCGTATTCTTTGAATAAGTCTCGGACGTACTCGAGTGCTCAAGCGCCGCTAACTCATCGCTACTTAAGCCATGGAAGATTTCAACTTGGTCCAGCATGACACCATACTCATTGTGGAATATTCACAATTCTAACTGAAGCTGTC
>CBFHJX010000136.1:0-3803 GCA_965656285.1 Luminiphilus sp. | reverse complement strand
AACATTGGGGTAATACCTGCCTCTAATACCAAGTCATCGGCAACGGCTTTGAACGCCTCCCCATCGATAGCATGGCTGTTAGATTGGGGTTCTTCTACAGCGGCTCCCGCGCGTTTAGCGCGTTCCTCAAACTCGATACCAATGCCTTCACTGTCGACCGTCGCGTCATGGCGATACCAGGCAAACCCCTCAACACCTACCGCAGTGATGTTGCCGCCGAAACAACCGAAGCGTTCGAGTAAGGTGACTTCGACACCGGAACGTGCGGCCGCAAGTGCTGCCGCAAGACCGGCGGGACCGCTGCCCACGACCAGTACATCCGTTGAGTGAATGACCTCAAGCGCCCTCGCCGGCTCGTTTATCTTCATACCTGTCCCCTCTGAGCGGCCCTTGAATGGGTTAACGTTAACGGTCATTTTTGTTTGATGTTATTTGGATTTCTCGGTATACCACGTGTAGGGCGTCAGGTAACGCTCGACTTTATCTACCGGTTACAGTCTCCATTTGTGACGGAGGGGGGTGGTGAAAAAGTCTGTTATCTGTGTGTCCGGGAGCTTTACACGACCCAGAAAAATAACGAAAACGATGCTAAGTCAGAGAGGAAACACGACGTGAAAATCAAAGACTCATCCCGAAAAAACTCATTTTTTAAGCGCCCGCTTGCTATGGCAGTGTCAACGGCATGTGGATTGGTTGGTGCGACGACAGTCCTGATGCCCACTCAAGCGCAGGCTCAAATTGAAGAGGTTCTGGTCACAGCGACTCGTCGATCCGAGAGTGTGCAAGACATCCCAATGAGCGTTAGCGTGTTGGGCGAGACCCAACTCGAAGATCTTAATATCTCCGATATGGAAGACTACATAATGATGCTTCCCAACGTGAGCTTTGTGACCTTGGGTCCAAGCTCGGGAGATCTTTATATTCGGGGCATCTCCAGCGGCGGAGAGAGCAGCCTGGGTGCCAACCCCAGTGTCGCGGTGTACCTTGATGAGCAGCCTGTAACGGCGGTGGGCCAGTACCTTAACCCACACGTTTATGACATCAATCGAATCGAGGTTTTGGCCGGTCCACAGGGCACGACTTACGGCGCAAACGCTCAGTCAGGTGCCATCAAGATTGTGACCAACGCACCCAGCACTGAGAAATTTGAGGGTGGTGTGAGCTTTAGTATGGGGCAGCCTAAATCGGGCGACTTTAGTCACCTGACCGAAGGCTTCGTCAACATCCCCCTGAGCGATCGTATGGCGCTCCGTCTTGTGGGTTATTACAAGCATGACGGCGGTTACATCGACAATGTTGCGGGTACGCATACGTTCCGGCAGGGCTACATTCGAGCAGGTCTTGATCCCACCAGTCCCCTCAATGAAGTGGCTGCTGACATTACTGTCGATAACGCCGACGTGGCAGAGAAAAACTTTAACGACGCGACGACTGTTGGCGGTAGAGCTGCCCTGGCTATCGATTTGAATGACAGTTGGACGCTGACGGCCTCTGCCATGATGCAAGAAGTTGAGGCCAATGGTGTTTGGGACCACGACCCGAGCGTAGGTGACCTGGAAGTCATGCGTTTACTGCCTGACTGGAGTGATGATGAATGGACTCAGTTTTCGCTGAAGCTCGAAGGTGAGCTTGCAGGCGGAACACTGACAGCATCGTACGGGGATCTAGATCGAGACACCGAAACGTATGCGGACTACTCGCTCTACAGTGACTATTACGTCTCCTATGGTTATGTGCAGCCCTACTACGTGTGTTATGTGTCCTACACGGGTCAGTGTGGTGATCCTCGAGAGCAGTACACCAACACCACTAATATCTCGCGCAAAAATTACGAGCTTCGCTACACCTCGGATGAAACCGAGCGCTTGCGCTACATGGTCGGTGCGTATTATGTGGAGGTTGATACAGCGTCCGACAGTGACTGGCACGTGCTGGGTTTAAACAATATCCCGGCGATGGCAGTGGATGCGCCTGATATTTATTGGACGACTGACTTTGTTCGGTCGTATGAAGAAACAGCTTACTTCGGAGAGGTGTCCTACGACATCACAGATGCGTTAACGCTGTCAGGCAGTGCACGACGCTTCGACTACGACAGTGGTCTCGATGGATTCTCAGGGACGGTCTGGTGGCCTTGTGGAGGATTTGGTCCTCAGGGTGATCGACCCGAGAGCAACTACGGCGTCGACTGTGCTCCTGAGGCACGCATCACCAAGGCAACTGACACCGTGAAGCGCATGTCACTTGAGTGGCAAGTCGATGACGAACTCATGTTGTATACCGCGTGGGGCGAGGGTTACCGACCCGGTGGACTTAATCGTTTCTGTTCAGTGAGAGCTATCGATGGCTTGGGTAACCAGGGATCTTCCAACATTGGCTGCGAGTTTAAGGCGGACTTCCTGACCTCAACGGAGTTTGGCTTCAAGGCCACCTTTAACGGCGGTAAGACGCGCTTAAACGGTGCTGTGTTTATGCAGAAGTGGGATGACTTCCAGTTCTCGCGCTTGGACACATCAATCTCACCAACGACGCTGACGTATAACGTGGGTAATGCGGAGAGTAACGGTGTCGAGTTCGATTTCGTCACGATGCTCAGCGACAACTGGACACTCATGGGTGCAGCAAGCTTCCTTGAGGCCACACTGACCTCTGATTACAGTCGCAGCGAGAGCAGCGTTGTGCCCGATGCGCCGTCTGGCACCGCCTTACCCAGAGTCCCTGAAGTGAAGTGGAATATCTCTACTCGCTATGGCTTTGGTGACGATTATTTCGTACAGGCCGCTTACATGTATACCGGTAAGTCGTACAACAACCTCTTTGATGGAGGCACCATCTCCACTCAGCGACGGACTCAGCCCAGCTACAAGGTGCTCAATACGTCATTCGGTATTGAGAGAGAGACTTGGACTGCGCAGTTGTATGTCCAAAACTTGACCGATGAGCGCGGGACGGTTTGGCAGAACGCGGTGACCTGGGACGAGCGAGTCACAATCAACCAACCGCGCAGTGTGGGTGTGAGCTTTACGCAGCGGTTCTAATGTCTTGCACTTTGGTGCAGCCCAAGAAAGGGGTGTCATTGACTGACACCCCTTTTTTTATACACGTGCTTGACCTAAATTCCTTACATCAACGCTACTGAGAGAAACGGTCCTTATGTCCCTCGTTGAAAATCTGTTTGAGCAGACGAAGACGGCGCTGCGTGACAGTAAACCGAGTGAGGCTGCTGAGCTTGCGGCCAAAGCACTGGTATTGTCGCCCGACGATATGCGTCTTGTATTGTTGCGTGGTGTTGCGTTGCGGCGCTCAGGCAATGGCATTGAAGCAGAGTCGTACTTACGCCGTATTATTAATGATCAGTCCTCTGTTCCTCTGGCGCATCATGAACTTGGGCTGGCACTCAGTGCTATGGGTCGATTAGCCGAGGGCGTTGTGTCTGTCGAATCTGCGGTTGCGCTTGACCCTAATTTATTGGCCGCTTGGAGAGACTTGTATCAGCTCCATGCAGCGCAGGGAGACGACTCGGCTGCCGCCGATGCGTATCGGCGCTCGTTGGGCCGAAAGGACTTGGATCCACTCTTAATCCGGGCACTTGATTGCATTGAAAAGGGGCGCTTGGGCCTGGCCGAGGGCATCTGTCGAGAGTACTTAAAAAGACGGCCGCACGATGTTGATGCCATTCGGCTACTGGCGGAAATCGCGATTACCTTGGGGGTCTTGGATGAGGCCATCGTCTTACTGGAACGCTGTTTAGCACTGGCACCTAACTTCACTATCGCGCAGGCGAACTACGCCACAGCGCTGGC
>CBFHJX010000135.1:0-3832 GCA_965656285.1 Luminiphilus sp. | reverse complement strand
CTGCGCCTTACCACCCAGCGGTTGCTGAGTAACCAGGCTGTACGACCCCGTTGAACGCGCATGCATCTTGTCATCGACCAGGTGGTTCAGCTTCAGCATATACATGTAGCCCACTGTGACGGGCCGATCGAATTCGTCGCCCGATCTGCCGTCGCGTAGCACTAGCTGGCCACTATCTGGTATATCGGCCATACGAAGCAGCGCCTTAATACTGTCTTCACTCGCGCCGTCAAATACCGGGGTCGCCATCGGGACACCACTGCGGAGGTTCTGGCACATGGCAAACAGTTCGTCGTCAGACAAGCTATCAATATCGGCGTCACGTCGCGTGTCGCTGGTGTGCGCGTAAATTTCTTTCAAGAACTCTCGAAGCTTCGCCACTTTGACTTGCTGCTCGAGCATCTCATTGATCTTCACGCCCAAACCGCGTGCCGCCATACCCAAATGCGTTTCCAGGATCTGACCCACGTTCATCCGTGACGGTACACCGAGCGGATTGAGCACGATATCGATTGGCTCACCGTTCTCGTCGTACGGCATATCTTCAACCGGCATAATCACTGAGATCACACCTTTGTTACCGTGCCGGCCCGCCATCTTGTCGCCAGGTTGTATACGACGTTTAACAGCAAGGTAGACTTTGACAATCTTAAGCACGCCAGGCGCAAGATCATCGCCGCTTTGCAGCTTATCTTTCTTCGCCTCAAATCGCTCTTCAAGCAACTGGTTTTGCTCTTCAAGCAGTCGTTGCGCCGATGCCAATTGGTTATTGAGTTCAGAGTCTGAGAACTTCAGCTTAAACCACTGCTCGCGATCGAGATCCGCTAGAACGTCAGTATCAATTTTTGTGCCTTTAGAGAGACCACCACCGGAAACCGTGATCTGTCCACCGAGTAACTCGGCCAAACGTGCGTAAGTCGCTTCCTCATAAATTCGGAGCTCCTCTTTGAGATCCTTGCGATAGTCCGCCAGTTGCGAAGCTTCGATCTGCTTGGCACGAGCATCTTTCTCAAGACCGTCACGCGTGAAGACTTGCACATCAATAACCGTGCCTTTGTAACTTGATGGCACACGGAGCGATGAATCTTTTACGTCAGACGCTTTTTCACCAAAAATCGCTCTCAGCAATTTTTCTTCTGGCGTGAGCTGTGTTTCGCCTTTCGGTGTCACCTTTCCAACTAAGATATCGCCCGCGTCGACTTCAGCACCAATATAGACAATGCCAGACTCATCGAGCTTGCCCAGTGCGCCCTCACCCACGTTAGGAATATCGGCTGAAATCTCCTCAGCACCCAACTTGGTATCTCGGGCAATACAGGTCAACTCCTGGATGTGAATCGTTGTGAGTCGATCTTCCTCAACGACGCGCTCTGAAACGAGGATCGAATCCTCGAAGTTGTAACCATTCCACGGCATGAACGCGATACGCATGTTCTGGCCAAGTGCAAGCTCACCGAGATCAACCGACGGTCCATCTGCGAGAATATCGCCGCGCTGAACCGTATCTCCAGGACTGACGATGGGGCGCTGATTGACACAGGTGTTCTGATTCGACCGCTTGTACTTCGTCAGGTTGTAGATATCAACCGGCGACGCGTCCTGATCCACTTCAGTAGGGTTGACACGAACAACGATGCGACTTGCATCCACAGAGTCAACAACGCCACCGCGGGACGCCACTTTACAAACACCCGAATCACGAGCGACGTAGCGCTCCATTCCGGTGCCGACCAAGGGCGCCTGAGTCTTTAACGTCGGTACCGCCTGACGCTGCATGTTTGAGCCCATGAGTGCTCGGTTAGCGTCATCGTGCTCCAAAAATGGAATCAGTGCCGCAGCAATAGAAACCACCTGCTTGGGCGATACGTCCATGAAGTCCACTTCGGATGCGGGCTTCACCGTAAACTCATTCATCGTCCGAACGTTAATCAACTCATCAACAAAGCGATTGCCCTCGTCAATGGTGGCCGACGCCTGAGCAATAACGTGATTTGCTTCGTTAATCGCAGAGAGATACTCAATTTCGTCGGTCACAACACCATCGATCACCTTTCGATAAGGTGATTCTAAGAAACCGTACTCGTTCGTGCGCGCGTAGGCGGCAAGCGAATTAATTAAGCCAATATTGGGTCCTTCAGGTGTCTCAATGGGACAGACTCTGCCGTAGTGCGTTGGGTGAACGTCACGAACTTCGAAGCCCGCACGCTCGCGCGTCAGACCGCCTGGGCCCAACGCTGAAACACGTCGCTTGTGAGTGACCTCCGACAGCGGGTTGTTCTGGTCCATAAACTGAGACAGCTGGCTCGAACCGAAGAACTCTTTCACCGCTGCCGAGACAGGTTTGGCATTGATTAAGTCCTGAGGCATCAGGCCTTCACTCTCAGCCATCGAGAGTCGCTCTTTCACTGCTCGCTCGACGCGAACAAGACCCACACGGAACTGGTTTTCAGCCATTTCACCGACAGAGCGGATACGGCGGTTACCCAAGTGATCAATGTCGTCAACCACGCCCTTACCGTTTCGTATATCGACCAGCGCCTTGAGTACCGAAACAATATCTTCTTTGTCGAGTGTGCCACTTCCGGTGACCTCATCACGACCCAGACGTCGATTAAACTTCATACGTCCGACCCCTGAGAGATCGTAACGGTCTGCCGAGAAGAATAGATTTTGGAATAGATTCTCCGCCGACTCCTTGGTGGGCGGCTCTCCAGGACGCATCATGCGGTAGATTTCAACCAGCGCTTCTAACGCAGTTCGCGTGCTATCACCCGCAAGAGTGTCTGAAATAAAGGGTCCACAGTCGATCTCGTTGGTGTAGATCGTTTCGACAGCCTCAATTGCCTTCTCGCGGAGAACGCCGACGACCTCCTCAGTGATCTCGCCGTTGCATTCGAGCAATACTTCACCGCTGGCCGTGTCAATGACCGGCTTTGCCACGCGACGACCGACGAGGTACTCGTCTGGCACAACAAGCGACTCGACACCGGCATCTTCTAACTGACGAATATGACGGGCAGTAATACGACGTCCGAGCTCGACAATGACTTTATCACCCACCATGATGTCAAACGCCGCCATGTCGCCTTGCAAGCGCTTAGGCGCCAACGTCATGGTGGTAGAGTCGTCGTCGTTGAGCTGGAAGGACGTCGTCTCGTAAAACATCTCAAGAATTTCTTCTGATTCATAGCCAAGGGCACGCAACAGAACCGTGGCCGGCAGCTTCCGACGACGGTCGATACGCGCAAAGACCTGATCCTTTGGATCAAATTCAAAGTCGAGCCAAGAACCGCGGTAGGGGATGATTCGCGCACTATAGAGGAGCTTTCCGCTCGAGTGGGTCTTGCCGCGATCGTGATCGAAGAAAACGCCTGGCGATCGGTGCAGCTGCGACACGATGACGCGCTCAGTACCGTTAATCACAAACGTGCCGTTCTCGGTCATGAGCGGAATTTCGCCCATATAAACATCTTGTTCCTTGATGTCCTTAATGGACTTCGTGCTGGCCTCTTTATCATAAATAATGAGGCGGACTTTGACTCGGAGCGCGCAGGCATAGGTTGTGCCGCGCAGCACACATTCATCAACGTCAAAAACGGGGGTGCCTAGAGCGTAGTCGACATACTCCAACGCCGCGTTGCCGCTGTAGCTAGAGATTGGGAATACGGAGCGGAAAGCTGCGTGCAGGCCATAATCGCCGCGCTCTTCTACCGCGATATCCGACTGCGTGAACTTTCGATAAGAATCCAGCTGGATGGCCAGCAGATAGGGGATATCCATCACCTTCGGCATGGAACCAAAATCTTTCCGTAGGCGCTTCTTCTCTGTAAAC
>CBFHJX010000134.1:0-3837 GCA_965656285.1 Luminiphilus sp. | reverse complement strand
ACAAGATTTGTTTGCTCAACACTTGATTCACAAAACGGTGCTGACTGTTATTGCTTGGATCGTCTATGCCATTCTCACTGTTGGGCACATCCGCCATGGCTGGCGAGTCAACACGGCCGTGATGCTCTGCGGCAGTGGCTTTGCGTTACTCACCGTTGGTTTCTACGGTTCAAAGCTCGTTCTTGAGCTCGTATTAAGCTAATTTCAAATCAGGGTTGCGGCAAACGTGTTTTTTCTCAACAATCACCTTAAATACTGACGTGCTTACATAACGCTTGAACGACGCCCCGCTGGGACTCCTTTTTGCCATTTTGGCAGGCCTAATACTCCTCTCCGGATTTTTCTCGAGTTCTGAGACCGGAATGATGGCACTCAATCGATACCGCCTTAAGCACCTGCAGCAGCAAGGGCACAAGGGTGCACTGCGCGCGGGCAAGCTACTCGCAAGACCCGACCGCCTCATTGGGCTTATCTTAATCGGTAACAACCTCGTCAACATTTTAGGCTCAGCGATCGCCACCGTCGTTGCTATTCGACTCTATGGCGACGCGGGAATCGCGATTGCCACGATTCTTTTGACCATTGTTATTCTGATTTTTGCCGAGATCACTCCTAAGACCATTGCGGCTCTGCACCCTGAAAAGGTTGCATTTCCTGCGAGCTGGGTGCTCCTCCCACTCATGCGCGTGACCATGCCACTCGTTTGGGCCATCAATGCAATCACGAACGGACTTCTTTCATTATTTGGCTTCAACGCCAGATCATCAAACGAAGATGCCCTGTCTCAGGAAGAGTTACGTACGATTGTAAGTGAGTCGAGCGGCCTGATTCCTCGGCGCCACAGAAACATGCTGGTGAACATTCTTGATCTCGAGCAGGTCACCGTTAACGACATTATGGTGCCACGCAACGAGATTTACGGTGTTGATTTAGAAGACGACGACGCGACGATCCTTGCGCAGTTGACGCGCAGTACGCATACACTCGTTCCCGTTTTTACGGGTGACATCAATAAAATCGAGGGTATTTTGCACCTTCGCAACCTCGGCAAATGTCTCACCGAAGGCGACCTGAACCGTCCTGCTTTAATCAACGAATTACAGGCGCCCTATTTCACACCTGAAAACACCGCGCTGCACATTCAGCTCCGTCACTTTCAGCAGCGCAAATTGCGACTTGGAATGATTGTTGATGAATACGGAGATATTCTTGGGCTGGTCGCGCTCGAAGATATTCTTGAAGAGATCGTCGGCAACTTTACGTCCAACCTGGTCGAAGATCAGGAGGAAATCGCCACGAACGCCGACGGTGGTGCGTCGTGCACAGGCAGCATCCCTATTCGCGACATTAATCGTCAATTTGGTTGGACGTTACCCACAGACGGGCCAAAAACGATAAGCGGGTTAGCGCTTGAAGCACTTGAGGCGTTCCCCATGGGGCCGGCCTCTGTGCGTATTGACAATTATCAACTGGACGTCGAGTCGATCGACGGCAACACCATCACTCAAGTGAGAGTGACACCGCTTTCGTTAACCGCATCCATTGAGCCGAACGACACCTAGGCCACTAGCGCCACAGAGAGCCGCTCTCGGATCGGCGCTGTGCCGTCACTTTTAGAATTTCGCGTTTACGCTCGTCGTCGGCAGTAAACCAGTCAACGATTTCGTTCCCTGATCGAAAGCAGCCTTCACAAATATCGTTTTCATCCAGCGAACAAATCGAAATACAAGGGGACTCAGGGGCATCACTCACAAAGGGTCTCCAGCTGCCTGTGTATCGTAAAACTCGGTCGAAAATTCGTCCAAAGAAGCATCCTCAATCGCCTTTCGAATGCCCTGCATGTGACGTTGATAGAACGACAAATTATGAATGGTGCAAAGTTGAGATCCAAGTATCTCGTTGCATCGATCCAAATGGTGCAGGTAAGCCCGACTAAAGTTTTGACAGGTGTAACAGCTGCAATTGTCATCCAAGGGCCTGGTACTGGTTTTGTGCCGTGCGTTGCGTAACTTAACGACACCTCGACTGGTAAATAAGTGGCCATTGCGGGCGTTTCGAGTGGGCATAACACAGTCAAACATGTCGATACCGCGCCGGACCGATTCTAAAAGATCGGCCGGAGTCCCAACGCCCATCAGGTAACGCGGCTTATCGCTGGGCAGTTGATAAGCAACCTCATCCAAAACCTTGACCATCTCGTCTTTGGGCTCACCCACCGACAATCCTCCTAGGGCGTATCCGTCAAAACCGATATCGATGAGTCCAGCCAGAGATTCCTCGCGCAAATCTTTGTACATCCCCCCCTGAACAATGCCGAACAAGGCCGCCGGATTGTCGCCGTGTGCCACTTTGCTCCGTTTTGCCCACCGCAGGGACAACTCCATGGATGTACGCGCCTCTGCCTCGGTGGCGGGATAAGGCGTGCACTCGTCAAAGATCATCACAATGTCACTGCCCAAGGATCGCTGAATGGACATTGATTTCTCGGGGTCTAAAAACACCTTGTCGCCGTTGACCGGCGACTTAAACGTCACTCCAGATTCTTCGACCTTCCTAACGTCACCCAAACTAAAGACTTGAAAGCCACCCGAATCAGTCAGTATTGGCCCCTGCCAACCCATAAAGTCGTGGAGGTCACCGTGGAGTCCAATGATCTCGGTGCCCGGTCTGAGCCAAAGATGGAACGTATTGCCCAACAGAATATGAGCGCCCGTGGCGCGCACGTCCTCGGGCGTCATACCCTTAACGGTGCCGTAGGTACCAACCGGCATAAACGCCGGCGTCTGCACTTCTCCGCGCTCAAAATGGAGGACACCCCGACGTGCATGCCCGTCTGTTGTTGTCAGCGAAAAATCCACCACTAACCTCCCTCTTTTCGAGTAACGAACATTGCATCGCCGTAACTAAAAAATCGATACGCCTTTTTAATGGCAACGTGATACGCGGCCATTGTTTCTTTGTAACCGGCAAATGCCGCAACCAACATAATCAAGGTACTTTCGGGCAAATGAAAATTAGTGATCATTGCGTCCACGACGTTAAAGCTGCAGCCTGGGTAAAGAAAGATATCACTGTCACCCTCAAACGCGTCCGGACACCGATCATCGGTCGATGAGGCAGCAGCCGCGCTCTCAAGCGATCTGACTGACGTGGTTCCTACCGCGATGACGCGACCACCGCGTGCTCGACAGGCACGGACAGCAGCAACACATGCCTCCCCAACCTCAATCCACTCATGATGCATGGTGTGATCAGTGATGTTGTCGACCCTCACCGGCTGGAACGTTCCAGCACCGACGTGCAGTGTCACGAAGGCAGTTTCCACTCCCTTTCCCCGAAGGGCTTCCAACAAGCTATCGTCAAAGTGCAGACCGGCCGTTGGCGCCGCAACCGCGCCGTCTCGCTCCGCGTAAACCGTTTGATAACGTGCGCGATCTTCTTTGTTGTCCCGTCGTTCGATGTAGGGAGGCAAAGGCATATGCCCAAATAGGCGCATCATTTGAGACACGGTGCCGACTTCAGGCGCAAGCTCAAACAAAGGGCCGTGACGCTCCTTCACTCGCACGCTGTACTCGGATATATCCGATTCCTGGTCCTGAGCGATATAAATGAGCGATCCCTCTTTGGGGCTCTTGCTTGCTCTGATGTGCGCCAGAACAGTACCGTCACCCCGCAAGCGCTCAATCAATATCTCAACACGACCGCCCGTCTGCTTTTGCCCAAAGAGCCGCGCTGGAATAACACGAGTGTTGTTAAACACCAGGAGATCTTCAGGATTAATCAAGTCTAAAACATCAGCAAACCCGGCATGGCTCACACTCCCTGTCTCCCCCTCTA
>CBFHJX010000133.1:0-3861 GCA_965656285.1 Luminiphilus sp. | reverse complement strand
GCGTCTCGGCCAATAAACTCGGAGGGCTTATCAAGGTCCATGAGTCGCTCAAGACCAATAGTGAATGGCGAATCACAGGGCGTAATGTCCGAGCCGTGCGATAAGATTCCGCCCTCGACACTCCGCATCAGTGACGGGCAAGCCGGCAGTATTCCGTACTCTCTTCCCGCCTCCATAATGAGGCTCCAGAGCTCTGCGCCTCGCGTGTGGTCTAGAAGGTAAATCTCATAGCCCAGTTCTCCACTCCAGCCGGTCCGAGTCAGCACGATGGGAATGTCGTTCAACTCAAGCTCAACGCATTGGTAGTAACCTAATGTGAGTGCAATCTCGCCGAACAGCTTCTTTGCAACATGCGGCGAGATCGGACCCTGCAGTTGTAATGGCGACACGTCGGGCTCACACACTTGAACATCAAAGCCCTTACCCAGTGCTAGGCCTGTGGCCCACAAGATGACGTCGCCATCACCTGGCGATAACCAAAAACAGTCCTCTGCCATACGAAACAAAACAGCGTCGTTGATGATGCCGCCCTGATCGTTACAAAAAACGACATAGCGGCCCCGACCCACGGGGCAGGTCGAAATATCTCTCGGCGTCAACAGCTGCGTGAGTGCCAAGGCGTCAGGCCCCTTTATTTCCACCTGCCGCTGCACCGAGTGATCCGCTAAAACGACACCATTGACCATGGCCCAGTATTCCGCCAATGGATCACCAAAATGGACGGGGAGATACATGTGATTATAAATTGTGAACGACCGGACGCCGGCGTCCAGAGTTGAGTCAAAAAAAGGTGACCGGCGTACGCGCGGCCCGATACCTATCGCGAGTGGGGTGCTGTTTGTCATTGGAAAAGTCTCCGGCGGGCGGGCTAGCCCAAGCGTTTAAGTTGTTCTTGAGACCACTGAACAGTGTTGTCTAGTTGATTGAAGGTGAACATGTACAGACCTTGGATGGCCATGCGCTCATCGCCGATCGCCGATTTCAATTCTTTGAGCAGCGAATCGGGCTTGTAAGTCGGACTTCGCAGTAACATGCCTGCCAGCCCCTTTTGTTTACGAGCGTATTTAGCGGACTGGCCAACGCCAATTCGTAGCGATGTTTTGAAGAGCTTCATGCGATCCATGACCCCAGGAAGACCGATCCAGACGGGAGTCGTGATGCCGCGATCACGCATCTCTCCTAGCCATTTCAGCAACACAGGCATGTCGAAACACATCTGCGTGACCATGTGCGTAGCGATGCCCTGCTTCGCTTCAAGGGCTTCAAACAAAATATCGTCTGAAATCGCGGGATGGCCCTCAGGGTATGACGCCACACCGACGCGTGTGAAGGGGTGATCCATTTCACTGAGATCTCGCAGGACGGCCGCGGAACTGTCGTACTCACCCATGGGCGAATCGAGATCACCGCCGGGAACAAAGATTGAGGTAATTCCACTGTCACTCAGCTGCGCGACAATGTCTCGAAGATGCTGTCGATTCGTGACTTGGCGCGCAGCGATGTGCGGCGTCAACATGAACCCTCGCGACGAAAGCTGCGACACGGTATCTAAAGTGACTTGCAAGCCCTGCTTGGGCGAGCAGGTAATACCCACTCGGTCACCGGCTTTAAGGACCTCGAGTTTTTCCTCAAACCCCTTCATTGGAATGACTTCGTGGTACAAGGTTTCAAGTAAATTTTTAACGGCGGTCATCGCGAACTCCACCCAACGAATTCGCGAAATTAACCCCAAAATTATTCGAGTGCAATAGGTGTAATTTAGACCCCTACTCTGAGGGGGTAGAGACCCTTTAAAACTAGAATTTTGATAACCGTTGTTCAGTGTCAGAAATCGTGTAATTCGACGTGCTTTCGGCGTCGAGCGAGGCACGAATTCCACCTTCTTTTTCGGCCAGACGATAGAGGTCTTTCATCGCAGCAACCGCATCGGAACTGTTACCCACAATTCGCGAACACGTCTCTGACAGCGCCTCATCCAAGGCCTCTGGCGTCTCAAAACTGGCATTAGCAACACCCCATTGAACCGCTTGAACGCCCGAAAAGACCGTGGCGGTGAACGAAAGCTCTCGTGCACGTCGCTGACCTACAGCGCGCGACAGTGTCTGAGACATTCCCCATGTCGGGCGCAGACCAAATTTTGTGTGGGTGTCGCCAAATTTTGATGAGTCGGTGGTGTAGACAAAATCGCAGTGCAGCGCCACTTCTAGCGCACCCGTAAAACAGGCGCCCACCGCGCGTGCGATGACAGGAACCCCTGCGTCACGAATAGCCGCCGCCAACAGCGCCGCAGGCTCGTCGAAAACGTTACCAATAATCCCGCCCTCAGGCTTTATGCCTTGGAGCACCTTTAAGTCAACGCCTGCCGAAAACGCGCGTCCTGCTCCGCGCAGTACAATGACCGACACCTCTGCGTCGTCACTGCCTTGTTGCACCAAACGAGCCGACTCGGACAACATTTCAGGTCTCAGCGCATTAAGCGCATCAGGACGGTTAAACTCAATCGTGAGGCAATGGTGCGCAACGGCGACATTGATAAAGGGCGTTGTCGATTCGTAACTCATTAGGTGGCTCTCTCAGTAGGGGTGGGTATCACTATTAATTAGGGGCGGGTGTCACTATGAATAGGGGTGGGTGTCACTGTCAGTAGATATGGGCATCACTATTCCAGCAAGCTAACGCGTCGGCAAGCCTCTGAATCACTAATATAAAACACGAAGTTCACTCGCGCCTGTATTCGGTACTAACTCGCGGATCGTTTGTGCAAGACGCCGAAACAAGGGGCGCGCGGGTGAGCGACTTCGCCACGCAAGTGCATGGTCGCGATACATATTCACGCCAAAAACGTCTGCAACCCTAAGCGGATCGGTCTCTCGAATCTCGGAGGCGACGTACAAGGCGGGTAAAAAAGTAATCCCCATACCCATCACCACCATCTGTCGCAGCGTATCGAGCGACGTCCCCTCGAAGTCACGCCGTGTATTCGCGCCAAGCGTCTGACACAGCTCGGTCACTTGGCGGTGATACAGGTGGTGCTCGTCTAGTGTCAGCACTTCCTCACCCACCAGGTCAATTCGATTGATCACGTCTTTACTCGCCAATCGATGGTCCAACGGCAGTACCAATTTGAGGGGCTCCCTAAACAGTGGACTGACGTCGAGCCCCGATTCCGCAATCGGCTGGGTGGAGAGGATAAGATCATGCTTCGCGCTTCTTAAATCCTGACTGAGTTCGGCGGGCACTCCCTCTCGAACAAACAGCCGAAGTGCTTGAAACCGCTTGTGAATTTCCGGCAGAACTTGGGGGAGTAAGTAGGGCCCAAGCGTCGGTGTGACACCGATACGGTAGGTCCCGGCAACCCCGCCAGAAAATCCATGCGCGGTGTCGATAAAACTCTGTACTTCTTCTTGGATGCGATGACACACCGGCATCAACTCGCGTGCCGCCACGGTCGGTGTGGCACCTGAGCGGGTTCTCTCGAACAGTTTCACGCCCAGAGACTCTTCAAGCGTTGCGATTTGCGCGGTTAATGTGGGCTGAGTGACGCCTAATCGCTCAGCAGCGCCGCGAAAGCTCCCAGCATCACTAATCGTCTTAAAATACTCTAATTGACGCAAACTGAGATTAAGTTTTGGCTGCACAATCATGACCTCGTGTAGGTGATAGATTTTTACTATCAAATTATATCAATATATTAGTAACAACTATCGCATCTAATCAATAGAGTGAGAATTGAGTTAGCGCAATGTCTGTGCAAACCCGCGGTTTTTACCTGCGCAGATGTTTTTTATGCGTGCGACAAGGCAGGTAACAGCTTTTTTTCAACCCTTTTGGAGACGACGGTGAACGAAGAAAATGTGATCG
>CBFHJX010000132.1:0-3891 GCA_965656285.1 Luminiphilus sp. | reverse complement strand
ATCTGTAACGACTTTAGCAGTGCGTTTAGTCAGACGTGTTGCGATACCGGTCAAACCAGGCGAGGATGTTATTGACCTTCGCGATGAGGTTTGAGGGGCGCGCATAAATACTGTGACTCGCCCCCGGAATTCTGACCATTAGTGTGTCGATACCTCGGTGCTTAAGCGCCTGATAGTACTGCTCGGTCTCGCTCATTGGTGTGCGGTAGTCTGACTCTCCCGTCAGAAGCATTGTGGGTGTTGAGACGTTACCGACTAACGAGAGCGGCGAGCGTGTCCAGTAGCTCTCGTAATCTTCCCAAGGAGGTGCATCGAACCAGGTTGTCGCAAAGAAGTAGTTGCGGTCCGCGGTAAGCACAAAGCTCGCCCAGTTGATGACGGGCTTTGCCACAACGGCGGCGCGGAAACGATCGGTTTTGCCCACAATCCAGGCTGTTAAGACGCCACCGCCTGAACCCCCAGTAACGAACAATTGCTCGGGATCCACATAACCCCGGTCAATGAGGGTATCGACGCCTGAGATAAGATCGTCGTAGTCAAATCCGGGGTAAGCGAGATCAATTTCGTTGGCAAATTGCTCACCATAGCTCGTACTCCCGCGTGGATTTGTGTAAAGGACCACATAGCCTGCGGCGGCAAATAACTGTGCTTCGGTCGAGTAGTTGGGTCCGTAGGCAGAGTGCGGGCCACCATGGATCTCGAGAATCATGGGGTAGGACTTTGTGGGGACGAAACCGGGGGGTTTCATGATCCATCCCTCGATCATCATTGCGTCGTGTGAGGAGGGCCATGTAATGCGCTCAGCGCGCGCCATCTCGCGCTGACCCATAAGGTCACCATTGAGGTCTGTGAGCTTAAGCGGCGTTTTTCCGGGTCTCATTAGCGCAACGTCGGCAGGTCGATCATCACGACCGAGTGTATACGCAAGAAGGCCTTTGCCGCCGACCGAGAAACTCCCACTGGTGTAAGGACGTCCAATGGCAGTGCCGCCCAACACAATATCCGATTTACGCAGATTTCCTCTTAGGTCAATCTTAGCCACGCGGAACATGCCTAAATCGGTGTAGCTGATCCAGAGACTCTTATTGTCTTTTGACCACTGTATGTCGGACACTGAGCGATCGAAGTCGGGGGTCAGCGAGCGGCTCTCTCCGGTCGTAAGATCTCTGATCGTGAGTTTGGCGCCGTTGTATCCCTGTCGGATGTCCGCGGTCTGGGTATAGGCCAAGTACCGCCCATTGGGTGAGACCACGGGATGACCTTCAGGGCCGGCTGTGTCGGTGATCGGGGTGATTTGTCCCGTGGGCAAAGCGGCGGAGAACAAGTCGCTTTGTCTGGGATGATATTCGGCGTCATCGCGTCGATTACTCGAAAAAATGATCGATTGGCTGTCGGGGCTCCAAGCGATCGGACCGCTGATGGGAAAGTCGCCTGATGTCAGTTGACGTGGCGTGCCACCATCGGCGGGTACGACAAATACCTGCTCACTGCCCGAGGGTAAGTAGCCACCACCGTCGAGTCTGAAGGTCATTTTATCAACGACAGTTGCAGGTTCAGCCCAGGTCGCGCCTTCAGGTTTTTTGGGCATGGTGGCCAGCGTCGGTGGCGCAGCAGGCACGAGGCGAGTAAATGCGATCTGCTCGCCATCGGGTGACCAAACGATGCCGCGTGGTGACTGAGGAAGGGTAGTCACCCTCGCCGTTTCACCAGCGTCGAGCCACTCCACGAAAAGTTGCGTGCTACCCTCAGCATTTGACAGGTATGCGAGTCGGTCGCCGGAGGGAGACCAGCGTGGCGAGCTGAAGTTGCCTTGGCCGGTGACCAGTGGACGGTGGTTTGTACCGTTTGTGTCGACGACCCATATAGCGCGTTTAGCGCGATCGGTCATGATATCCATGGACACGCGAACATAAGCGACCTGCGATCCATCCGGCGAGACGCGAGGGTCGCTGGCGTATTCGATCTCGAATACGTCTTCTGGACTAAAAACAGGCAAGTCCTTTGCAGTCAAAACGGCGCTACTTAAAAGGGCAACGACACTTAAGATTGAGCTAAAAAAGTAGGTCAGACGATGAGAGAGGCGACACGTTACAGGCATGATAAGGACACTCAAATCAGTGAATTTGCGTCCAGAATATCACTAAAGTCGAGCGAAACTGGAAACGCGCGCGCGGACTACAGTCAGACCCTGCCTGAGGGCACAAAACGACCGGTTCCCACCGCTCATTAACCGGCTTCCAAAGGCAGCGTGTCGGTACTAACATAGCATTAGGACAATGAGGGCTGTTGCTGTGCGTGAGTGCATCACACTGTTGGTGAGTGTCTTGGTCTTGTCGGGCTGTGCCACTGTAAAAGAGCGTGAAATGGCTGCGCTTAAAAAAGAGCTAGGCTTGGACACGGCACCGCACTTTCCAAAGTGCCTGAGTGAGGAGGTATCGCCGCGAGCGGCGATGAGAGCGGGTGACTACAGTGGTGTCCACACGGTCAACAACCCGCAAGGTGATGTCCCCATCGACCGGTGTGCGCGATGGGACACCAACGAGCCTCCCGGCAAGTCGGAAGACAAACCCGAAAAACTTATTCTGACACCACCGGGAAAGACCGACGCGCTAAATGAAGAGGCGGTAAATACGGGCTGAATAAGCTTTAAAAGAGATCAAGGATTATCAAAAGATCGCAAAACCATCTAAAACCCAGGAAAAATCATGGCGTATCAGTTTGCCGCTAAAACCCAAATTGGTGAACTCCACGCCATTTCGGTAATGGTGGCTGGCACGTCCGCTGGGGGCTCAAGTCCAAGCCGCAGACTGTCATAGGTTGTCCAGCGACAGGTCGGTATCTGAATGACGCGCGCGTAATAAAACGCGTTGTGGGACGCATCGTAGTCCGGGTCTACCCAGTCAGTGCGCAGCTCGGGCGCCCCCGTAGAGTCAGACCAGGAGCAATCACTGAGATCGACAGGCGCTGTAGCCGCGATGCAGGCACCGTTAGTTTTCTCGTTTGAGCAAGCCACATCATAGACTTTCTCATGAGTCTCACCGCCTTCGAGCCAGCCTTTAATGATCTGTATTTTCGCTAATGGTGCATGGTCAGGATCTTGAGTCGCCCAAACGAACAGGCGCGGCACCCCGGCGTCAGCGTCGATTGTGCCACCCATAGGAATGCCGCTTGCATAGGCCGCGTTGAGATCGCCGGTCTTGACAAGATCTTCGGGTAAGTCGGTGCCTGCAAAGAGGCGAAGTGATAAGCGCGTGCCGCTGGTTGCATAGACTTCTCGACGGCTCATGGCGTCAAATAATGCATCACGGGTATTTTCTGCCGCCCACACGGCAGCCAGCCCGCCTGGGTTGGCGACCTTAGGTTCTCGTATGCCATCTTGAAGCCGGTTTTTCGCAGGGGAGCCCATGTAGGAGTTGGCGCCGCGATAGTCCCATTCTTCAGTGTCGCCCGGATTCGAGTTGTGCGTGTCGGTCGATGCCATGAGACCGAACTTCATGGGATTAAATCCCAGTGATTCCTGCAGTACTAATCCCTTCTTGAGGCCGTCACGCGCCATCGAGGTGGGGTGAATGCAGAGTGTGGTCTGCCCCTCGTCACAAACAGGGAAGAACTGTTCAAAACCGCACTCTTCGTCGGTGGTACCAAAGCCCAGTGCACACTCGGAATTACCTTTGATTTGAAACATCTCAACCAGCGGCTCGAAGGTCTCTCGCAGGCGCCAATCCTCTCGGGTGTAGGGAATACCGTCGATGGTTTCACTCGCAAAGGCCAGTCCCCAGCTTTTATTGGGGTTGTGCGGGATGGTCAGAAACTCGCAGCCCTCACCGCAGGTCGCATCAAGTTGTTTCCAGAGGTCAATCTCGGAGTCCGCGTCGTAGGCGGAGACGGCAT
>CBFHJX010000131.1:0-3917 GCA_965656285.1 Luminiphilus sp. | reverse complement strand
AACCGTTTTAAGACCGAACAAGTCTTTTTTAACTCCAAAGACGGCACCCAAATCCCGATGATTATTACCTATGCCAAAGGCACACGTCTGGATGGCACCACACCCACCCTGCTCTATGGCTATGGCGGGTTTGATATCAGTATCCGACCGCGTTTTAGCAGTACCGTTGCGGCATGGCTTGAATTAGGAGGTCTCTATGCCGTGCCCAATATTAGAGGCGGTGGCGAGTATGGAAAACGGTGGCACATAGCCGGCACAAAAACTCAAAAGCAAAATGTGTTTGACGACTTCATTGCAGCCGCTGAGTTCCTGATTGAGAAGGGCTATACCCGTAAAGAGCGACTGGCGGTCAGTGGTCGCTCTAACGGTGGATTATTAGTCGGTGCCGTAACAACTCAGCGACCCGACCTCTTTCAAGTCTCTCTACCGGGGGTCGGGGTACTCGATATGCTCCGCTATCATACCTTTACCGCCGGGGCGGGGTGGGCCTACGATTACGGAACATCCCAAGAGAGCGAGGAGATGTTTGAGTATCTCTTGGGCTAATCACCACGGCCGAGCGCGATGACCGCGTGGTCCCGGCTCACTCCTACAAGTTTGCAGCGCAACTGCAATATGATCATGCCGGCGACTCCCCAATTCTGATTCGTATTGACAGTAACGCCGGTCACGGAGCGGGGACACCCACCGACAAACTTGTGGACCAATACGCCGACATTTACAGCTTTACGCTCAAAAATATGGGCATCGAGAAAGTCGAGTCCATGAGCGACACCCTCTAAGCACGTGGACATACGGGGGTCAGTACTGAATGACATGGTTTGTTGAACATTGGATTGCCAGTAGTTTACTGAGCGTTTACGTGGCGGTGCTTCTGTACAACGCCTACGTGGGAAGCAAAGCTGCCACCGGCGTCGCGGGCTACTATGTAGGCAATCGTGAGATGGGCGGTACGGTTGTTGGCATGTCTTTTTTCGCCACCTTTGCCTCTACCAATACGTTTATCGGGCACGCCGGGAAAGGCTATGAATACGGCGTGGCCTGGTTCACCCTGGCTATTTTGCTCATTATTTTCTCCTGGGTCTCGTGGCGTTGGATCGGTCCCCCACTTCGGCGCTTTGCGGCCGAGTGGGACGCGCTCACCATTCCAGACTATATTCGAGGTCGAATTCTCGACCATGACCCCACAGCTGATCGACACCCTCTCCTCTTGCTGTCTGCCTCTGTTATTGTCTTTGCGAGCCTGCTGTACCTACTCGCAATTTTTAAAGGCGCAGGGCATTTGTTCCAGATTTTTCTCGGTGTGCCCTATGAGGTCGCCGTTGGTGTGACCCTCGTAGTCGTGGTTCTTTACACCTCGATTGGTGGATTTGTCTCTGTCATCAGAACAGACGCCATACAGGGCGTACTGATGCTCCTTGGGGCGGTAACTATTTTTTATTTTGTGACCAACGCCGCGGGGGGCCTAGGCGCAGTCGGTCAACTTATGGAACGACCCAACAAGCAACACCTTTTCGAGCTCAACGGCGCTGTACCCTTTGCAGTTCTCCTTGGCGTTTCATTATCAGGAGCGCTTAAGCTGATCGTCGATCCGCGCCAGCTTTCGCGTTTTTACGGTCTCAAGAGTGACGCCGAAGTCAGGCGAGGAAAGTGGATTGCCGTCGTTGGACTGACGATTATTCTGGCGTGCATGTTCCCCATTGGACTCTATGCGCACCTTCTGCTCGACAATGTGTCAGACACCGACCTCATCGTTCCTACGCTGGTAAACGACGCGGCTATTTTCCCTTTTTGGGTGACTGATCTCTTAATCGTTTCGATCGTATCCGCGGCCATGTCCTCAATGGACAGCGTGTTATTGGTCGCGTCCTCGACCCTGTATAAAAACATTATTGCGCCATTTAGCGCTGTGAAAAATGAAGTCACCTCGTCACGTCTTGCCGTCGTGGGCTTTGCATGCACCGCCGCACTGATGGCCTTGAATCCGCCTGGCGATATCGTGGCAGTCACCATCTTTTCAGGAAGCCTCTACGCGGTCTGCTTTTTCCCCCCGGTAGTGTTTGGACTTTATGGACGGATCGCTTCACCCAGTGGCACCCTCCTGGCCATGCTTTTAGGGATGATCGTCCTCATAGGCTGGATAAGTTTCGGGCTGAGCAGCCAACTGCACGAGGTCTTTCCCGGACTGTTAACCGCTTGCGCCATTTACTGGCTGAACTCAAGCCGGTAGCCCCTCTGACACAAACATAAGTCACTGCACCGTCTTTAATCTCACGCTACACTTAAAGCATCAAACGGCGACTGGGTCTGCGTGAATAACAACCTCCAACAACAATTAAGAGATCTTCCTTCGGTGAGCGCACTCTTGGATGAGCTGACAGCTGAAGTCCTTCAGTGGGGACATACGGCGGTTGCTGCCACCGCACGCGCGGAACTGTCCCGGGTGCGCACAGCGCTGCAATCGCAAAAGCATGCCCGTGTTTCACGCGAGTCCATTGCACTGTCCATTCGAGAGCAACTGACGCAAACTGCGACACCATCGTTAGTCTCTGTTTTCAATCTCAGCGGTGTGGTTCTGCACAGCAATCTTGGGCGGGCGCAGTTGGCTGAGGCTGCGCTCCACGCAGTTACGGCGGTCGCTCGCCATGCGAGCAATTTAGAATACGATCTTGAGCCAGGTGTGCGAGGCGACCGAGATCACCACATTGAGGCGCTTATTTGCGCGCTCACCGGGGCGGAAGCTGCAACGGTCGTCAATAACAATGCCGCCGCTGTACTGCTCGTCCTCAACACGCTTGCCCTTGGGAAAAAAGTACCCGTATCCCGCGGTGAACTGGTCGAAATTGGCGGTTCGTTTCGCGTTCCCGACATTATGAACCGCTCGGGATCTGCGCTCATCGAAGTGGGCACGACCAATCGCACTCATTTGGAGGACTACGCTGAGGCCATTGACGATCAGACAGCCCTGATCATGCGCGTGCACACCAGTAACTACAGAATCGAAGGCTTTACTAATATTGTGCCAGAGCGTGATTTAGCCGAACTTGCCAAAGTGCACGATATTCCATTCGTTGTCGACATGGGGTGCGGTAACCTAATCGATCTGAAGGCTTACGGTCTACCGCATGAGCCAACCGTTCAGCAAACCTTAAATTATGGTGCAGACTTGGCACTCTTTAGTGCTGACAAGCTACTCGGCGGCCCTCAAGCGGGCCTGATTGTGGGTCGATCTGACTTGATCAACAACATTAAGCGCAACCCACTAAAGCGTGCTCTGCGCTGCGACAAAATGACGCTTGCGGCCTTGGAAGCCACGCTACGGCTCTACCAGAATCCAGAGGAACTCACAAAAACGGTCCCGACACTGAGACTCCTCACCCGCAGCCAGAGCGACATTCGCGAGCAAGCGCTTCGACTTTTGGAGCCCGTCGCCAAAGTCCTTGGCGAGGATTATCGGGTCGGTATTGATGACGTTAATAGTCAAATTGGCAGTGGCTCGTTGCCGGTAGAGGTAATTCCCAGTGCAGCAATCAGTATCCGTTGTGTAAACGGAGAAGACGAGCCACTACGAAGTCTATTCCAGCAGCTTCGAACACTACCCAGACCCGTAATAGGTCGCCTTAACAACGGCTCCCTTCTGCTCGACCTGCGCTGCCTTGAGCCGGTCGATGAGGACCAGTTTATTGAGCAAATCGTTGAGCTAAGACCTTGATCGTCGCCACAGCCGGTCACGTAGATCACGGTAAAACCTCACTGATCAAAGCGCTGACCGGCGTCGATACCGACACGCTTGCTGAGGAAAAAACGCGCGGTCTTTCTATTAATCTAGGCTACGCCTACGTGCCATCGGACCATCAAGAGACCCTCGGGTTCATTGACGTACCGGGCCACCAGCGGTTTATCAATAATATGATTGC
>CBFHJX010000130.1:0-3948 GCA_965656285.1 Luminiphilus sp. | reverse complement strand
AAAGCCAGCAAGACAGTGCACGTCAGTACCAGTCCGGTCACTCGACCCACAGCTACTGGCCTCGAACTCTTAATGTTGCGTTAACACCGCCCGAACGACCCGCGTCGCTGAGCGAAGCGTCGACAATCCGGAGACCTTCGTTGCCCTCTACAGTCTCAAGCCACTGAAGTAATGCATCGAAGTCGACACCCTCAAAACGCACTTGCACCTCACCGCGACTGTTGGGCTGCAGGCGCTTTACTACCAATCCTGCATTTTGTGCGGCGGCACTGAGGGTCGATGATAGGTTTTGACTCGCACCCGTGTCGTCACTCTCTCTCAGGTTCAACAGCTGGCTGACCTTGGTTTCAACACGCGACAATTGAGCGCTCGCCGCATCATTATTACTCGCCATTTGACGACGCGCTTCGCCAGCTGGCGACAACGCAAACTGAAACAGTACAAACAGGAGCAGAAACCCACTTAGGAGCATGAGTGCCATTTGATCCCGGGGGGATTGTGCTGCAAACCATGCGCGCATTAGGACACCTCCACTCTTAATCGAGCGCGAACTTCATCGCCCCTCGCGCTGGATGTTTCAAGGGTCGCCTTGAGCCCTTTCCCCTCAAGTGCTTGTCGAATTTTCTCAACCGCGGAAAAGTTTTCAGCGGTAAGATTCAGGCGAAGTTGCCCCGCGCTGTAATTGATCGAGGTGACTCGCCCGCTGTTCGAGATCGTTGCCGTTACCACGTCTACAAGACGGGGTGTAAATGCAGAAAGACCCTCTTCGCCCGTAAATTCGCCAATCTGGCGGTCTAATTGCTTCTCGACATCAACCACAGCACCACGTGGATTCGCTCGCCGATAGGTTTGTTGAATCGCTGAGCGCAGCTCAAGATTGTGTGACTTCAATTTTTGGAATTGGCCAAGATCGGCAACCAACTGCAAGGTGATGGCCACACAGGCCGTCACTGCAACGGTCCTCCAAAGACCCCACCACTTGTTGAGCGGCAACGCGGGGGCAAACGCTCCTTGACGCAAATTAAGACTCGGGCGCGTATCAGCGAGCAGAAGGAGCGCTCCCCATCCCCCTTGGCGCCAGTCCACAAGGGCTTGCTGCTCGTCAGTCAAATGAGCGACTACGGCCCCTCGGTCAGTGCCATATAACACGATTTTTTCGGGTCGCTCCGTCAAAGAATCCAGTACGACCGACAAGAGCGACAAATCCACGCGCGCGCCTTCAGAGTCGCTCCAGCGCAAGACCACTGAATCGCCCTCTGCCACGGCGCAACACTCGCCTCGTTCTCTCGGTAAACACAAGGCTTCAGGCGCAAAAAGCTTGAGGCTTTCCATTTGGCTGAGCTGCTCAATCCATGCGGCGAGATTATCGCGCCGTGTGAAGGCGACTAAAAAACGCTCGTCGGTTAAAGGCGCGGATACAAAATGCAAGTCGTCGACGTCCTCGGCGACCTGCTCTTCCATCATGAAGGCCAATGATTTTGCCAGGTGTTTTCGCTCTTGAGGTGTAACGTCGATGGACGTTGTACGAACAGCATCGCTGGGAAGCCCAACGATCGCTGACTCTGGATACACGGTGTCCGCGGTGATGACTTCAGCGCTGACCGCGCCAGCTCGCCAAAGCATCGGCTCCCCATCATGCCAAATGATCACACTTGAGTTTTCGACGCGCATGTTAGATCGCGGACCTCTTTGTACAACGTGTTAAGTATAGTGGCTCAGATGCTCGACGTTGACTGCTCATCACAGCTCGCCTTCGGTCCGATGGACAACAGACACCGCTCGGCCCTGACGGTGCAACACACTGTACAGGCGACGTTCTCGGTCGGCAATCTCAACGCGCGCATCGAGCAGGAACCAGTTGGACTTTACGTCGATCATTTTTCGCAAATCAGTCGTTGTAGCATTGGTAAACACGGGGTCTTCAATAAAGCTATCAATGTCTGTGATCATGCCCTCATTTCGGAGTTCCACAATGCGCGCGACCTGCTGCGCAGACAGTGGCTCGAACGCATCGTCGCCACTCAGTGCTGCGAGCAGTTCAGGCGGCGCAGTCAAAATATTGATCTTTCCTCCGTCAATTGGCCACACGGTTAAAAACGGCGCAATGAGTCGGTAAAGGTCTGGTGTCATACCGTCGACCGCTCGTACCTCACTGACGCTTGCGATTGGACGATTAGGCGCTCGGTAGGGAAACGCCGACGACAAATAGACTTCATTTTCAGCGCCGTCCATTCGTGGACTGCGGTCCGCATCGATAAAGTCGGTCATACGCTCAACCAAGCGAGTGGCCTCCGCGCGGTTAAGCTCCGCCGCCTCAATCGACAACAGCAACCTCAGCAACACTCGCTGCTCGACATTGAGTCGCTGCGTCTCGGCGTCGCGATCGCCGACATTCGCTGGCGCCGCGCCTAAGGGGGTGTTGGGATCTCGCACTTGATTTACGGTCTCAACCAAGCCGTTGATATTGAAGCGCCCCTGCAAGTCGTAAATATCACCGCGTAAAAAGCCAATGCCGTCTAGTGGATAAGGGGCTTGGGGCTGAGCCCACATTTCTTGCAGTGAATCCAACGGGGCATCTTGCTTTGCGTCCTCGTCAGCATCAAATCGCAGCGCCAACTCCGCAAGCGTTTCAGCACCCAACAAAAAGGACCACCCCTGCTCACCAAAAAACGTGTTCGTACTCCTTTGCAGTTGCAAGTTGAAATCGCGCTGCACACCCACCATCAGTGTTGCAGCAATTGCGAACACCAACAGCGCGATGACTAAGGCGGCGCCGGCTTGTGATTTATTGGAAGGCGGGCATGACATAAAGTCGCTCCAGTTCACCCCAGTCCTCAAGGGAAAGTCTCACCTCCAAGGCAGCAGGAGGGTCCATGATCTTGTCGGTAAAGCCCACCTCTGAAATCCAGTTTTCCTGCCAAAACCGTCGGTCTACGGTTTGATTGCGATCCACTTCCAATGACTTGATGGTCGGCAAGAATCGCACCTCAAACCCCTCAACCCGATCAACCAGCACCGTTTCAGTGGGCTCAATAGCCGTCGTTCGATCGAGAACCGGGTAGCTCAGTCTCAACAAGCGATCGTCTTCAAGGCGATAGGCTACCCGCTGCAAGGTACTGCGCGGAGCACCGGTACTGTTGTGCCAACCTGCGCGCGTCAAACGAAGCGGGTCTCGCGCCAACGGTCCACCCAAGACCGCCGATGCAAGCTGCCCAAATTCGTCGCGTACCGGTCGATTGGTCATTTGCCGAATGTCGCGCGAGAGGACATTAAACGCCCGATTAATCTCGTGCAGTCGCTCAGATTCGGCGCGGACCGATTCGATACCCGTCAGTGCCGTGGACAGCGCTTGGTAAGACAGCACCGAGACGAAGGCAGTAATCGCCATAGCAATGAGCACCTCGATCAGCGTAAAACCGCGAGGTCTAGTCCCAGTTGTTAACGTCAGCGTCCTCACCATCACCACCCGGGGATCCATTTTGCCCGTAACTAAAAATATCAAGCTCGGCATTTTGACCCGGATACTTGTAATTGTAATCGCGCTTCCAAGGGTCCTTAGGTACCTTGCCCCCCTTTAGGTAGGGTCCATTCCAGCCCGTAGCATCACCGGGCTTTCTAACGAGGGCGTCCATGCCCTCGTTTGTTGAAGGAAAACGACCTACATCAAGTTTGTACATCTCCAATGCCTGCTCGAGATCACGAATTTGAATTTTCGCGGTCTTCGACTTCGCACCACCTAACTGATTCAGTACTTGTGGTCCCACCAAGCTGACTAGCAAACCCAATATCGCCAGCACAACCAAAAGTTCCATCAGCGTAAAACCTCGCTGCCGTCGATTACGATTTTTAAACATCGCCTTACCTCTCTATTCCAAAGTGCAAGTCACCACTTGGATTACTAAACATCAAATTGCCAGGTCATTCACCGACAAAATACCCATCAAAATC
>CBFHJX010000129.1:0-3980 GCA_965656285.1 Luminiphilus sp. | reverse complement strand
CACGTTAACCACAACGTCCAGTCCCGGATGTCCTGCCTCCAACTGCCGGTGCCCATCAGTAATGGCAGCCTCAAGAAACACACGATAGGTGGCCTCAAGTTCAACACTCATCTTGCCTCGCTCTATTGTCCCGGCCCCCCCGTGCAGCGCAATCGCAACCGGCGAATGCTCAGCGAGCGCTATCGTCGACACCATCCACAAAGACATTAACAACCATCGCATGATCACTCTCCATCATTTCGAAATACACTGCCCGCCTTCATTACAAAGCTGGGACGCTCTAGCACGGTGACGTCGGTCAGTGGATTGGCATCAAACGCGACAATATCGGCGTGAAATCCCGCAGCAATCTGTCCGAGACTGTCTTCGACCCGCAACAACGATGCAGCATTGACCGTCGCCGACTGAATGGCGGCCATCACCGGCATGCCCGCCTCGACCATGAAGCGGAACTCTTTACCGTTTGCGCCATGTGGCGACACGCCTGAATCGGTACCAAACGCAATTTTCACACCCGCTTTATACGCCTCCGCAAACGTGTCTTGTATTTGCGGACCAATGGCGGCCGCTTTGGGTCGCACAACAGCTGGGAGTTTGCCGTCCATTTTTGCAAGATCGCCAACCCATTTACCGGCAGAGATCGTCGGGACATACCACGTCCCCTCGCTAAGCATCAGTGCCATCGCCTCCTCGTCCATATAGGTGCCGTGCTCTACGGAATCGACGCCCGCCCTTATGGCGCGCTTCATACCCAGTGCCCCGTGTGCATGAACCGCCACGACAAAGCCATAGTCTTTCGCAGCCGACATAACTGCCGACAGTTCTTGGTCCGTAAACTGTGGGTTATCGCCACTTTTAGCGAGTGACAAAACACCCCCGGTCACCGTCAGTTTGACAACGTCACTACCGTCCTTATAGCGCTGCCTTACCGCTTTGTAAGCGTCCTCAGGTCCATTAACGACGCCCTCTTTGGGACCGGGGTCGCCGCGCAAACTTGTCCTGATGCCATTGGTAGGGTCAGCATGACCTCCCGTGGTGGCGAGCGACTTACCCGCCGCAAAAATACGCGGACCGTCGACGATATTTTTTTCAATCGCATCACGCAGTGCAAAAATGGCATCTATGTCGCCCGCACCCAAATCACGCACCGTGGTGAATCCAGCATTTAAGGTTCGTCGAGCATAGATCGTCGAGCGTAATGCGATGTCGGCTGAATTCATGAAGAACTCTTCCGAGTAGCTCGCGGGAGGATTCAACTCGCCATCCAGATGAACGTGCATATCCATAAAGCCGGGCGACACATACGCGTCTCGCAGGTTAATCACATCTGCATTAGCCACATCGACAAAGCCTTTTTGCACCGAGAGAATCCGCCCACCCTCAATGGTAATTGTCTGCCGCTCGGTAACCTCACCGCGCTTTGTATCGAACAGAAAGCCTGCGTGAATGACGGTCGCTGCACTCGCTGTATGTGTTACTAGAAGGACGATTAGCCCAAGCATTAGTCTCTTCATCATGACCCTTTTTTCGTGACAGTTCAGCGCCGACGATAGCCCTAAAAACCATCTACAGCCAGCGGCCTCAGCAAAACTCGAAAAATAAACTTTGACGTGCACGCGTCACTCGATTTTAACAACCCTTGTATGATTTTCGCGCACCCGCAACTCTTAGCGTTCGACAGGTATTGTTGATTAATACCGATCTATTCTAACTTCCCTGGCGCGTTCGGGTTACTCTAAGCAACTCACCGTCTAAGGCGGGAAAACGAAGTGGTTTTGCAACTGCCTTACCCGATTCAGGGGCGCCGAGGGTTGCTCGGGGGCATGACCTGCGGGTTCACGGGTCGTCGGTAAGTCCCATGATCATTGTGATGGACCAGTGAAACAGAAATAATAGAGCGTCAAGGTTTACCTCTTTCGAGAGGCCTTGGCACACAAGCGGTCTTTAGATAGATAAACAGCATGGTTACAGGGTCAGATACAAGCCAACACACTCCGATGATGCGTCAGTTTTTAGCGATAAAAAGTGCACATCCTAACGAACTATTGTTCTACCGGATGGGCGACTTTTACGAGCTCTTTTACGATGATGCTGAAATCGCGGCGCCGGTATTAGATATCACACTGACCTCCAGAGGTCAGTCTGCCGGCGCTCCTATACCCATGGCAGGTGTGCCCTACCACGCCGCTGAAGGCTATTTAGCCCGACTGGTTCGCGCAGGATTTTCGGTTGCGATCGCAGAGCAAATTGGCGACCCAGTCGAATCTAAAGGACCCGTTGAGCGCAAGGTGGTTCGCATTGTCACCCCAGGCACACTTACCGACGAATCCTTACTCGATGCCAGCGGCGATTCGCTGATCGTCGCTCTGTATCGATGTCAGCTGCGCTGCGGCATTGCCTGGATGGACGTCAGTAGTGGCCGATTTTTAGTCACTGAAGTCGAAAATGACGACGCACTAACCGCGGAGCTGCAGCGATTATCACCCGCCGAGTTACTCGTTTCCGAAGACACCAGTCTGCCGCCACTGGGCGACCACGTCGCTATTCGTAGGTTACCCGAGTGGCAATTCGATGAGGAAAGTGCGCGCCAGGCACTCAATCGCCAATTTCAAACGCGTGATCTCAGTGGGTTTGGCTGCGACGAGCTATCACTGGCTGTCGCAGCAGCGGGATGCCTGCTTGACTATGTCAAAGACACACAGCGCAACGAACTCCCGCACCTGGTCTCAATCAGTCACGAGCGCCAAAGCGACACCGTCATCCTCGATGCGGCCACACGCCGAAATCTTGAGATTGACCGAAATATCCATGGCGGGGAAGACAACACCCTGTTTGCGGTTTATAACTCGACCATTACCGCTATGGGGACACGGCATCTGCGACGGTGGCTTCATCGACCCGTGTGTGTCAGGAAAGAGCTTGATGCGCGCCTCGACAGCGTTGAGCGTCTTCGTCAAGACTACAGCTATGAGCCAACACGCCGGCAACTCAAGCCTATTGCAGACCTTGAACGAATTTTATCGCGAGTCGCACTGCGTTCCGCACGGCCTCGCGATCTTACGCGGCTACGGGACAGCTTGTGGGCGCTGCCCGAGCTCGTTTCGACGCTGCCGCAAGATAGACCTCGCTTAACTGCTCTGGCGGCTAATATTGGCGACTACCCAGACCTGCGTACGTTACTCAGTGCCGCTTTAATCGAAGCGCCACCGGTTGTCATCCGCGATGGAGGGGTACTCGCCAGCGGCTATGACGAGGCGCTCGACGAACTGCGAGGTATCAGTGAAAATGCCGGCGAGTACCTCGTGGACATTGAGCGTCGTGAACGTGAGGCGACGGGACTATCGACCTTAAAAGTCGGTTACAACCGCGTTCATGGTTACTACATTGAGATCAGTCGACAGCAGTCGGATCGCGCACCCGACGCGTACCAGCGTCGGCAGACGCTAAAAAACGTAGAGCGTTTTATTACGCCCGAACTCAAGCTGTTTGAAGACAAAGCACTCTCGAGCAGAAGTCGGGCGCTTGCTCGTGAAAAATACCTCTATGAGCAACTGGTTGATCGCGTCGCACAGGACCTTTTTTTGCTGCAAAGCACGGCCAGTGCAATCTGCGACCTCGACGTACTCGCCTGCTTTGCAGAACGCGCAGACGCATTGTCGTTGAGCCGCCCCGCCTTTAGTGATTCTGCTCAGTTGGACATTGTGAGCGGTCGACACCCCGTCGTTGAGCAGGTGAGCGGGCAACCCTTTATTGCCAATAACACGCTCCTCAATGAAAGTCGGCGAATGCTCTTGATCACCGGACCTAATATGGGGGGCAAATCGACCTACATGCGACAAAACGCATTGATCGTTCTGCTGGCTCATTGTGGCGCGTTTGTTCCAGCAACAAGCGCCACGCTGTCGATGGTTGATCGAATTTTCACGCGAATCGGCTCATCAGACGATTTGGCCAGTGGTTTGTCGACCTTTATGGTTGAA
>CBFHJX010000128.1:0-3985 GCA_965656285.1 Luminiphilus sp. | reverse complement strand
TCTGACACACTTTCCAGGGCTACATGACCATGACGCGTGAAACGCTTTATTACGACGGTGCCTGCCCGCTGTGCACCCGCGAAATGAAACACCTTGCACAGTTGAAGCGCGAGAGCCTTGCACTGATCGATATTCACTCCATTGAGATTACCGATGACATGCCGTCCAAAGAAGACCTCTTGTTAAACTTGCACCTCAAACGCGGAGATTCGTGGATTGTCGGCGCCGATGCGAATGTGGCGGCTTGGCAACACACACGTATTGGCGTGCTCTGGTCTTGGCTGCGCTGGCCGGGCATCCGTCAACTTATTGATCCGCTCTATGCGTTTTGGGCCAAACGTCGCTACGAAGGCCTTTACGGCTCTGTATCCGACAAGAGTCGCTCGCCTGATGCTTGATCGACTCGCCATAGAGCAGCTTGAAAAACGCCGGCGCGCTGCGCTGATTAATAGCCTTCCCGGTTTTAAATCGGTGGTATTAGTCGGTACCGTCAACCCTCAAGGCGATACGAACTTATGCGTCGTCAACTCGTGTTTTCACGTTGGCGCATCGCCAGCTTTACTCGGTATGATCATTAGACCTGCGCCTGAGGGCACTGAGCGCCACACGCTCGATAATATTCTCTCGACCCGGCATTACTCGCTCAATGCGGTATCGACCACTATGGCGCAACGCGCACACCATACTTCTGCGCGGTTCAATCGCGATCAGTCGGAGTTCGATGAATGTGGATTTGAATCGGCAACCGTCGACGGTACGCCCGCCCCCTTCGTTTCAGAGTCGCCCTTGCAGATCGGATTGACACTGCAGGACCATCAGCCACTTGCCATTAACGGGACACACCTCATCATTGGGTCCGTCGAGCAGCTCTCATTTACCAACGACGTATGGCGGGACGATGGAACGCTCGATCTTATCGGTATGGATCTCGTTACCGGTGCCGGCCTTGACGGCTATCACGACGTTGGGCCTGGACGACGATTTTCCTACGCAAAACCAGACGAAGTCCCCCGCAAGATTGGATAGTCGCAGCCTTGAACGTTCTTCGGTAATCTAGGCGTGACGACAACCGGGAGATGACCAATGGCCGAGAAACACGCTGAACCCAGAGCAAATCCACTTTTTTTAGGCATACTATTTGCCGGCATTCTCGCAACGCTCGTCTTTATTTTAATGACTGGAGATTACGGCGAGCCAACGGTGCCTGAAGAGTTAGTGATAGTTCAACCCCCGGTGGAACCCGCCCCAGTACCTATCGAGGCCGAGGTTCCCGCGACAGTCATTACCGCCTCTGTCGCTACTGAAGTTCAGCCTAAGACCCCACCAGCACCGGTTGTCACCGAGGAAACCGGTGACCGGTTCGCACGCGAATCGATCGACGCTGTCAATGGTGGCAAGGCGCTCGCCCAGTTTGTTGCTGGTGACTACGTGGTTGAGCGCGCGGTCGCTATTATTGATGCGCTGCGGCGTGGTGAAGTGCCTTACAAGCTACTACCGGTCGGGAAACCGTCAACCACCTTCCCAATTTCAGATGACGGACTTCGGGTCACCCTCGATGCTGCCGGCTTTAGCCGCTACGACGGTTTTACCCAGTGGGTCGGTGGGCTCGACACCACGGCACTTGTCTCGCTCTTGAACGACTACGAGATGATAGCGACCCAGGCTCTCACGCGCATGGGCGTGAGTGATTTTGATATCCGAAGTGCCGTACTGGCAGCCACCACTCAAATCCTCTCAACACCCCAAGTCGCAGTCGATGCCGAGCTGATGCGACGCGAGGCCAATTGGGTCTACATGGACCCGGAGTTGGAGGCGTTGTCCTCACTTCAAAAGCAGGTCCTGCGAATGGGGCCAGAAAACGCGGACATCATTCAGCAAAAAGCACGGGATATTCGAGGCGTCTTGTTAGACGGCAGCCCCTAAAACAAGGGGAGTCAGTCGGTAACCGGTTAATCTGAGCCGGTATCGAGCAAATGCATAAAGTGATTTGGTGAAAAGCCGCGCGACGCCATGAAACGCCCGCGCTTGGCGCGCTCCTTTTGTTTCTCATGCCATTCAGCAGGCAAGGTCTTGAGCCCAAACTTCCGGTCGTACAGTTCTTCCGCCAGTGCAAACCAGTCGACACCGTCGGGAAATGCACTGTCGAGTGCGCTCTGAGGATCACAACCTTTTTGTTTAAGCTCGTAGGTCAGCTTTTTAGGGCCGCTGCCTCGGCCTATCAATTGTCGCGCCATCGACTGCGCGTAGCGTTCATTGCTCAGTAACCCCTCGCTCGTCAACGTGCTGATGACCTCATGGAACACGTCTTCCGTGACGACAGCTTTCCTGAAACGTCGCTGGAGTTTGGTGAGAATCTCTTGAGAGGAGTGTTCACGCCGAGCCAGCAAATCCATTGCGGCTCGGCGCACATCAGACGCTTTTACTTCCATCGAAGCTAGCCTTTTACCGGCTCCTCTGAAGCCACGTCGTTCGACTCGGCCTCGTCTGATGGCAGACTCATGGTCTGGCGCCGAATTTCATTTTCGATTTCCGACGCAATGGCGGGATTCTCATCAAGAAACTTGGCGGCATTCGCTTTTCCCTGGCCGATCTTATCGCCTTTGTACGCGTACCAAGCGCCCGATTTATCCACGAGATTTAACTTAACACCCCAGTCGAGGACTTCTCCCATCTGGTAAATACCCACCCCGTACATGATTTGGAACTCCGCCTGTTTAAACGGCGGTGACACCTTGTTTTTAACCACCTTCACACGCGTCTCGTTACCTACAATCTCGTCGCCGTCTTTGATGGCACCAATACGACGAATATCCAGTCGGACTGATGAGTAGAATTTGAGCGCATTGCCGCCCGTTGTGGTTTCGGGGCTCCCAAACATCACACCGATTTTCATGCGAATCTGGTTAATAAAAATAACAAGGCAGTTGGTTTGCTTAATCGCCCCGGTCAGCTTACGCATGGCTTGACTCAGTAGCCGTGCCTGAAGACCTACGTGAGAGTCTCCCATATCGCCCTCGATTTCCGCCTTCGGTGTCAGCGCAGCGACAGAGTCGATCACTAAAATGTCCACCGCCCCTGAACGCACCAGCATTTCCGCGACCTCAAGTGCCTGCTCGCCCGTGTCGGGCTGCGACATAATCAAGTCGTCGACTTGAACACCTATCTTTTCCGCATACTGCGGGTCCAGCGCATGCTCTGCATCGATAAACGCTGCTGTGCCACCCAGCTTTTGTGCTTCGGCAATCACCTGCAACGTGAGTGTTGTCTTACCCGAGGACTCTGGACCGTAGATTTCACAAATACGACCTCTGGGCAAGCCACCAATCCCTAACGCAATGTCGAGCCCCAGCGAACCCGTCGATATAGCAGGGATAGCGACACGCTCTTGGTCGCCCATGAGCATTACTGTTCCCTTGCCAAACTGCCTTTCGATTTGCGTCAGTGCAGCGTCAAGGGCTTTTTGCTTATTCGGATCCATGTGTCTCTCCATCAGGTTTAACTACTGTATATATAATCAGTATTTTTAAGTCAATTTGCAATGGAGTTTATCCACCATTTATCGGTTTTGTTACAGCAACACCATTCACCTGTCGCCTCAGACGACAGGCCGCGCCCTTGAGTTGCTGTGTCTCACTGCTCGTCGCCAAAAATACCCACGGTCTTCTCGCCGGCTGCATTAATACTCGCGCGATACATACCCGGTGTATTAAAGGTCAGCGCCACGTTACCGGCGCGATCAACAGCAGCCACACCGCCCTCTCCTCCGGCTGCGACCAACTCTTTTAACACCACTTGTGCTGTTGCGTCCTGCAATGAGGCCCCCGCAAATTGCACACGCGCACAGATATCCCGCGATACCGTATGGCGGATGAAGAACTCGCCATGACCCGTCGCAGAGACAGCACACGATCGGTTGTCCGCATAGGTGCCTGCACCAATAATGGGCGAGTCACCCACACGCCCCCAGCGCTTACCGGTCATGCCG
>CBFHJX010000127.1:0-4018 GCA_965656285.1 Luminiphilus sp. | reverse complement strand
TATCTTTGGTTGAGCACGAGCTCATCAAAACTACTGTTGCCAAGGCTAAAGAACTGCGCGGCTATGCTGAGCCGCTGATTACGCTGGCAAAAAGCGACAGTGTGGCGAATCGTCGATTGGCCTTCGACCGCACACGTTCAAAGGCTGCGGTGGGTAAGCTGTTTTCCGAGCTTGGACCGCGGTATCAAGAGCGTCCAGGAGGCTATATTCGGATCCTCAAGTGCGGTTACCGCACAGGCGACAAGGCGCCAATGGCCTATGTCGAGCTTGTTGATCGTCCAGCGCCTGAGGTTCACGCCGACATTGATGAGCTTGACGGCGAATAAGCGATCAACAGTATGTCAGTGAAAAGCCGCGATGAGTCGCGGCTTTTTTTTTGCTTACTCGAAAAGGGACGCAAATTGATTTGAGCCTTGGGCATTGCGCGAGACACGGATAGAACGATTCTCCAGCGCCTGGACTAGCGTGAACTTATGGGTGAGTGCACCAATGACTGTCGCTCGGTTCGTGGACCATTCGCTCATCACAGTACGTTCATCATCGGGCCAACTAACGCGGAGCACGTTATTGACAATACTAAGGTCGAAGGTCTCTTCGCCGTCCAGTGTAAGTCTGATGGTGGTGTCGATGTGGTCGGCGCGTTCTGCGATCAGTCGGCTGCCCAGTCGACGCAGAAGGTCACTGCCTCTTAGCTGCTGGAGTGATCCTGCAAGGGGGCTCCTTAGCAGCGTGTCGAAATTAACATCGCCATTCTCCTCAGCGACCAGACCTAACAGATAGTTTCTTTGGTTGGTGCTTGTCGTGACCTGCGCATACCGAATGGAGGCTTGCTGGCGGAGTTGCCGGGCATCTCTATCGTCGTTGTTTGTCAGAATTAAGTAAGTTGCAAGGCGGGCCGCCCACTGTGGGTCGCTAGAGATTGCCTGTCTTGCTTGCGCCATTATGGCGTCGCGACCACCCAGTGCTGGCACCAGCCGTTCAGCTTCGTCGTGGGCAGTGTGTGTCAGGTAGTCCATCCAGTCGTCGATAAATCCAGCGCGCTTAATAAAACGCTGCTTCATCATCCACTCCCATCGGTGGTAATAGGGCTGGAGCTGAGGGTGCGCTTGAATCGCGGGAGGCAAGTCGATGGTCGTCAGTAAGTCATCGATAGAGCGATTACTGAGATAAAAACGGTCGACCTGATCGATGACAAACTGGATCGTATCGCGTGTCAGCGTCATCAACGCCTGAATTTCTTTAGAGTCATCAAGAATTTTGCTGTGGCCGGGCACGATAGCAACTGGATTTAAGTCGATAGTTTTTTGCACCGAAGCCATCATTTTTTGAGGGTTACGGCCGATCTCGAAGCGGGCGGTTTCCACCGCAGGAAACACGCCGTGTGGCGGCGCATCGCCACTGAATAAAATACGATCCTCGGGTAACCACACCCACAGGTGCTCGTTAACATCGCCCGCCGCAGGAAATATTTCGAGACTCACGCCATCGATAGTCAGTGCTAACTTAGCGTTTACCTCAATCGTGGGCGGGTAGCTCAGTGCATCAAAGTGCTCCAGTCGAGGGCTGGGGCCGATGCCATTGCCAATGGTGCCGTCGAGCCCCTCTTCCAACGGGATGCCCATTTGCATGAAGGCCCTTCGAAGTGTCGCTTTGTGTGTGACGCTTTGTCCCATAGCCAAGGTGCCTTGCCACTTACTCGGACCATAAACAGGAATATCGCCGCCCTGCTCGCCCAAAATCGACTGGATTCCCCCGTAATGATCCATGTGCAAGTGCGTGTAAATCACGGCAACGATGGGTTTGACCGTCTGCTCTCGTAAAAGCTTCATCGCATTCGCTGTGGGTGCAGGGAACCAGCCCGCGTCGACAACAATGATCCCCGTATCCCCCTCGATAAAGCCAAAGTTGGAGTAGCCTATGAACTCAGCCCCAAAAACCCGGGTGCCGAGCTTTTTGAGTCCTGGCGCCAGCGTTTGTTGATGCGCCAGTACCTGCGGGTTCGCTCGCTGATCGGAAGGGGCTGTAATGGGTTGTGCGCTGGCTCCGTGATGGACTGCCAGTAATGCGAGCAGTGCGAAGATCTTTTTCATGGTGAGACCTTGTTGTCTATTTTTACTTCGGTGTGAGGGCGTTGTGTCTCAAAGCTTACTGGCAGTCGTGTTTGGGTGTTCTGTATTGAGCTTATCTTGCCAGTACTGAATTTTCATCCATTGTTACTAGTCCCATAAATGACCGCGTTTCAGGGGTTGTCAATTACTAGAAACTCCACTAGCTTAAGCGTAATAACTCGTTTTTATGCGTGTTATGAATAAATCTAATAAAACAGCCGTTAAAAGGCTCTAAACGCCCTAAATAATGATTAAAGGAGAGCGTATGAAGTTCCACGCCAATAAGCTCGCAGTCGCCGTCGCTGGCTGTGCACTATCACTTTCTGGTTTCAGCCAAGCGCAGCAACTCGAAGAAGTGGTCGTAACAGCGGCAAAGGTCGAGGCCTCGATTCAAGACACCCCCATTGCGGTGTCGGCATTTTCTCAAGAAGCGCTGGATTCGCAACTCATTAATGACGCATCAGCACTGCAGTTCTCGGTTCCCAACTTGACGCAGACCAAAGGAAACTTCACAGCGGGTGATATTCGAATCCGTGGTATCGGATCCGGTGCTGTGGGTACGTTTGGTGACTCTGGCGTCGGCATTCACGTTAACGGCATCTATCAGGTCTCAACCCGAATTTTCGAGACACAGTTTTTAGACATGGAGCGCGTGGAAGTGCTGCGTGGCCCGCAGGGTACGCTTTACGGTCGTAACACCACCGGTGGTGTAATGAACCTCATTACGGCGAAAGCCGATCCAACCGAGTTTAGTGCGAGCTTAGACGCCACCATTGGTAACTACGGAGCGACACAAGGTCGATTCCACATCAACACACCCTTAAGTGACACCTTAGCGTTAAGAGTTGCGGGTATGTCGCTGGAGCGCGATGGTTTCACAACTAACGAGTTTACGGGCAATGACGTTGATGACCGAAGCCTATGGTCAGGCCGCCTCTCGCTGACATGGGATGCTGGTGAAGACACGCAAGTGAACTTTATGTACAGCAGCTTTGAAGAAGACGATTCGCGTATGCGTTCGCAAAAGCAGGCCTGTAACACGGATCCAGCGGCCATCTTAGGATGTCTCCCTGGAAACCCGACTTACGGCGTTGCCAACCAGGGTGGTATTGGTGATTCACTGATGTCCTCGATCGGTGGTATCAGTAATGGCTCACAATTATTCCTCGGTCTGGCGGCGGCTCAGTTGGGTATTAACCCAGGCAACGCTGCATTGTTGGGTAACACCGATTTGTTCGGTGACGGATCAGCTATATTCCAGTCGCCATTCTTGACGGATAACAACCCCGACGATCGTCGTACTGTGAACATGGACTATGAACCGACCTACTTCTCCGAAGAGGAAATGTTCCAGCTACAGGTTACACACGACGCAGGTGATCTGTCGTACAGCTGGTCTACCGGTTACACCGAAACGGCGTACTCTTCGACCGAAGACTACGAGAAGGGTGTGACGACAGGTGATTGGCAGCCCGGATTAGATGCGCTAGTCGATCTTGGTAATGCACAGGCCTTAAGTCTCGCGCAATACGCGGCGTATCAAGGCGCGGCAGCGGGATCTGGCGGCGCTCTTCCAGCCATTCCAGACAGCCTCTTACCGTTCATGGTGGATTATGCGGGACCAGGAAGCGCTATTTACGCGGGTAACAGTGCCCTGTTGGGTGGCTATGGGTCGGGAATACCATTGCTTATGCCTGACGGCACGCTGGTTCAAACAGGAAAGCAATTCGGTGCTGATGAATCCTACTCCAGTAACAAGGGTTGGTCACACGAGTTCAGGGTTCAGTCAAACTATGACGGTAACCTGAACTTCATGGTCGGTGCCTTCAACTTGGACTACGAAGGTCGTAACCGGTATGTGGTGAGAAATGCAGGCCTGGCACTTCCAGGTCAGATACTGCCAATTAACA
>CBFHJX010000126.1:0-4041 GCA_965656285.1 Luminiphilus sp. | reverse complement strand
CAGCCGTTTCGTCGGCGCCATCCCTAAGCAGGGATGATGCCCTTCGAGCGGGCTTCACTGCGTTAATGCAGAACTTCGGCGCAGATTCGAGCTCAACCGTCCTTCATTTTCACGTTGCCACTCTCAACCCTCAGGGCCGAGTTATTATTGTTCAGTCTTATCCTCGCGAGGAGCTGGTCGGCAAGGATATTACTGATCATCCAATGATGGACGGGTTTGATTTTTCCAGCCCTGCTGGGGTGATACGTCAAACTGTTTACCGTGCTTCGCCCGATAATGATCCTTCTTTTACTTCTGAGGGGCCGATTGCGTTTAGGCATCATGTCTTTCGATCAGCACGATTGAAGGGTCCCGTATTCGGTATTGTGAAGCAAAATCTCATCGAAATAGAGCGCTATATTGACCGCGAGTTAAGGGTCTTAGGGCCACTACCCGCATTGTCTGTCAGGCACTATGACCCTGAGACAGGGAGCTGTGTATTGGCCTACCGACCCGACACTGGTGAGACTCCGTGCACTGACTCAGAGCCTCCCGATCCGCTTTCATTGCTGTACTCCTCCGAGAGGCAAGGATTTCAGAGCTCTATACTGCCAACCGAGACTTACGCTAAACACTTATTACAGCAACAGAAGTCAATTTTTGCATTGACCGAGTTGGTCTTAACGTTACTGGCCACCTTGGTTGCACTGTTAGCCGCCTGGGCAGTGCGGTCACGTCTGGCCGGTGCAGATGAGCAGATTGACGCATTCCAAGGTTCTCTAAGCAGTAAAGAAGCCCTGACGGGCTTAATTCATACCACGGTGATTACTAACCTCGAGCAGGTGGTAGACCTGGCCCGTCGCGTCAAAGACGCGCCTGGTGTAGGTGCTGACGAACGGCGCTACTTAAACATTGCGCTCTCCGAAATGGGTCAGCTCCGGTTGAGTTTGGATTCGAGCATCATGGCGAGTCGAGACTCGCTGGTATCGGAGACGGCGCTTGGCGCCCAAGAGGAGCTCGACGTTCATGGCCTGGCTAAGACTGTACAGGACGAATTGCAGCGTCTTGCAGCCGACGAGGGGCTGGAATGCAGATTACTGGTGGATGATGACATGCCGGAATTGATCCGCGGCTCAGGCTACTGGGTGGAGTCCGCGTTGCTCGCCTTTATTAACACGGCACTCAATTTTACCGACGAGGGGTTTATCGAACTCTCACTGTGGACCGAGTTGTCTTTGGAAGGTGAGCCTGAGTTGTGCAGCCGAATTCGTGACACGGGTTTGGGCTGGTCACTGGAAGATACGACGTTAGATCACCCCAGTCTCGATGTGCTCCGAGAGATTTTAAAAGGCTTAGGTGCTGTGATTGTTTCTTCTGACGTCTCATCCGGTACCGGTCAAGAGCACGTCATTCGCTTTTTAAATCGGCGGTAATAAACGAGTAAAACGCCAGTGGCGGGTTAACTTTTACGTCCTATTGTCTGGAACTACACTGCACAATGACGCTGTGGCACGAGGATTGTTGGGGGTCTTCCTTACGGGCTTACTGATTGATTGTAATAATCGGGGCAGTAAAGCGATGCCCCTCACCGTAGTGTGTGGTGATCGGGTCTACAGCGCTGACTCGTGCAACAATTTTTTGCCTTAGGCGCTTAATCACCGCATCGAGCGCTCTGTTGGCCGAGGCATCAAAACGTCCATACAACGAGCGAGTCAACGCCTCTCTGTTTGTCGGCTCTGTGGGGGACTCCGCTAGAGCCAGACACACCTTCACCTCATTGCGCGTTAATGCCACTGTTTGACCCTCGGGCGCCACTAATTCACGCTGTAATGCCTTCACTTGCCAGGGTGTGTGCCCTACCGATTTTGTCGGGAACGGCACCACCGTGGTTACCTTCGGTTCAGCGACTTGTTGCGGCGTATCGATGGCATCGATAGCGGCAATGATTTCTGCGGTTCCCTCGGGCTCACGGAGTAAGAGCTTTACACCCGAGCGATACAAACTTAATCGCATCTCTGCATCCGCTAGATTGCCAAACAGAACGACATTCTTTGCTTTGTTTTCGGCGAGATACTTGGCGAGTACGTGTCCAGGCTGATCCGCAAGATGCTGGTCGATGATACAAAAGGAAAAACGCTCTGGTGACGACCATGCTGAATAGCAATCTCGAGCAAGTCCTGCTCTTACCGTCTTATAACCCTGAATGTGGAGCGCATCTGTGAGTTGTTTGGCAAGAAAGCTATCAGAGACAACTAACAATGCACTGGGTCTGCCGGTCAACTGGCTCATGACGATCTCCTAAATATTGCCTTTGACGTTAACACACCGAAGTTTCGATAATGGCATCGCGGTGCGTCAGCATGACTTTTTTGTCACTTTTGGCGGGGTTGGCCAGTATCTCTGGTGGACGGCGTATCGAACGCTGACCGATGCACTACCGACCCAGTCGATCGCGTAAACTGTAAAAAAGCATGCCGGCAATGAGCGAGGGTCGTCGCAGCAAAGGGCCTCCGGGGAACTTTCGTGTTTTAAGCCCGGCCATGAGATCGAAATCTTCGTGGCCGCTATTTATGGCCAAGGCGATGAGCTTTCCTGCCATCGTTGCTGTCGGAACGCCATGTCCCGAGAACCCCTGAGCATAAAAAACTGAGCCGTTGTGTACACCCAGGTCAGGCATTCGATTTCGTGTTATTGCAAGTGTTCCACCCCAGCCAAAGTCCAGCTTTGTAGTCGATAACTCTGGATAAATAGCGAGAAGTTTGGGTCGAACAAAGTCGGTGATGGAGTCGGGGAATTTATCACTGTAGGTCTCGCCCCCGCCAAAAATGAGGCGGCGGTCGCGCGAGAGCTTCCAATAATTAATGACAAATAAGCTGTCTGACAGCGATGCATTAAGCGGGTTGAGGCGCGCTGCGACATCGTCATCAAGCGGCTCTGTGGCCACGATAAAGTTGTTGATCGGCATGATATTACGCGCAATGGGTGCGAACAGGGTGTCAAGGTACCCGTTACACGCAATAACGACCTTTTTAGCTTTAACGTGTCCACCCTCTGTGGTGATACCAACACCACCCTCGGTCTGAGCCAGACTCGTGACCTTGCTGCGTTCAAAAATAGTTGCGCCTGCGTCAGCGGCAGCCTGTGCAAGGCCCAAACAATATTTCAGTGGGTGTAGATGCCTTGCGCCACGATCAATAACGGCATAGTGGAAACCGATTCCCGAGGTGACTTCATGAAGTGAGTCCTTGTCGACGCCTTCAATATTTGAATAATTATAGCGTGTCCGTAGATGTTCAATCTCTTCCTTAAGCTCGTCCACATGAGAGCGCTTAGCTGCAAAGTGAACATTGGCCTCACCAAACTCGCACTCAATCTGATGTTTCACAACAAGATCAGTGACCAGGTCAACCGCCTCCAAACCTAAGCGCCAGAGTTCTTGTGCGGCACTTTGACCAAACCAGGCTTCCAGTGACAGTTGGTCGGCACGTTGGCCGGTACCCACGTGCCCACCATTTCGCCCAGATGCGCCCCATCCAACACGCTCTGCTTCGAGCACGATGACTGAGTGGCCAAGCTCTTTGAGGTGCAGTGCGGCTGACAGACCCGTGTAACCTGCGCCAATGACACAGACATCAGCGGTTGCTTCGCCGTTGAGCGATTCGCGCTCGGGAGGAATTTGAGAAGATGCGGTATACCAGCTGTCAGGGTAGCCCTGGAATGAACTTTGCATTTGGCGATTATGCCCCTTGCGAGTAGGCAGGTGCCACACCATACTGCCATTTCTGCGGCAAATAGAGTGCTTTATGAGCGGGTCAAACAAGCGGCGCGATAAAAACGCCACGATTGTGTATTCGCCCGAGAAGAATGCAACTGGCGATATTGCATATCCGGGTATTGATGCAATCCGGACTTGGCTGGAAACAAACGCTATTTCTGAGGTTGAGTGTCTCGTTCCTGATATGACGGGTAATGCCCGCGGTAAATTTATTCCCGCGCATCAATTTCTGAGTCGCGCCGACCTAAAATTGCCCGAATCGATCATGATTCAGACGGTCACCGGCG
>CBFHJX010000125.1:0-4234 GCA_965656285.1 Luminiphilus sp. | reverse complement strand
AGAACTGGCCATCCACACTGACGTCCCTGAGTTTAGAGGGGCAGACCGGAAACGTATGCCCCAGTGGCTGTTAGTCACGATGCTCCACTCAGGATTATTTAACGATTACCGGATCCCCATTGCAACTTGCGTGTCCTGGTTCGGGGCTAATCCAGGCGGTGCCTTTGCCTACTTCCCTGAAGGCCCTCAAGGCCCTCGAGAGTCCATGCCGGCGGTGCACAATACGGCCATCCTCATCGACACCGATACGGTATTTCATGGTGTCGAACGTGTGACCCCCAAAGCGATATTTCCAGAGATTGATAAAGGCGCAACGCTGACCTTTAAAGGAGGAGATCAGTGGTCTCTTGCTAATTTGAATGGGCTTGAAGCCGCGCGCTACAGCTGGTCAGATCTGCGTTATTCCATTTCATGGAAGGCCTACTGCTTTAAGGATGAAGCGGAAAAAGCGATGTGGAGTGATAAATCTGACGATCTAACACTCGACCGCATTTTGGACGTGCTTGAGGCTGCCTTGCGGTCACGGGGCGTTCTGACAATGCAGCGGCCCGACCCCACGAGCTTTGCACAAATGCTGGTCAACGAATTTATTCGTTTTCCAATGGCCAAAGCAGGCTAGGGCCCTGGTTAATTGGCTGAGCGGTCCACGCCGCGGTAAATCATGCGTTGAACCACTGTGGGAAGCAAAATGTTATCCACTAACCAGCGAGAGAGTCTCACGCGCTTACCCGTGTGTTGATGCAATGTCAGTCCATCCGCTTGAGGACCGACAATCGACCCCCAACGATGCGCTGGTGGTTTGTAAAACTGGTTAACGGATTTTCCTGCGGCTTTTCGCTTGATGTTGTTGACTAAAATCCCGTATGCCCAATTTCGTGCCGAAGATCGGTCGGGGTCTGTTGACGCCACATCGCCAATGGCGAATATCGTGTTGCTGCCTTCGACTTCCAGCGTGGACTGCGTTTTCACAAAGCCCTCAGCATCGAGAAGTTTGGTGGGCAAAAACTGTGTATGAGGTTTCCGTTTGCCCACAGTCCACAAGATCGTTTCGGCCTTGGCAGATGCACCTGACTCGAAGTTGATCAAGCCAGAGGAAGGCGTTACCGATGGCACGATCGCGCGATTATTGCTTTGTAGCGTCACCCCCGCGTCTTTAAGAATTTTGTCATAGTAGTTTTGAGCTATTGGGTGGTATCCCGCCAGTGGTCGATCCCCCGAGAAGTAGAGGGTTACTTGTTTTGACGGATCGGCACGGCGAATGTTGAGCGCACAGCTGACACCACAGGGGCCCCCACCCACGACAGCGATCGTGCTCGCCGTCTCAATGCGCGCGGCGTCTGCTTGAAGGGCGTCATCAATTTCTTTCTGTGAACGAATTGAGTCGTCCCGCCAAAAGCCATTGGATGTGCCTGACGCAATGACTAAATAATCGTAGTCAATCACCCTCTCGAGGCCGTCAGGAAGTCGAACGCGAACAGACTGTTGCTCTGGATTTACCCATTCTGCTTTGGCCTGAATAATTTGGACTGCGCTCAGGCCAAGGAAGTGTTTGAGTGGGGTGTTGTAATGCGCCTGCCACCAGGGAAGATCTGTCAGTCGCTTGCCGAGTTCCTGACCACTAACTAGATTAGGTTTCGTGGTAACTCCAATGACCTTGAACTGTTTTACGAGCCGCGATGCGACGAGAACACCGGTATCCCCCAGTCCAATGATGACCACTGTTTGAGCGTTTCTTCTTTGTCCTAACATTCAGTGACCTAAGGCTACGTAATCAACATGACATCGCGATTTTGGATTTAATGACCACTCTGGGTGTACGCTCAAGCGTTGGAATTGTCTCTTCGGATTTAGGGGATCACTATGACTGTACGCGAGGCGTGGTTGAGCGATGTGGATGACATTGCCCCTCTGTTTAATGCTTACCGAATGTTTTACGAGCAGCCGAGCGATTTGAACGGAGCAAAGGTGTGGATTAGGGACAATATGACCCTTAAGCGCGCCACCCTTTTTGTGTGTCAGGAAAGTGACGATCTGTTGGGGTTCACTCAGCTGTATCCGGCGTTTTGCTCTGTCGAGATGAAGCCGTTTTATGTCCTTTACGACGTGTACGTTGACCCAACAGCTCGACAGAGAGGCGTTGCATCAAGGCTGCTAAGACACGCCCATGAGTGGGCAAAGACACAAGGTGCCTCGCGAGTGGATCTCGAAACTGCACATACCAATATCACAGCGCAGTCTGTTTACGAGGCGCTGGGTTACGCGCTTGATAGTGAGTTTCGAAAGTACAGTTTTGATACGAGCTCGTTATGAAACCTGCGCCTGTCGACGGAACGTAATCGAGATTTTCCGAAGAGAGGGTAGAGCCGTTGGGCTTTATGTTTGAGAAAATAAGGAAAAACGACACTCAATCGAGGAAAGGACGTTATTGAGCGACTGATGGCCGTTTCCAAAACGATAACAGATGGTGTGGTGTAGATGTTAAAACGCTGCTTTCGGACATGTGTGAGATGGTTTCTGAGGCGCGCTCGGGCTTAGTGCCGTGAAACCGCGGTCATCGCATTTTTTCTGTCTCGCGGTCGCAACGCCCTCAGCTCACAGTTTAGCGAAGGTCTTTTCTTCTCCTTCAAGCCCCAATTTATCATCGAGCTCGGAGACTTGGAGCGCTATTCGATCGCGAAGACTTCCGCTCATTCGGCGCCTCAGAATAATCGCCATAGCAGCCCCGACGGCGCCGACAACGGCAAGCGTCGCGAAGAGGTAGCGGTATCCTTCCGCCCCCGGATAGGAGTCTAAAATAAACCCCCAGAGCAGGTAGGCAAAAGAAGAGGGCGCGTACACCACAAAGGCGGCCACTGAGATCACTGAGCCGGAAAACCTCGGGGGTAGTCCCATCTCACCGTAAGGGGCGAAGTAGAGTGCGCGCATAAAGAAAACAGTAAACACAAGCGGCATCAAGAGCGCCATGGCGACCCAGGCAAATGATTGTGTGATGGGAAGGAGTGCCAGCAGAGTCCCAAGAACAGCGACGACCATGAGGCCGACCTGCATACCGCCCGATGAGCCTCCGAACAATCTATCAGTTGCAAACCCCGCAACAAATGCTGAGCTGATGCGGCCAAGCGAGGTCGAGATAACCCCGAAGATCGACGCGGCGATGACCGGCAACGTATAGCTCTCATTGAGGTAGGTAATGTAAAACGGGAGGCTGGTGTAGGCGAAATAAATGAAGAAGCCGATGATGCCGGCGAGCCATATCTCGGGCAGTGCGAGTGTGAATCTCATGCCCTCAACCACCTCTTTCATCATGGTACCCGAGGATTCACTCGATTTAAGCAAGGATTCTTTGGGCAGCCTAAACCAACAGGTGATACCCAGTAAAACCATGACACTGCCATTAATCATGAAGGCGACTTCGAGGCCCAAAACGCTATAGCCCAGCCACGCATACAACCCTAAGGTAATGGCGTTCTGAAGAAACTCTATCAGCCCACGACCGCCCTCTAAAATCCCAAAGACCTTTGATTGGTTGCCGTCTGATGTTGATTTTCGCACAGACGACAAGATAGCTGGCCAAAACGCGCCTTCACAGCAGATTGCCAGCACCAGCAGCAGTGACAGCAGAACGTTAAAATCGGACGTTTTGCCCAGAAAGAACGTCGTAATGCCTCCGATAATCATCGTCACCGAAATAATCTGTTGGGGGGCATATCGATCCTGTACCCAAGATAAGAGGACGTACATGACGTTGCTTGCAAATCCGTAGATCGATAAAAGCAGTCCGAATTGCGTTTTGGACACGTCCCATAATTCGAGTATCTGAGGCAGGAGCACGCCTTTCATGGCCAGTAGGGCAAACGTGAACTGGGAACAAAGCGTAATCAGTACGAAATTAAGAAGAAGACGGCGTGACGCAAATATGGGTTGGTTTTCAGTTTCGACAGTGCTGTTCATCGTCATCACGTTCTCGGAGGCTTATCGCCAGACTAACACAGCGAATCAGCGGTTCTAATGTGTCTTTTCTCACGGTTGATTCGGACTATTTCGAGGCCGTACGGTTTCGAGATACCCTTTGGGTCACTGAGTCGCTTCTGCAGCGCATCAAATAATAATAAGGGTCTTACTTCTGTGACTGAACCAACCGCCGACGCAGTTCAACCATCGCCTCATTTGCTCTACTCAAATCGTTATCGCTATTACGTGTTGGCGCTTTTAACGCTGGGTTATGTTTTTAATT
>CBFHJX010000124.1:0-4314 GCA_965656285.1 Luminiphilus sp. | reverse complement strand
CACGTGACTCAGGTTGTGACACCACAGACAGGGTGCCACTCGAGAGATCGAGCAGGTACAAATAGTCCGAATCCTCACCCACAGTCTCAGTTACCACCAAATAACGATTATCAGGGGATAAGGCTCGCGCAAAGTTACCGTAATTTCCTTCGTAAATAAGGCGTGCACCACCCGTATCAAGCGATGCTTCATACACGTCGTAGTGCAGGCCCGTTCGTTCTGTCGACGAGAAGTAAAACGTTTTGTTATCGTCGGCAATATCACCCAGAACTCGAAACCCACCATCTGTTGCAGGGAATACTGTGCGTTCTGTTGCGCCGTAACGATCGATCGTAAAATAAGACTCCTGCTCGTCCCCGTTATTGTCGGCGCCGTAGACCAAACCGGAACTATTGGGAAGCCACCTAAAAAACGTAATGCCCTGCCCGAAAGTCAGTTGTCGGGGCTCTCCCCCGCCACTTGAGATGCTCCAAAGTTGTGGCGTTCCGGTAATTAACGACCGATACACCACTTGTTCGCCGTCGGGAGAAATCTGCGCACCGGACGCACCACTGGCCAGTAAATATCGACTGATATCTGCCGGCTGATCGCCCGCCATACCCACCGAGTTAATCTCCTTATTCGGTACAATCGCCTCGAGCTTTGCAACGTCATGGGACGGCGAACAGCCCATAAGCGTGGCCATAGCGACCACGCAAAATACGTCTGGTTTATAGTGCATAAATTGACTCACGCGGCACCCCTTTTATGGTTCTAGCGCACAGCCGAAGCCGTCAGTGCAAGCTCGCCTTTATCGGCATTCATTCGCGCATAAGCGCCAATAGGAACAGTGCTCTGTTGCTCGACATGGCCAATCATTGCGCCGAAATAGCACGGCACCCCTAAGGGCTCACAGTGTTGCTTTAAAATATCCATCAAAGCGAAGTTTCCCAAACCCGGGTTTGGCTCCACCCCCGTAAAGTGCCCAAAGACAATTCCAGAAACTTTTCGCAACTCGCCGCTCAATGACAGTTGGGTCAGCATACGATCAACCCGATAGATGGCCTCCCCCACATCCTCAAGGAAAAGAATGGCGCCTGACAACGAGGGTAAATAAGGCGAGCCCAGAAGTGCACTCATTAGCGTTAAGTTGCCACCGATCAATGGCCCCTGGGCAATACCTGATGTAATGGTCTGTATGCGATGGTCTCTAGCCACTAAATCGTCATCAACAATAACCGGGTTCTCATAGACTTCCGCCTCCGCGTCAAAAAGTACCCGACGCATGCCTTGATGCGTAAACTCGTTCCAGCGAGACATCACATTGGGGCCGTGAAAGGTGATCAATCCAGTTTTTGCGAATACCGCATTGAGGAGGCTCGTAATGTCGCTGTAACCCAAGAGAATTTTGGGGTTTTTCCGGATCACGTCAAAATCCAGATACGGGAGAATTCGGCTGGCGCCCCAACCGCCGCGAAGCGCGAATACCGCATCGATGCGGTCATCAGCAAACGCTGCGTTGATATCTGCTGCTCGGTCCTCATCTTCTCCGGCGAGATACCCAAACCGATCCATAACGTGATCACCCACCTTGGCCTTAAGCCCCATGGCCTCCAAAGTCTCAAGTGCCAGTTGCAGCTCGAGTGCCTGGTAAGTCACCGACGCTGGAGCAACCAGTGCAACCGTATCACCTGGGTTCAGTCTTCTCGGTCGGTGGCCTTGTTTGGCGAATGCAGGCAGAGGCAGCCCGCTCGCCACAACGCCGGTCACTCCCAACTGTAAAATCGATCTTCGTTGCATCACTCGACCTCTCAACTCACAGCTAACGAGCTTGGCAGAGCGCCTCTTCCACAGCAAGTGACGTGTGAGTTAAAACAGGCGCGCACCGGTGTATCCGCGGGTGAGCACGTCTATTCTCAGCCATTCTCTCCATCAGTTTGGGCACTAGCCGCGCGTCACATCTGATCGGCAAGCTTGCCCAAGTCAGGGTGCCAATCGACCTCGAATTGAGGTCCACATCGCCCACTCGCAGCCGCAACGACAATTGCGTACTATCGATTCAGCGTCTCAAACCGACAACACTGCCGAGGAAGCCGTCATGCGCTCTGGTTTTATTTCAATTACGTCCGCCTTTTTCATCACATTGAGCGGCTGTTCGACCGAGCACTCCGTCGAACCCGCCGACCTTGTATTCTCAGGTGGCCCGATTTTCACCTCAGATCCTCTGAGGCCCGCCGCATCAGCACTGGCGGTTCGAGGAGACACCATCGTTTACGTTGGGGACTCAGACGGTCTCGCCCCATTTATTGATAGCGACACGCAGCAGATCTCGATTGGTGATGGCCTGTTGATACCGGGTCTTATGGACTCGCATACGCACGTCTTCAACGGCTCATTTGCTGATGTCGGCGTAAATTTGAGCCTTGCAGACACCCGAGAAAAACTCCAACTCGCCCTCGAAACCATAAGAGCAACGAACCCCGGAAACACGCCCGTCTATGCCCGCGGGTGGCAAAACCATCTGTTTCCGAAAACGGGCCCTGCAGCGGCAGAGCTCGACGCCATTTTTGGCGACCGCGTTGTGATTTTGGGTTCAGTCGATGGTCACTCTCGCTGGTTTTCATCCCGTGCACTTCGAGAAGGCGGTGTCACTGCCAGCACTCCAGATCCTCAGCCGGGCGTGAGTTTTTTTGAGCGCGACCCGCTGACCAATATCCCGCTTGGAACCGGACGTGAAAAAGCAGGGGCCGAACTTGTGAAGCAATTTATTCCGGGCGACCAACTCGCGTATCAGCAACGCTTCGTCGATTGGCTGCCGAGAGCTGCCGCCGCTGGCCTAACCAGCGTTTACGACGCCTGGGCGGCTGCACCGAGTGAAACTGACGCTTATGAGATATGGCGGTCACTCGACCAGGCTGGAGAGCTCACACTGCGGATTTTTGGCTCCGTTCGCGAAACTGATAACGCCACGAAAATTGCGAGTCGCTTTAATCGATTCTCCGAGGAGTTTAGTGGCGCTCTGGTTCGCCCCGAGGCAGTAAAATTAGCAGCGGACGGCGTACCCGAAGGTCATACCGCCTTTCTGCTCACACCCTATATCGACTCCCATAACGAGGACTTTGGGCGGCCGATGATTTCTAAAGCAGACCTCACCTCGAATATTGAGACGTACTTCAGCGACGACATCCCAGTTCATATTCACGCCATCGGTGGCGGCGCTGTGCGCATGTCGCTCGATGCCATAGAGACTGCTCGAATGGTCACGGGCAATGACAGCGTACGAGCCACTATCGCCCACATGGACTTTGTTGACCCAGAGGACATACCGCGCTTTAGCGCGTTAAACGTGACCGCTCAGACGTCTATTCAATGGGCCGCTCGCGATCCCTCGTACTTCAATATCGGGTCTTTTGTCGGCATGGATAAAGTAGAAAACGCCTACCCCGTTCGGTCAATTATGATGTCAGGCGCGAATCAAAGCTTCGGTGCCGACTGGCCTGCATCAGCTTATCTGTCGACGTATAAGCCACTGGAACTGATTGAAGCGGCGGTCACTCGACGGTTACCCGGCACACCCGATATGCCCGCCCGTAATGTGAATCAGGCCGTGACCGTCGCCGAGGCAATCGTCGCCATGACACGAAATACGGCGATCCAAGTCGGTGAATTAGACGCATTAGGATCACTGACGGAAGGTAAACGCGCTGACCTCGTATTACTGAAAAACAATCTTTTTGAGATTCCACAGGAAACCATCAGCTCAACACCGGTGCTCATGACCGTGGTCAATGGCAAAGTCGTGCACCGCCAGTAACGACCCACAATGGACTGGGATCGTATTTTTCACTGATGCGGCGGTGACCAATATTACGATCGGGCAATGACCCGCTTAAACACGCGATCAAATACTTCAAGCTCTTCCAGCTTCCCCATACTGACCCTGATGTAGGTAGGATAGCCCGCGTAACCGCCATTAATGAGGACACCCTCTTGGGCCATCGCCTCACGGAATGCTTGCCCGTCACGACCGATGTCGACGAACACGAAATTAGCCTCTGACGGCACAGGATCAAAGCCGGCATCGCGCAACGTTTTTTCTACCATCGCTCTGCCTTGAAGCACCTTTTGCCGCGAAAAAGTGATAAACGCTTGATCCTCGTAGCTGAAGAAGGCCGCTGTCAGACCAACGCCATTTGGCCACGCCATTATGTGCTTTCCTACCCGATCTATAATATCGGGCCGCCCCAGGCCATATCCCACCCGCATGCCTGCCAAACCAAAAATCTTAGAAAACGTGCGCGTCACGAGTACGTTCGCACCCTCGCGCACTAAATC
>CBFHJX010000123.1:0-4327 GCA_965656285.1 Luminiphilus sp. | reverse complement strand
AACCGCGCTATATTGGCGAAATTATTCACACAGCCCGCCAATCTGCTGGTGCTCGATGAGCCGACAAACGACCTGGATATAGAAACGCTGGAGTTGCTCGAAGAAGTGCTGCTTGAGTTTTCGGGCACAGTCATCTTGGTCAGTCACGACCGAGACTTTATGGACCGCGTAGTCACCAGCCTTTTGGTAATTGACGAGCAAGGTCATGTCGAAGAACAAGCGGGTAATTTTTCTGATTGGGAAGCCCGCGGGGGCGCTTTACTCAGCACCGTTGATGAGAGTCGACTCGCAGCAAAGGCTGGAAAAAGTAGCGTTACTCCAGCGGCGTCAGAGTCTAAAAAAAAGACGCACAAAAAAAAGAAGGTTAATTATAAAGAGCAACGAGAACTCGACACCCTGCCCGACCTCATCGCCGGTCTTGAAGCACAACAAGCCACGCTAGAGGAGGCAACGAGCAGCGCGGACTTCTACGCCCAAGATCAAGCGCACGTCAAAGCGGTTTTAGCCGACCTTACCCGAATCAGCGAATCGCTCGACGCGGCGCTCGAACGACTAATAGAACTCGAGGGCTAACACTAGAACGTAGATTAAAGCGCCGACGCGACCGCAGCCACGACCTTGTCCATGTTGTCAGCATTCAGTGCCGCAACATTCACTCGTGACGAGTCGAGCATGTAAAGACCGTGTGTCTGTCGCAAGCTTTTTGCCTGCTCCACAGACAATCCTAGAAAGGAGAACATTCCTTTCTCACTGGCAATAAAGGAGAAGTCCTGATCGGTTTTCGCCGATAACTTCTCCGAAAGCTGTGTGCGCAGTGAAATCATCCGTGCGCAAACATGCTCAAGTTCCCGTTCCCAAGAAGATCGCAGTTCGGGATCGCTCAAAACGCGTCCGGCCAGCAGAGCCCCATGAGCGGGCGGCATGGAGTAGACACGCCGCGCCGCACCCAAGCCATGACTCTGAGTCGCAGCGGCACTCTGGGTATCACGCCCAAAAAAGAGCGCAACGCCCGTTCTCTCGCGGTAAAGACCGAAATTTTTGGAGCAGGAAGCCGCAACAATGAGCTCGCCCAAACGGCTCGCCATGAGGCGTAAGCCCTGAACATCCTCGACTAAACCCGAACCCATTCCTTGATACGCAAGATCAATCAGCACGGTAAAACCCTGCGCGAGTGCCATGTCCGCAAGGATGGACCATTGCTCAAGCGTTAGATCCGCACCGCACGGGTTGTGGCAACAGCCGTGCAGCAGAACGACGTCGTCACTTTTTGCTGATTTCAAATCGTTAACCATCTGCTCAAAATCAACGCCGTGAGAGCGAGGGTCGTAGTAGCTGTAAGTTGCAAACTTCAGCCCAACCGAACCCATTAGAGGAATGTGGACGGGCCATGTTGGATTGCTGATCCACACGGTTGCGTCGGGCGATGCCGCCGCTAAAACCTCAGACGCAATTCGAAGCGCACCACAACCGCCAGGCGTTTGTACTGCAGTAATGTGAGCACCGTCACCGACGAGCTCGTCGCCAAAAACAAGCGCCTTCATACCGTTTAAATAGGCTAAATCACCGACTGCCGGCAGATAGGCCTTGGTCACTTCTTCGTCAATTAACTGGTACTGCGCTTTTTTGATAGCCTCAAAGACCGGACAAATACCGGTCTCGTCCATGTAAACACCCACCGTGAGGTCAATCTTGTGTGGATTAGGATCGGCGCGGCATGCGGCAGCAAGACCCAGTATGGGATCGGGGGCTAAGACAGACAGTTGTTCTAACATCGACGGGCTCTTTCAGTAACAAAACGACGTCGGGAGTATACGGTAAGGGCGATTTTCCATAAATGCCTGATATCATTTACCACACATTTTCCTATCGATTCACCATGAACGAAAAGCCATTAGAGACACACAGGGATCAACTTTTTGCCGACCTCGTCGCTGAACCGTCGCAGTTCAGCTTCAATGAGGCGGTGGTCGATGTCTTTCCCGATATGATTCAACGATCTGTTCCGGGTTATGGAACCGTCGTAAGAATGACCGGTGTGTTGACCGAGCAATACGCGAAAGGGGGAACTTATGTCTATGACCTTGGCTGTTCGCTCGGCGAGTCAATTCGAGCAGCAGAGCTGGCCATTGGAGAGAGAGCGTGTCATTTGATCGGCGTGGATAACTCACCGGCGATGATCGAAAAAGCACGTGAAGAAATGCATTCACGTTCGAAAATAGTGTGGCACTTATCCGACATCACTCAGATGGAATTTAAGACCGCGAGTGTGGTCATCATGAACTTTACCCTGCAGTTCATCCCAATAAACGAGCGCCTTGGGCTGCTCAAACAGATCCATTCGGCCATGGTCCCGGGAGGTCTTCTCATCCTCTCTGAGAAACTCACCATGCCAGACGCCGAGATGAACCGGCTGATGGTGGAACTCCACCACGATTTTAAGCGCTCTCAAGGCTACAGTGACTTAGAAATTGCTCAAAAACGAGACGCCATTGATAACGTACTGATACCCGAAACTGCAGAAGTCCATAGAACACGGTTAGCGGAAGCCGGATTTTCGCGATCCAGCATCTGGTTTCAGTGTCTCAACTTTGCTTCGTTCATCGCAATCGCATAACCGCGCATGGAGATCCCACAAGAATTAAAATCGGACATCAAGGCGTTTTCAGACCGATGGGAAGACGCGACTCTTCGTAATTGGCTCACCACCCTACCCAACCAACTGATCGCGAACATGGCTGAGAGTAGATTTGGTGATCTACCCCGATGGCGCTCGTCGCTCGCGTCTTTGCCAGAACTCAAGGCGCAGTCAATGGAGCTGAATGCGTCCAGCATCTCCGTTAACGGCACCATTTCAGCGGAGCAAAGTACCGCTCTCGAAATAGCGCTGCGAGGCCTTCATCCATGGCGCAAGGGCCCCTTCTCCCTGTTCGGTATCGATATTGATACCGAGTGGCGATCAGACTTCAAGTGGGACCGACTAAAGAATTTGATTGACCCGTTAAACGGACGCCGAGTACTCGATGTCGGCTGCGGCAGTGGCTATCACTGCTGGCGAATGAAGGGCGCTGGAGCAAGTGAAGTCATCGGCATAGACCCCACGCCATTGTTTGTTTTGCAGTTCAAAGCGCTTCAAACTTACATCCAATCGCCTGAGGTCCATGTCCTACCGCTGACACTTGAGCAACTGCCGGCAAAATTACGCGCTTTTGATACAACGTTTTCAATGGGTGTCCTGTACCACCGACGAGCGCCCATTGAGCACCTCACCGACCTGCGCGATACGCTTAAACCGGGTGGACAGCTGGTACTAGAGACATTAGTAGTGTCGGGCGACGTGAATACTGTATTTGTGCCGCCGGGGAGGTATGCGCGAATGGGTAACGTCTGGTTTCTGCCAAGCCCCGAAGCGTTGATGAGCTGGATGGGCAAAGTCGGCTTTGTCGACATCGAGCTTTTGGATGTGAGTCAAACCACTGTTGATGAACAGCGATCGACTGACTGGATGACATTTTTTTCGCTCGCCAACTTCTTAGATTCAAACGATCCCACGAAAACCGTGGAGGGCCACCCGGCACCCACTCGTGCTCTGATTACCGCACGCGTGGCGGGCGATTAATCGTCGGAAGAGACAATCGAAGAAGCAGGTGGTTTCAACGGGAAGGTTGCAATCTTGCCTGAATCGCTCCCTTCACTGATTTTGGCGGCACCTTGCTTCTCAACTTCGTCGATTCGAACGATAGCTTGCATTGGAATATAGCTGCGTTTAACGCCCGAAAACTCAGATTTAAGTTTCTCTTCACCCGGATCAACCAAAATGGAAGAGCGCTCGCCAAATAGAAGCTCTTCAATTTCGACAAAACCCCACATATCGCTCTGATAAATGTGCTTCGCAAACACTTCAAAGATCTCTTTCCCATTGTGGAAAATGATTTTGTACACGGGCTGGTTCGACATGCGCTTTGGACTGCTCCTTGTTGGGCTGGCGATGCTACCACTTTTGCCAAAATTCTACAGTGCAAGCGGACCGCCTTTTCTCGTTTAACGCGGGTATAATAGCGGTTTGTCCGACCATCGAGCACACAGAATTGAGCACTCCAACCCGATCTAAAGTTTTTATCCAGACACACGGCTGCCAGATGAACGAGTACGATTCCGCTCGGATGGGCGATCTGCTGCGCGAAAGCCATGGCATGGAGCGCACAGAGAACGCAGAGGAAGCTGACGTTTTGCTGCTCAACACCTGTTCTATTCGCGAAAAAGCACAAGAAAAAGTATTCCATCAGCTGGGTCGATGGCGCGCACTAAAGGCCAAACGCCCGGAGGTAGT
>CBFHJX010000122.1:0-4344 GCA_965656285.1 Luminiphilus sp. | reverse complement strand
CAATAATTAGCAGCCGATCAGAATTCACTGTCGTCTCGCAGGAGCCTCAGTCACCAACCCCACCGACAGAGCACCCGCCTTTTGCAGTTCAGACATAAGTGCAACCACCTCACCGTAGGGCACTGCCGCATCACCCCAAACCATAACCGCTTTTTCAGGATTGCGTTTCAGTACAGTCGCGACTCGCTGCCTAACCGTTTCGATGTTCAGGGCAAGGTCGTCGCTGGCGCCCAAATTGAGGTACAAATTTGCCTGAGCATCGATGGACACGATCAAGGGCTCCGCGTCGCTGTCAGAAACGGGAGTTGAGTTCGCATCTGGGAGGTCGACCTCGACGCCCTGCATAAGTAGTGGCGCAGTCGCCATAAAAATCACCAGCAACACCAGCATGACGTCGATGTAAGGGACAACGTTGATCTCTGCCATGGCTCGGCGCGGTCTCACTGCGCTTGACCTCGCTTTTGAGCGTAACTTTGTCGCTGTAGGAGCCCGGAAAACTCATCAACAAACGACTCGTACCGGTTGAGTAACGCGTCGACCTTTGCTGCAAATCGGTTGTAGGCAAGCACAGCGGGAATCGCGGCGAACAACCCCATGGCTGTTGCAATTAGTGCCTCAGAAATACCCGGAGCGACCGCGGCAAGCGTTGCCTGCGAACTAGTAGCCAGACCTCTGAATGAATGCATAATGCCCCACACCGTGCCAAACAACCCCACATAGGGACTGGTGGAGCCCACCGACGCCAAGAACGGCAAGTGCTGCTCTAATCGATCACTCTCTCGCATCAACGCGACCCGCATAGCCCGACGTGACCCTTCAACCATCGCATCGGCGTCCATATTTTCTTGACGCGACAACTTAGAGAACTCCTTAAAACCTGCTCGAAAAAGCGCTTCACCACCCGTGATGTCAAATCCCTCATCAATCGCAGATGAGCCCTCTCGGTAAAGCTGAGCGAGATCCATTCCAGACCAGAAGCGATCCTCGAAGTCGAGCAACTCAGCATTCGCCCTCTGCAAGATAATGACGCGTTGAACAATCATAAACCACGACGCGACGGAGGCGGCTAACAGCGTCGCCATCACGAGTTTTACCGTGAGACTCGCACCCATGATGAGTTCAATAACACTCAGTTCATCCGTCATGCTTTACCTCGCCTTTGCTTTCATTCGTCTTTAGGGCCGCGCGCAACTCAGCCGGCATGCGCTTGGGTCGGCCAGAAGCACCCTCTGTGAGCGCCACCGACACACGCCCCCGAGCAAGTTCCACGCCCTCTCTAACCACAGCCTGTTCAAAATCAATCTTTGCAGCACCCGACGCGATCACTGTCGCTCTGGCCTCAATACAATCATCCAAACGCGCAGGCATCAGATAATCGATAGACGCTGACGTCACAACGAACACCGATCCATCTTCCATGACCGCTGTCTTATCGACGCCCATGGCGCGGATAAGTTCCGTTCGAGCTCGCTCGAAATATTTCAAGTAGTTCACGTAATACACGATGCCGCCCGCGTCTGTATCCTCAATGTAAACCCGAATGGGAAGTCGGTATTCAGTCATCCGAGCCCTCGCCAAGATCCGCCGACACGCTACTTATCGCGTCAAACTTTTGCGGCGGGGTCAATCCAAAGTGCCGGTAGCCTGCATGAGTCACAATGCGACCCCGCGGCGTGCGAATAATCAGCCCCTGTTGAATCAGATAAGGCTCAATAACATCTTCTAATGTGCCTCGCTCCTCTGACAGCGCAGCTGCCAAACTGTCAATGCCCACAGGACCGCCCTCAAACTTCTCAATGAGGGCCAGTAAAAATCGCCGGTCGAGGTGATCAAACCCTTGGTCATCAACGCTCAACATATCAAGTGCCGCCTCTGCGATTGGCTTAGAAATAATGCCATCGCCTTTGACTTGTGCATAATCTCTGACACGACGCATCAAACGGTTTGCGATCCTGGGCGTCCCTCGCGAACGCTTCGCTATTTCGAGTGCTCCAGCATCGTCAGTATCGATAGAAAGAATGCTGGCAGCACGTGAGACAATGCGTTTCAAGTCGCCGACTTCATAGAACTCAAGCCGCTGAACGATCCCAAACCGGTCCCTGAGCGGCGATGTTAATAGTCCTGCGCGCGTCGTGGCGCCCACTAGGGTAAAAGGCGGAAGATCCAATTTTATGGAACGTGCCGCAGGTCCCTCGCCGATCATAATATCCAGCTGAAAGTCCTCCATCGCAGGGTAAAGTATCTCCTCTACGTAGGGACTTAATCTGTGAATTTCATCAATAAAGAGAACGTCGTTAGGCTCGAGATTCGTCATGATGGCCGCGACATCGCCAGCTTTTTCAAGCACGGGCCCACTGGTTGTCTTAAGCTGTACGCCCATTTCATTTGCAATAATACTGGCAAGTGTTGTTTTCCCCAGACCCGGGGGACCAAAAATAAGTGTGTGGTCGAGCGGTTCACCGCGTCCTTTTGCGGCCGATAAAAAAATGTCCATTTGCTCTTTAACCGCAGACTGACCAATGTAGTCCTCTAGAGTTTGTGGCCGGACAGCCCGATCTAAGACAGTCTCACGACTGTCCGTCGTCCCCCCCGCTACCAATCGATCGGTCTCTATCACTCACGCATCCTTTCTATGTAGACTTTTTTTAACGCATTGCCGACTGCAAGGCAGCCCGGATGAGCGCTTCACTACTGTCAATATCGCCGGAATCTACAGCAGCGATTAGGCGAGACGCTTCAGTGGGTTTATATCCCAGCGCCACGAGTGCTTGCTCGGCTTCGCCTCGCATATCAACCGAAGGCGTCTGTGCCGAATGAGCCCGTTCAGTCGGTAGCACATCCGACAACCACTGCCCCGCTTTGTCACGCATTTCAACCAACAATCGCTCACCCGTTTTCTTGCCAACGCCAGGGAGTGCAACAAGTGCCTGAACATCATTGCGATTCAGACAGTCCGCAAACTGCTCTGTATCCATGCCAGAGAGGATCGCTAAAGCTAGTTTTGGACCCACGCCATTCACCTTGATCAAATCCCTAAAGAGTCGACGATCAATTTCTCGAACAAACCCATAAAGCTGTTGTACATCCTCGCGAACCACAAAGTGAGTGAGCAAAATCGTGGTCTCACCAATCGCGGGAAGCTGGTAAATCGTCGTCATAGGCACACGAACCTCATAGCCAATGCCGCCCACATCTATGATGACTTCGGGGGCTTGCTTGGCCAATATCGTTCCGCGCAGTCGTTCTATCATCCGTGTGCTCTCATTGATTTATTTGAGTCGTCCAGTGGCGAAAGCCCTTGCACCAGTCGCACGCATCACTGCATCACCGCTAATGTGGCACAGTGCAGCGGCGAGCGCGTCACTGGCGTCCTCTTGCGGCGTCGAGGGTAACCGCAAGAGCCGCGTCACCATATGCTGAACCTGCGCTTTATTGGCACCACCGGTTCCCACAACCGCTTGTTTGATTTTTCGTGTCGCGTACTCATGGACTTCAAGTCCCTTGAGCGCACAAATCACCATTGCAGCGCCACGCGCTTGGCCAAGTTTGAGGGCCGAATCGGCGCTTTTCGCCATAAAAACCTGTTCTATAACAGCGACGGTTGGCCGGTATTCGCCAATAATTTCTGTCAACGATTCAGCAAGCACTTTCAAGCGCGGCGCTAACGGTTGTTCCACGGGCAGCTTGATGACACCACTGCTCACGTAACGCGTGTTCGTGCCGTCTGTCTCGACCACACCGAACCCGGTCTTACGCGAGCCAGGATCAATCCCTAAGATAAGTGTCACAGTGCCTCTCCGCCCATGCTTAGATTGTGCGGGAAACTGACGCCGACGTCATGTCGTCACTGCAATTACTTATCAGGAGCCCTCAATCGAATATTGAGTTCGCGCAACTGTTGCTCAGACACTTCACCTGGCGCATCAGTCATCACGCATTGGGCCGACTGCGTTTTGGGGAAGGCGATGACGTCACGAATTGACTGGCCGCCGACCATTAACATTACAAGGCGATCCAGACCAAATGCCAAGCCTCCGTGTGGGGGGGCGCCGTGTTTCAACGCAGACAGCAAAAATCCAAACTTTGCATCAGCTTCCTCTTCGGATATTCCAAGAATATCGAAAACCGCTTTTTGCATTTCTTGGCGATGGATACGAATTGAGCCTCCACCCACCTCACTGCCGTTGAGCACCATGTCGTAGGCTCGAGAGAGTGCGTTTTCGGGTTGTGCCTTAAGCGCCTCAGTGCTGCAAGATGGCGCCGTAAAGGGGTGATGAATGGCCGTCAAACCACCGCTGGACGTTTCTTCGAACATAGGGAAATCGACGACCCACAGCGGCGCCC
>CBFHJX010000121.1:0-4362 GCA_965656285.1 Luminiphilus sp. | reverse complement strand
GTGCGAGCGCTTGCTCGAGCTGCTCGGAAATTTGTTCGATCAGTTGTTTTCGTCGCCCCCCTGCCGTCTTACGTGCGGCCTCTAATCGCCGAGCGCGCATTGGGTAGAGTGTGCGCAGACCCAAATCCTCAAACTCCATGCGTACTTCATTCATACCCAGCCTAGTGGCTATGGGCGCGTAAATATCGAGGGTCTCATTGGCAATACGCTTTTTTGCCTCGGGGCTCAGTGCGCCCAGTGTCCTCATATTATGAAGACGGTCAGCGAGCTTAACCAAAATGACCCGGATGTCCCGCGCCATTGCCAGCGCCATTTTTTGAAAGTTTTCAGCTTGCTTTTGTTCTGCGCTGTCAAAATCGACCTGGGTGAGCTTACTCACACCATCGACAAGATCTGCGACCTCCTCGCCAAACTGAGTACGAATGTCCTCTTTAGTGACACCCGTATCTTCGATGACGTCGTGGAGAAGAGCCGCCATGATGCTCTCGTGGTCCATGTGCATGCGCGCGAGCACAGTGGCTACCGCCAGAGGGTGTGTGACATAGGGTTCTCCAGTCCGTCGCGCTTGGCCGTAGTGCGCCTGCTCGGCATAGAAAAACGCCCGCTTTATTTCGGTAACGAGCTCAGACGGAAGGTAAGCGCTTAAAATGTCCTCAAAGCCCGTAAACGATTGTCGCTGATCGTGTGAGGGAAGGAGTTGAGGTCTGGAGGTTGTCTGAAGCCCCAGCCGGCGTGTGACGTCGGTGAGTGAGGCTCCTAGGGATTGAAAAGGCGTGGACACAGGTCCTTACATTGCAGCTTAGAGCACTGGAGTTTCGAAGCTCGCCGCAAACTCCTCTTCTGCTTCTAGCTCATGCTCGCGCGCCATAACGTCGGGCGTAATCAGACCTTCAGCGATTTCACGCAGTGCAAGGACAGTTGATTTGTCGGACTCAACTTCAACGAGTGGGTCTTTGCCTCCAGTGCTGAGTTGACGCGCGCGTTTGGCCGCTAAGAGCACCAACTCAAAACGGTTATCAACATTGTCTAGGCAGTCTTCAACGGTTACACGTGCCATTTAAAAGTCCTGAAATCGAAACGGGCGCGCATTATAGCGATTGAGCGGCTAGCTTGTCGACTCTAGGCCCCCTTCACGGTGCAAGCAAATCGGCAATGACCGATGCAAGGCGCTCAGACTGTGGCGTCTGCGAGGGCTGTTGGCTATAAATAATTGACTCAAGGTCGCTCAAGGCTTCATTAAAGACATCATTGAGTACCACGAAGTCAGCTTCGCTGTAGTGAATTATTTCATCTCGTGCTGACTGCATTCGCCGCTCGATCACCGATGCGTCGTCTTGGCCTCGACCGGTTAATCGTTCGCGTAGCGCATCGGTTGAGGGCGGCAGTACAAAAATCGAGACGGCGGACTCGACTAAGGACTTAACCTGTCTCGCACCTTGCCAGTCAATTTCCAAAATAACGTCTAAACCTTTTGCGAGTTGGTGTTCGACGCCTTCCTTGCTTGTGCCATAGTAATTATCAAAGACTTGCGCCCACTCAAAGAAACCTTCCGAGTCACGTAAATCGTTAAACGCTGACTCGCTGACGAAGTGGTAATTCACGCCGTCCACCTCGCCTGGGCGAATCGAGCGAGTCGTGTGAGAAACCGAGACTGCAAGGTTGCTCGAACGCTCAACAAGGGCTTTTACGAGCGATGTCTTGCCTGCGCCGCTCGGTGCAGAAATGACGAAGAGCCTGCCGGATGGATGTCTTTGATTACTCAAGATTTTGTACCTGCTCACGCATTTGCTCGATGAGCACTTTAAGCTCTACCGCGGCGTTCGTCGTTACCAGTGAGGTTGTTTTTGACCCCAATGTATTCGCTTCTCGATTCAGCTCTTGCATCACGAAGTCGAGGCGCCTCCCGCAGGGCTGTCCACTGCAGAGCGCGTCGTCAATCGCCGCCACGTGTGCGTCAAGACGATCGAGCTCTTCGGCAACATCTGACTTATTGGCTAAAATCGCCAGCTCCTCTTCCAGGCGCTTTTCATCGTGAGGTATGTCAATCGCGTTAATACGGTCGCGGAGTTTTTGTTGTTGTGCCGCCTGTAAGGCCGGTAATTGCCCTCGGTAATTCAGCACAATTGTCTGTATGCCTTGGCAACGCTCTCGCAGAAGCGCCTCAAGGCGACCACCTTCGATCTGCCGATGTCGGCTAAGCGACGTCATGAGCTCTGGCATTATATCGAGACACGCCTCGATGATTTCGTCTGAGTTAACGGTTGCACTGACCCAAACGCCGGGTGTCATCAACACCTCCAGTGAGCTGGGGGGGCGTGCGTTGGGCAGATGTTGCACAACGGTGGCCAACGCATCCTTTATATCACTGAGTTTAGTCAGGTTTAAGGTCGCCTCGGGTCCACCCTCGCCCCGCTCTAAGCGGATAGACAGCTCCACCTTCCCGCGGACGAGTTTTTCGCTAACCAGTTGTCGTAGCGCAGGTTCAGAGCGCTTGACCGCCTCGGGCAGTTTGAGGGTCAAGTCAAGAAAACGGCTGTTGACGGACTTGCACTCCAGTGACAGGTTCCATTCACCTACGGCCACACTTTTGTTGGCAAATCCGGTCATGCTCTGAGGCATGTGCACTCCAAGAACGTCGAAAGTACGTAGTCTAACAAGTAGACTGGCGGGCGACACCCACGTAATAGAAGGTAAAGCATGGATTCAAGCACAGTGAAAAGACCCAGCGGCCGCGATTTCGACCAAATGCGGGACGTTTCCTTTCAACTCGATTACACCAATCAGGCCGAAGGCAGCGTCTTGGCGTGTTTCGGAAATACAAAAGTGCTTTGCACTGCATCGATTTCCGATGGCGTGCCCTCGTTTCTTCGTGGGAAAGGTCAGGGGTGGCTCACTGCAGAATATGGAATGTTACCGCGTTCAACGGGAACCCGAATGGCCAGAGAGGCGGCCAGGGGAAAGCAGTCTGGCCGAACAGTAGAAATTCAGCGATTGATTGGTCGCTCTTTAAGGGCAAGTGTTGATCTTAAGGCGTTGGGAGAGAGGACGCTGACAATCGATTGTGACGTGCTGCAGGCCGACGGTGGGACGCGTACAACTGCAATAACGGGAGCCAGCGTAGCGGTGGTCTCGGCGTTCAACAAGCTGCAGCGCGCGGGTGATCTCAAGACGGACCCATTGATTGATCGCGTGTGTGCAGTTTCTGTGGGGATGTGGCGGGGTCAGCCAATACTGGATCTTGATTACCCTGAAGATTCGACTGCGCAGAGTGATGTTAACGTTGTCATGCTAGCGAGCGGGGGGTTGATTGAGGTCCAGGGAACCGCTGAGGATGAAGTCTTTAGTCGCGCGGAGCTTGATGCACTGCTCGACTTGGCTGAAGGCGCTTGTGTTTCGCTTAATGCAGCGCAGATGGAAGCGCTGAGAGGCTCATAGCTCAATGTCGTAATCGATGATGACGGGGGCATGGCTTGAAAAAGCCTCCTCGCTCTCGATACGCGCGGCGAGCACACAGGGTGACAGGCTCTCAGAAATAATGTGCGTGTCGGTTCTCAGGCCGGGGCGCTCATCACCCTCTGGCCACCAAGTATAGTCGTCGCCATTTGCGTCGACCTCTCGAAACGCATCGCTATAGCCTGCGCGATACAGCGATGCGAGCCAGTCTCGTTCTTCATGGCTGAAGCCCGGGAGGTCGAGACGGTTGCCCGCCTCCTCGGCGTCTCGGGATTGCCAAGCCAGTTCCCAACCACCACACAAAATGAAGTCGCGTTTTTTATTTCGCACCTTCTCAAGGTGTGCACTTAGCTGGCTGAGAAATCGCATTTTTAATGCTTTGTCGCCGCGTGCACCGACAGCCGATGGAACCAATATGCTTCCAATGCTGCAGTTGTCGTAGTCGGCTTGAATATAGATTCCCAAGTGGTCGAAATCCATAAAGCCCAAACCGAACATGATGGCTTTAGGCATTTTTCGGCAGTAAATTGCCACGCCGTTGATCTTGGGGTCGTCGTAGTTATCGCCAAAGTAGGCGTGATAGCCTTCTGGGAAAAAGTCGTTTGATGGCAGCGAGTATTCAGAGCATTGGGTGTCTTGTAGGCAAATAACGTCCGCATTTTGCTGAAACGCCCACGTCACTAGCCCGTCTTTGTGAGCTCTCTCAAGGCCGTCCACTGCCAGTGACAACAACTTCATTTCTGTTTCCTAAATAGTAAGCTTGATATACTACGCGAGATGATTTCATTCTGAAACGAGTGAATGTTGTGATAAACAATTTTAGCGCTGACGGAAACTGGGTAATTTGATGCCACACTCGGACACTAAACGCCAATTTATTGAACTGTCGATTCGATTTGGCGCTTTAAA
>CBFHJX010000120.1:0-4418 GCA_965656285.1 Luminiphilus sp. | reverse complement strand
GAACTCGCTGAGTGTTTTGATCAGGTCCGTTATATGCTTTGGGCATTCGCAGTCGAGAAGACTCTTGAGTTTACTGGCGGCCATTAGTGTGCTGCTGTCGAAAATGCGGGGCTTTGCCTGCATGAGTTCGCCTAGGTTAATTTCACCCTGCTTGGCCTCGTGGTCAATAGCGACTCGTCCCAATTCAAACGCAAGGCGCGCAGACTCGGGTGGGTACTCCAGCGCCGTCATACCACGGCGTTCAATCTCCTCGATCCAGCGCTGATTACACAGTTGATAAAGCACCAGTGTACGCTTGGCGCCCAGTCGTGTTGCAAGGGTGTCCAATGCATTGATATTTGTCATCGAGACAGATGGACAGTGAACAACCAGCATGTCTGCCTGTTGGTCTACATCGAGCGCATCGACCGCGGTAGCAAGCGGCATCCTAGACAAAAACGCGCTGATGCCGGACAGGCACCCCTGGTGGCCGTCAAGCCACTGGCAGAGTTCCGAGCCTACAAATACAACACGCGACTTGGGAGTGGGAATGGCTTTCGCCATCCGGCTGCCTCTGTTGCTGACGAGCAGTTCCAGTGTCTTACGATCAGACGAGGCGATTTCGCCAATACGCACTCCATCTCCCACCAAGGCCGTTATGAGCTGGAGGTGTTCAAGATCGGATTGTGTGAAAAGCCGGCGACCCGAGGCCGACTTGTAGCTTGCTCCGAGTCCATACCGACGCTCCCACACCCTCAAAGTGTCTGGCTTCAATCCGGTAAGTCTCGCTACCGTGCCGATGCCGTATAAAGGCCTGGGTTCTAAGAAGTTTGGTGCAGTCGCAGGTGCGTTCATGTTTTACCCCGTTTTTTGTTCGGTAATTGTCGTGATTTACGGGGTATTTTTGGCTTTAGATCAATCGATTTATTTTTTGTCCATAAGTTGTTCAGCTAACAGCTGGACATTGTCCAGTTTTCGCTGTCCAGCTTCTTTAATGCCCCGTATAGATGTCATCTCCGCAAGAGTGGTAGGTCATCATGAGCGACAATACAGACGAGAAAGACATTGAACTCATGTTCGCTGAAGCGCGTCGATACGACTTGTTGACGGCAGAACAAGAGCAAACTATTGACGCTGCGAAGTGGCGATCGGTGCGAGCAATATTCGAGCTCATCGCCGCCGACACGGAGCTCAGTGCCTATATGGCGCAGTTTTGCGAGCAGTGCGTGAGTAACCCGCCGCAAATACAGCGGTTCCCAAACCGAGAGCTGCATTTTGTCTTGCGCCGAGAGTTAGCAGCCTTGTTCAAGGACGGTTCACACGCTGCAGCCTCTAAAGCAGCAGCACAAAAGCTGACAACACTCAAAACAGCGAAGGCGCGGCAAACCTGCATCGAAGCCCTTGAGCTACCCGCTAGTTTGTCGGTCGGTGTCGCTGTCGCTGTGCTGCGTCGCTCCGGTGGGCAATTTGCAGACACTGTTGCCGACGCGATAGGACACTGGCAGCGGCATTGGACCCATCCGGCACCTTCATTTGCACTCGAGAACGAGACACTTGCCGCGCTGAAGAAACATCTCAGACTCTACACCGAAGCACGGGACCGGTTAGTGATGCACAACCTGCGCTTGGTGTACTCGATTGCAGCGCGTTATAAGGGGCGTGGTGTCGGTTATCTCGATTTAGTGCAAGAAGGAACCCTCGGTCTGATCCGCGCTGCTGAAAAATTTGAGTACGAGAAGGGGTTTCGCTTCAGCACCTATTGTTTTAATTGGATTACTCAAGCCGTGCGACGATACGTTGGTGATGCTGGAAATCTGATCCGTTTTCCTACCCATGTGCAAGAGCAAATCGGGCGACTCTATAAAGAGCGGTTCGCGGAGCAAGCCCGTACAGGTATGGATGGTGATGCTGAAACGCTTGCGGCAGCGGCTGGTATGGACACTGAAAAGGCTCGCGAGTTATTGCAACTACGTAACCTCACCGTTTCTCTTGACGCACCGAAGTACGATGATGATGAAGAGTCCATGATGGATTCTTTGGTTGGAGACACCTTTGGAGGTGCCGCCGACAGTGCAGAGCAGCGATCGCTGGGCAACTTCTTGGAGCACGCCATCGGGCGACTGGAAGCCAATGAGCGTCAGGTCATTACAGCGCGCTGGGGACTGAAGGAAGCACCGCCGCTGACACGCGCCGAAATTGCAGACAAGCTGGGCGTTAGTCGGGAATGGGTCAGACAGCTTGAGCGGTCAGCACTCAAAAAACTCAAGGGTCAAAGCGACGTTCAACACGCATTCGACGACTACCGACAAAGCAGTAATTGGTAACCTATGCTTCGAGCGCGGCAATCGCGGCCTCAATCGTTGGATAGGTAAACACAAAGCCTGTGTCGTTGAGAACAGTGGGTAGAACGTTCTGACCGGTGAGCAAGAGCTCATCGGCCATTTCGCCTAGGAGCAGTCGCATTAACGGCGGTGGGGTTCCTATTTCAACAAAGCACCTCTTCTTAATCGAAACGGCGTGCGAAAAGGATTTATGCGAAATAGCTTGGGGGGATGTCATGTTGACTGGGCCTGAAATTTCGTTGGTGTCCATGCAATGCAATATACCGTTGATCATGTCCTCCACATGGATCCAGCTCAACCAGTGGTTGCCACGCCCCATCCAGCTCGCCACACCCAACTTAAACGACTGTGTCATCTGAGGGTAGGCACCCAAGTGCTTGTCCAGCACAACGCCTGTTCGCAGCAATACACAACGAGAGCCCTCCAGCTCTAACACACGCGCACTCTGCTCCCAGTCAACACACAGATTCGCCCCGAAACCGGCCCCCGACGGAGCCTGCTCGTCAAACCGCTGTGTCTCGCTGGCGCCGTAGTAACCGATGGCACTGCCGCTAAGAATGACCTTCGGTGCACCTATTTTTGTCAGATGAGACACTAAGGTCTGTGTCAGTCCGACCCGACTGGCTATTATTTTTTGTTTGTAACGCTCAGTCCAACGCTTCTCAGCAAGGCCCTCGCCAGCCAAATTGATCACCACGTCAGCGACCGTCTCCAACTGATCAATGTCCGTGATGTAGGTCACTGAGTGTTCATTATTGAGTGTCTGACGCGTTAAGACCGTGACGTTATCACCACGCATCACAAGACGTTTGACCAAAGAGCGTCCAATTAGGCCGGTACCACCGGTAACAAATACGTGCATCTCAGAACTATCCTTGCGGCTTTTCGCCAACCGATTTACCAGAATAAGCGTATACGTCCTATGATGAAAACGGTTGAATCTTTATCGACATGGCTTCGCCGCATTGAGTGCTGGACGGTGCTAACCGGTGCTGGGATCAGTGCCGACTCCGGAATCCCTACCTATCGTGATCAGACCGGCAAATGGCTTCGTGTCGATCCAATACAGCATAAGGAATTCATCGAGTCGGATCGGAAGCGCAAACGCTATTGGGCCCGATCAATGGTGGGATGGCCAGGTGTCGAAAGAGCTCTGCCCAACGCACATCATGCCGCAATTGCCACGCTTGAGCGTATTGGGAAGGTCAGTACTGTGATCACACAAAATGTTGACCGGCTTCATCAAAAGGCGGGATCACAGCGTGTCATCGATCTGCACGGTCGCTTAGATCGCGTTGTGTGTCTCAGCTGTGGACAGCACGAGCCACGTGCGACATTACAAGCGCGTCTAACCTCACAAAACCCTTTCGTCGCCAATTACAGTCACATTGCAAAACCCGATGGTGACGCCGACGTCCCAGACCATTTTGTCGCGCAAACACAGGAGCCCCTCTGCACTTCGTGTGGCGGGATCCTCATGCCCGATGTCGTTTTCTTTGGCGGAACCGTACCCAAACCTCGCGTCGAGGCTTGCGTCGATGCACTGACGAATTCAACCGGGCTACTAGTCGTTGGAAGCTCACTACAAGTCTACTCTGGCTTCCGCTTTTGCCGTATGGCCGAGAAACTACGCATGCCCATTATCATCGTAAATGAGGGTGATACTCGGGCTGACGACATAGCCACACTTAAAGTCAGTGATGCAGGTCTCAGCCGTTTGGTCTCTGCCGTCGATCAGATAACCCCCAATCAGGAGCGAAAATCCGCGTGAGCACAACGCTTGTATTGTTCAGACAAGATCTCAGACTTCATGACCACCCTGCATTGATTGCCGCGGCGAGTCGCGGGAGTGTCGTACCGGTATTCATCTATGACGAAGAACAGGCGGGAGATTGGCACTTGGGAGGAGCCAGTCAGTGGTGGTTGCACGAGAGTTTGAAGTCGCTTGAGGCGTCCATTAGGGCGCTTTCGGGGAGGCTCATTCTGCGACGCGGCAATACTATTGCGGTGCTTCGGTCGCTTCAGCAGGAGTCGGGCGCTGATGCAATCTACTTTTCGCGGCAATACCAACCGTGGTCGGCACCACTCGAGACGTTA
>CBFHJX010000119.1:0-4464 GCA_965656285.1 Luminiphilus sp. | reverse complement strand
TGTAAAGACGCCTTACATCCATCTTCACAAGAGATACAACATTTTGATCCAAAAACTGAACGGCAAGTCGCGCAAGGAAATTATGGACTGGATTAACGAAAACTATGCCCACGTTAGTGTTGCTAAGCAGCAAGGTCGGACAAAAGTGTATAAAAAAGACACCAAGACCATAGAAGTTTTGGATCCTGCACTGGATAAGCAGGTGATCTCTCACGAGCAATCTGTATCCCGTGAATGGGTAAAAGGCGTAGAGAATCTAAGGCGAGTTGCAAGGGGGGTGTTCCCGTAGCCGCATGGTGAATGCACGGCAAGAGACGTCGCTGGCATGCCGGCGCTGCCAAAAGTCGACTGCGTGATTTTAAAACACGACTGCGGATGCGATCGACTGAGGTAATCACACTTACATTTCTTGCACCATTGGGCGCAAACATTGGGGCTGCGGCACATTTGCTAAATTAGACGTCGCCCTGTACCGGCTGTTTTTCTCAGGTATACTCGCCCGCTTCTATTTTTTAAGTGCCTGTCAAGTGGCGCTGAGTGAGAAACTAATGGCTGAGCCTGCCGTCGGTATCATCATGGGTTCACGTTCCGACTGGGGCGTGATGGAAAATGCCACGTTCATTTTCGACACGTTGGGCGTGTCTTATGAAACCAAGGTGGTCTCCGCACATCGCACCCCTGATCGTCTTTACGAATACGCGCGATCAGCGCGTGAGCGTGGCCTTCAAGCCATCATTGCAGGTGCGGGCGGGGCGGCACATTTGCCGGGAATGGCGGCTGCAATGACGCCGGTACCGGTGCTCGGTGTCCCTGTTGACGCGACGGTTCTCAACGGAATCGATGCACTCATGTCGATTGTGCAGATGCCAAAAGGGGTTCCCGTTGCCACGTTTGCGGTCGGTAAGCCTGGCGCTGTTAACGCTGCCTTATTTGCCGCAGCGATGCTGGCAAATGACGATGCTGTTATTCGTGCTGCGCTTGATCGCTACCGAGAGGCACAGTCCGCGAGTGTGCCGATTAACCCTGTTGATTGAGCGTTAGAGTCGTTATGTCAAAAGGTCGCTTGGGTGTTATCGGCTGTGGTCAGTTGAGCCAAATGTTGGGTGAGGCCGCAAACAGGCTCGGCTACAGCGTGGCCTACCTGTGTGTCGATGAAACTCCAGTGGTTGAAGGCTTGGGTTCGATTTATTTTCCTGATGAATTAGACGCGTTCCTGGCTCAATGCGATGCGATTACTGTTGAGCGCGAGAGCCTGCCCGATGCAATGCTCAAGCGTGCAGCCGAGATTAGACTTGCACCGAATTACGAGGCTTTGGTGATATTGCGCGAGCGTGACACGCAAAAAGCGATGCTCGATCAACTCAACATTCCTACATCCCCTTGGCGTTTGGTTGAAACACCGAGCGAGTTGGACAATGCACTCGCCGCGTTGCCCAGTGGTCAACTGCGCTGTAAACGCACATTGGGCGGCTATGACGGCGGCGGCCAGTGGCGTGTTGACAGCCAGTCGCTAACTACGATTCCGGTTGATGCCTACCCTGTCATTGCTGAGGCGGAGATCGCTATCGATACCGAGTACGCCATTATCATTGGCCGTGATCAAGACGGCCACACCGCATGCTATCCCATAACCGAAAACGTGATGCGTGACGGTATTTTGATAGGCAGTTATGTCCCGGCGGGCATCGCGCCAGAAATGGCTGAACAAGCCATTGATTACGCCAATCGCCTAGTGGACGCCATGGATTATGTTGGGGTCTTGGCGGTGGAGTTCTTCGTCACTGAGGGACGCTTGATCGTTAATGAAATCGCACCGCGCGTTCACAACACCGGCCATTGGACCATAGGGGCATTGGGTGCTGACCAGTTTACGCAACATGTCCGTTGCGTCATGGGCGAGGCTGTGAGGTATCCGGTCTTCACTGAAGCGGCGGCCATGGTCAATCTGCTGGGCGATGCATTGCCGCGTCGTATGCCTGAAGGGCCCGTTCGCGCCCTGATTCAAACTTACGGTAAGGGCATCCGACGGGGCAGAAAGTTGGGGCACATAACGCTAATCGGACCTGATGCGACTTCGATTAGAGCGGAGGCCAACGCACTCATTGCTGAGCTGCATGACAGAAAGTAGTGCTTATCGTCACTTTGGTCGTCGTTTTGTGGATTTCTTTGGGGGTGGGCGAGCTCTGGGGCAAAACGCAGTTGATGTTGGAGCATCTGCCGATGCCACACATTACAGGGTTTTAGTTGACGCTCCTTTTGAGCTTAGCGTTTTTAAACTCGCCGTCTTTGAGTTGCGTGACAATGGATTCACCGTCTGCTCGGCTGCCAATGCCTACGACTTGAACTCGGTAAAAGAGCTCCCCAGACCGTGACTCCACCGCCACTTTGGCGTCGAGTCCCTGATTATTGAGTTCGGCAATAACAGCGTCTGCACGACTGCCTTGGTCAAAGGTGTCTACGAAGACAAACCAATTTTCTTGCATGGGCAGTGATTGCAAACGAATTGGCGTTTTCGCTTTGGCTTCGGCAGATTTCTTGATGTCCTTAACGGGAGGCGCAGGTGTTGGAGTCGCTTGAGACTTTGGAGTGTTGGCCGGCGCTTTTCCAATCCAGTAGGGCCCTGCACTGAGCTGTAAAGACATCCAATCTGACGCCTGCGCGGCATCGCGCTTTGATTCGAAGCCTGCCGCTCGTATTCTAAAATACTGCTGTCCGCTAACCTCGGCTTGAGCGACTGAAACATTAACGGGCTTGAGCTGCTTTCTTAGTAAGTCTGCTCTATCGGCAGCCACAGCACGTGAGGTGTGGCTCTCTAAATTGACAAACCAGCGACCGCCACTTTGCGGTGGCGCTGTTGCTGCAGCAGGCTTTTCAGGAGCTTTTGAGATTAGCATTTTTTCTATAGCGTCAGCGGCGCGTTGCGCTTCTCTCTCTTTCAGAGACTCGTTTTCACGCACAAGTGCAGTGTATTTTTCTTGAAGATTACGGTTTTGTGTCGTCAGTGCCGCGTAGTCTGATAGTAATTGAGCATCCGGTTCGGCTTTCTGATTTTCAGCGCGCTTGAGTGAGCGGACGGTATCTTTTAGCTCTGCGATTTCGACATCCGCGATGCTGCGTGTATCCACCCAAAGACCGCCCATACCCACAGCGGCAATCAGTCCGATAACCGCGATTGCCCAAGCTGTTTTAGTGTTGCCACTTGAAGGCTGAGACTCGGTCTTACTATGATCCGTTAGCAGAGCTTCTGACGCTGACGGCGCCTCATTATCTGCCGTCTCTAGTATCGCGGGCTCTGAGGTTGTCTCGCTCGTGGGCGGCACTTCGAAGTCGTCGTCTTCCAGCCAATCAGTGCTTTCATCAATGTCGTCTTCGTAGTCGCTCGAGGCCTTTGGTTTGAGGCCTTCCGACCAATCAGCCGGTGGTGTGAGTACACGTTTCTTCTCGTCTTCTTTATCGTCCATGCTCTGACCTCCTTGACCCCACAATAGAGTATCAGAAAGACGCATTAAAAATGCCTCACATGCCGTCTCAAATGGCGCTTTCGAGTACACTGTGCGAATGGATGTTTCAGATATTCTCGATGGTTTGAATGAGGCGCAGCGCTCAGCAGTGGCTGCGGAACAAGGCAACCAGCTGGTACTTGCTGGCGCAGGGTCGGGTAAAACCCGTGTGCTTGTGCACCGTATTGCATGGCTGATTCGTGCAGAAGGGCTCTCGCCTTATTCGGTGATGGCCGTGACGTTTACCAATAAAGCTGCGCGTGAGATGCGGGGTCGTATCGAAGAGATGCTTGGACGGCCGACTCAAGGTCTATGGATCGGTACTTTCCACGGTTTGGCGCATCGGTTGCTACAAACACACTGGGCCGAAGCGGGACTGCCCCAAAACTTTCAGATTTTAGACAGCGACGATCAGTTGCGGCTCGTCAAGCGCGTTTGTCGTGAGCTTGGCCTTGACGATGCAAAGTGGCCTCCCCGACAGGCGCAGTGGTTTATTAATGGGCAAAAGGATGAGGGACTCAGAGCCGGTCACATTGATCCGCCACTCGGCGATCTTTACACCAAAACCATGGTCAAAATTTACGCGTCTTACGAAGAGGCCTGTCAGCGAGGCGGCTTAGTCGATTTTGCGGAACTTTTGTTGCGGGCACACGAGCTCTGGCTTAAGTCCCCTGAGACACTGGAACATTATCAAGGCCGATTTAATATTTTGTTGGTCGATGAATTTCAAGACACGAATTCGATTCAGTACGCCTGGCTACGGGTGCTGGCAGGGAATGCGATCCCAATTGTTGCCGTCGGTGATGACGATCAATCCATTTACGGTTGGCGAGGCGCTAAAATTGAAAATATTCAGCGGTTTACTCAGGACTTTAAAGACACGCAAACGGTGCGTCTCGAGCAGAATTACCGTTCCACGAAGACGATTTTAGACGCCGCTAATGGGGTTATTTCCCACAACGGT
>CBFHJX010000118.1:0-4471 GCA_965656285.1 Luminiphilus sp. | reverse complement strand
CGAACCTTGAGTAGATCACTGTATTACCGCTGCTTTTGCGAGTTTGATTGTTATGAATGGTGCCCAGAGACGGAATCGAACCGCCGACACGGGGATTTTCAATCCCCTGCTCTACCAACTGAGCTATCTGGGCAAATCTGAAGTGGTTACTTCGGAGAGGCCGCGTATTAAACCGTCGCGACCTTGTGTCGTCAAGTAAACTACACCAAAGCCGTTTGATTATCCTCTGCAGATGCCGAATCGATGGCAATGTTTTTCGTCATATCGCGATTTGACGCTAAAACAGCATAGATCGCGGGCAGGATCACCAAGGTAAACAGCGTGCCGATCAGCATGCCAAACACCAAAACAGCGCCAATACTGTTGCGTGCTTCAGCACCGGCACCCGTCACAAGCACCAATGGAAAGTGACCTAAGACTGTCGCGCCGGTGGTCATTAACACAGGGCGCAGTCGTGCGATGGCGCCATTGCGAATCGCATCCAGTTTTTCAACGCCCGCCATCCGCTCGTGATTCGCAAAGTCGACAATTAATATCGCGTTCTTAGTCACCAGTCCCACGAGGGTTATCAGCCCCACTTGAGAAAAAATGTTGATGGTGCTGAAGTTTAAAAAGGTAATGGTTAACGCGGCAAATAGCGCCAACGGAATGGATCCCAGCAAAATAATGAGCGGGTCTCTGAAGCTGTTAAATTGTATCGCCAAAACTAAGAACACGAGCACTGTTGCAATACCCAATACGCCCGTCATGGTATTTCCTTCGCTGCGAAGTTCGCGAGACTCACCCAGGTAATCCAGCACATAACCATCGGGTAGCGTCCGCTCAGCAATGCTCTCGATCATGCTCAGCCCTTGGTCTTTGGTGGTACCCGGCAAAATGGCGCCATAAATCTTAAAACCGTCTTTCTGCTGAAAACGAGTCAGGGCACGAGGCTCTGTTGTGCGTGTCAGGGTGACGAGCGAGCCAAATGGGACTAGCTCGCCATTTGGAATTTTGATCGGAATATCCAGAAGCGCGCTGGGCGAGTCGCGTTGTTCGTCCTCCAACATGGGAATGACACGGTAGGCACGGCCACGCTCGTCAAAGCGGGTGATGTAGGCGGGTGAAACCATCAGACCCATTTGGGCGGATAAGTCGCCCAGACTCATGCCTAAATCTGCGAGACGCTCCTTGTCGATTTCAAACTGGGCCTCGACGCGGTCAATTTTTATATCGGTTTCGACAAATAAGAAGTTACCCGATGACTGCGCTTCGTCGACGATACTACGCGCCACTTTCAGCATATTCTCGCTGCTGTCCGAAGAGGTAATAACGACCTCCACGTCGAAGCGACCGGCTGATGGCAGCGACGCCTCCTCAAAGGGAATGGCCGAGACAATGGCTGAGTCTTTTATGCTTTGGTAGATCTCAAAGACCATGTCTTTTACGGGTCGATCGCGGTCTCCCGGAGGCACAAACTCTTGACCGCCAAAGCCTCCGGTGGGCGTCACAATCTGCCACATGTACGAGGGCTCTGGCTTTTCATCAAGGGTAGTCACGACTTGATAAAAACCTTGCAAGGTCTCTGCCAGTGACGCCTCAGGCGCCGACTCGAACACAAGGCCTAGACTGCTTTGATCTTCAACTGGAGACAGCTCTTTGAGTGAAAACAGATACAGCGGTGCCGATAGCAGGGAGAAAAAGAGACTGGCGGTGATGAGTTGATAACGCCACTTTAGCGAGAAGTCGACCACGCGCGCGTAGATTTCAGCTGTTCGGTCAAAGCGGCGATTAACCCACCGTGTGGTGGCTGACTCGTGCCCTTGGTCTGGACACACCCAGGCACTTAAAATCGGCGACAGCGTCATTGCCACAAAGCCTGAAATCAAAACCGCGACGCCTAACGCAAAGGCAAATTCTCGGAACAACACGCCCGACAAGCCGGAGAGAAAGCCGATGGGTGCGTACACAACAGCAAGCGTTGCGGTCATTGCCGTAATCGGCCCTAACAGGCGACGTGAGCTGGTGAGTGCCGCCTCGTATCGCGACATACCTGAGCGTAAATTACGCGCCACGTTCTCAACCACCACTATGGCGTCATCAACCACCAGTCCAACCGATAACACAATAGCCAATACGGTCAGCAGGTTGAACGAGAAGCCAATAACGGACATGGCGGCTACTGCGCCTAACAAAGAAATAGGAATGGTCATGAGCGGCACTAAGGCCGTTCTAAAAGAGCCCATAAGCGCCACTACGACGAAGCCGACGAGTAAAATAGTCTCGCCTAGAGTGATCACAATTTCGCGCAATGAGTCCCTCATGTAGTTCGAGATGTCGAACGCCATAAAGAGTTCTAGGTCGTCGGGGAGAATTTTGTTGATCTCCTCGATTCGGTCGTAAAGCGCATCAGCAACAGCAATCTCGCTGGCGCCCGGTGCTGCGTAAATGGGAAGAAAGACAACAATGTCTTGATCGTAACGGCTGCGCATTTGCATCTCTTCAATGCCGAGCTCAATCCGAGCGACGTCACCGAGCCTAATTTCTGCCCCGTTCTCTGATCGAATGATCATGGACTGGAAGTCTTCCGCTGTGCGCGCCGTGGCGTCGGTTTTTAGCGTAATGCGTTGAGTCGCACTTTCACTGGCGCCCAAGGCGCCAATGACATTATTACTTTGAAGTGTCTCACGGACCTCGTGCGCGGTGACACTGAGCGCCGCCATTTTCCAGGCGTTCAGCCAAATACGCATGGCCGGCCGAACGCCACTATTTTCTACCCGTTGTACGTTGGGGACCGAGGTCAGCTGTGGAACGATGTCGCGCTGAACAATATCGGTAACCTCGCCCAAAGGTTGTGTTTCGGGGACCCTCACGGCGAGGTAAAAGCTTGCGTAAGGGCTGTCGGCACGACTGACCTCTATGAACGGGTCTTCCGCTCCGTCTGGAAGCTCAAGTCGAATTTGGCTGAGTCCTGAAGACAGCTCTGCGAGTGCATCGGTACTGTCTTCATTGAGTTTCATCCAGGCGGTGACGATACTTTCGCCTGAGGTGGTTGTCGATTCGACGTAATCGACGCCCGGTATTGCGTTTGCCACTCGCTCAATCGGTTCGGTTACGAACCCTTGTACCGATTCGGCAGTTGCTCCCGGGTAAGGCGTCATGATTTGGATGGACGAGCTCTTAATGACCGGAAATTGAAGCACCGGAATATCGATTGCGGAACGCAGACCTGCAAGGAGTAGTAGTAGCGATACTACAATCGCAATAACGGGGCGCTTTACGAAAATATCGTTCCAGCGAGGGCGATCTTGATGGCTCGGCATGTCTATTTTGACCCGCTGTAAAGCTGTGCCAGCACGCCTTCGCCTAATTTGAATGACCCTGTGGTGGCGTACAGCGCGCGGTCATCGAGCTCTGCGGTAAACAGCGCCTGGGTAGACGTCTCATCGACGAGACTGATGCGTTGTTGCTGCGCTCTAAAGGGTCGTTGCGCGCCCGCTTCGGCCTCAACAAGTTGATAGACGTAGGTCCCTTGGGTGTCCCAACGAATACTCGTCGGCGGCAAGGTGAAGACCTGCAGCGATTGACCGCTGGCCAGTTCGACCTGAACCAATTCACCGTGCTTGAGTGTGAGCCCTTGGGCTTGGGCACGAACGTCAAACGTTCGAGTGGCAGAATCAATCGAATCAGAGACCACAATGATGTTCGCGGTCCCCAAAAAGCCGCCGTCGAGATCAAAAAGGCGCGTGGTATCACCGACGCGAATGTCGGCTAAGCCCTGAGGTACTTTAAAGTCAACCCAACGGTTGTCTCCCAAACCGGTGAAAGCGGTCACAGTCTCGCCGGCGTCCAGCATGTCTCCAACGACATGAGTGTAAATACCCATCCGGCCTGAGAACGGCGCACGGATCGTCATTCGCGTCAGTTGGGCATCGAGCGCTCTGATTTGTGCAGTGAGTGCACTCAGACGCGCCTCTTGCACATCTATATCTCCCTGGGCAATGAGCGATTTTTCCTTAAGTGCACGACTGCGACCTAACTGTGTCATCACCAGATCGCGCTCTGCTGAAAGCGCTTCTTGTTGCGCAATGATGTCGGCTGAAAAAAGCATTATGAGCGGTTCACCTTTTGCCACGATGGCGCCAGGCGCATAAGGAAGTCCAATAATACGGCCGCCAACTTCCGCGCTGATATCCACAAATTCGGGACGTCTTATGGTCCCACCAAGCCGTCTTACTGGGGTGTGCACCTTTTCATTAACACGCTGTGCCTCTACAACCTCGAAAGGCTCTGGAAAGGAGGCGCCGAATGCAATTGCAGCACTGATCTGCTGATATTTCACGGTCGCAAGAGCGCCAGTAACCAAGAAGCAGCTGATCAACGTGACAAGCCAGGGCAATATTTTTCGCATCTAAATAAATCTCTTGAGCTTGCGGCTTTAATTAGCCTGGGAGGGGGGTACGTAGCCTTCGGCATGATCGTGCTCGGCGCC
>CBFHJX010000117.1:0-4537 GCA_965656285.1 Luminiphilus sp. | reverse complement strand
CTGTGTGCCGTAGTCTTCTGGCCTTTCGTCCGTCGTCATATGAGTTACCAGCAGGTTTGGCTCGTCGCGCTCGTGGGCTACGCCACTCACGGTCTACTCGACGCCTGCACGACCTACGGCACGATGTTACTTTGGCCATTCTCTGATGCGCGCATTGCCTGGAGTAACATCTCGGTGGTTGATCCGTTATTCACGCTGCCGTTACTGGCTGCGGTGGTGCTGGCTGGAGTAAATCAGTCGGCGCTCATTGCGCGTCTGGGCCTTTTTGGGGGATTGCTGTATCTCGCAGTCGGGCTGGTGCAGCAGGATCGTGCCACGACGGCGGGTGAAGTGCTCGCAGCGAGCCGAGGACACGACTCGGTGACTGTTTCATCCAAGCCAAGCTTTGGCAATATCGTGCTCTGGAAAGTCATTTACGAGCACAACGATCGGTATTACGTCGACGCGGTTCGGGTCGCCACTGATGTCCAGCTACTGGAGGGCGATAATGTTGCTCGGCTCAATGTCGACATGCACTTTCCCTGGCTGGATGCCGGGTCACAACAAGCGGAAGATTTAGAGCGCTTTCGTTGGTTTTCCAGAGACTATTTGGCGGTTGATGAAGACGACCCTCAGTTCGTCGTGGACATGCGGTATTCCCTGCTACCCAACGAAATCAAGGGTCTGTGGGGTATTCGTTTGGACGCGACATCGAGCCAAGACCAACACGTCGAATGGACCGCAAGGCGCAGCGCAGGCGCGGAGCGATTTGATGAACTGTTTGGCTTACTGGCAGGCCATGACGAACGGCTAATCGATCTGCCTCAGGCACTTCGCCATGATGCCGCCAAGATAAGGCCCTCTGGCGTCTCAAACTGAGCCGAGGGGGAATAATAAGCAGTCGTCATACTGAGCCGGCCTGTTGAGCACCGGCACTATCGAACCGCTGCATAAGCCTGGCTGTGTTAAAACGGTAAGGCTGTGCAGTTCCCGGGGAGAGCATTCCCGTCAAAGGCGTTCTTGGCAAAGGGAACAGAGTCTTTCAAGGAATGATTTAGTACGCTCAAGTGGTCGAACGACCGGTAGGTGTAAGCGGATACGTGGGTGCCTGCGCTGCACGCTGCTTTCATGAGCTGGAATTGCATTCGTGGTGGAGTGTCGACGTCCGCTAAGCCTGTGCCAATAAAAAGCGGTGTGGCGAGGGTCAGCGTGGGAAATCCCATGTACGCATAGGCAGCTTCAATACTCATTTCTCTGCTCGTTTCGAAGACGTCATTGTAGGTGAGGCCCAGCTGGCTGATTTTCTTGCGAATGTCGCGATTACACACGGACGCCACCTCACGGGCGAGCGGTAGTGCGTTGGGTTTTAGGTGCTGGGCGGCATCAAATGCGGGGTCAACGTACTCGAGTAGCGATAGGACTAGGAAGTTATAACCGAGCTTCGGGTCAACCGCGTCTCTTGGTCTGGCGTGCCGAAGTGCGCGAACAGCTTCAGGCGAAAAGTACGGCACACCGGTTGCTACAACGCCACGAATATCGAGTTCAGGGGCATAGGCTGGCCAGTAGCCGGCGGTGGCAATGGCCGCCCCTGCTCCTTGTGACTGACCCGCTAAGACCACCTTTTTCGAGACGGGGAAGTCACTACTTTGAACGGCTCTGATGATGTCCAAATTGCTGTAGGCCTCGGGTTGTGTGGCCATATAGGGATGTATGCCTCGGGTGCCTAGGCCTTGATAGTCCGAGGCCACAATGGCGAAGCCCTGCTCCAGCCAGTGCGCTAAATGCGCCTGGTGAAACGGCACATAACCCGTCCACGTTGGCGCGCAATGATCGGCTATGCCAACTGTACCGTGAGACCAAAGTAGCAGTGGCCAACCCCCATCGGGTGCTTGGCCTGGCGGTAAAAAGAGAGCCCCCGACACCACAATGGGTGCATTTCCCTTGATGCCGTCTGTCGATGTATAAAGCAGTCGCATGCTGACTGCCGCACCCGGTACTGACTGATGCGGGCTTAACGGCTCTTGTTTCAGGAGTAGGCCCACATTCTGAGGCAAAGTCCCGCGGTGGGTGTAGAACTCTGAGACACCGCCGTCACCGACCACGGCTCTTGTTTTTTCAGACAAGGTGCCGGGCATTAAATCGACGGACTGGTGCGCGCAGCTTATCAGTGAGACGGATAACATGAGTGCGATAATGAGGATCTTAAGCATCGGTTCTACAGCCGGGCCAATAAATGCGTAACGAAAGTATATAGGATCAGCGACTGCAAGGCGTGTCTGTTGGTCCCAGCAGGATGCGCATAAGGTGGTTGGTGCGCGGGCACCCAATACACAAAAAAAAAAGACCCAGCGTCAAAAGCCTTTTTGCGCTCGTTTATTGTACGTTTCAGAGCGTCCAACGCACGTCTTTCAGGCACCTACGTCGCAGTCAAGGTCGCCTGGTGAAACTACGTTGAGACTCTCAATTTCCCACCCTTAATCACCGGTCTGACTTTGCGCACCTTGACGCCCATCAAGGTGCTCTTCACCAAACGATTTCAGCGCGCGCAGAACGGGCTTTAAGGCCTTGCCGAGCTCAGTGGGTATGTACTCATAACGGGTGGGCCGGGTTTGATAGGGCTCCTTGGCTAGGAGCCCCAACCCGACTAATTTGCGCAGTCGATCGCTTAAGAGATTGGTAGGAATATGCTCGCGGCTCGAACAAAAGTCGGCAAAGGTACGACCGTTTAAGAACAGCGCGTCTCGCATAATCAGCAAGGTCCATCGATCTCCCATAAGGTCTAACGACCGCGAAATTGGACAGGGTGATCGGTGCTCGATAATGGGCGTCTTAGATTCAGACGTCATGATGCACTCTGGCCTCGTCGAAAGGCCCCCAACTTCAGGGCGCTCACCATAATAATGCCGTAGATGGCCATGCCGAATGCTGCCGCATAAAATACACCCGCCAAGCCCCAATCGGTCGCGTTCATTAGCAGCATCGCACCGCCGACCGCGACAATGAGTCTGAGCACCAGCGATACAACGGGCCAGAACATGGCTCCAGCGCCTTGAGAGGCGAAATACAAAGACAGGCCTAAGCCCTGAAAAGCAAAGCAAGGCCCGACGATTTGTATGTACTGTTTAGCTGCCCCCTGAACCATTGGATCTTGGCTAAACAGCGGTATCCAAAAATCGGGGAACAGGGCCAAACTTATGCCAATAATCCCGGCAAGGAGCGCGGAACCCACGCTTCCGACCCAGCCAATTTGTTCTGCTCTCTTGAGGTTACCCGCACCCACGCTCATGCCCACTAACGAGGTCATGGACGCGCCAATACCAAAGACTAAAGGAATTAGAAGGAACTCAATTCGCGAGCCTATGCCGTAACCCGCCAGAGCCTCCTCGCCAAAACGCCCAACAATAGCCGTCAGGCAGAGGATGCTGGTCACTGTGAGTATGGGCGACAGCGACGCTGGCAGTGCGACTTTGAGGATCTCTCTGAAGTGTCGCTGTTCAAAGTCAAAGCGGCTTTGTCGAATTTTGATGGCTGTATTACCAATGATGAGCCTCAAAATCATGATGCCGCTGAGGAGAAGCGCCGTGAGGACGGCAGAGACTGCGGCACCGACAATGCCCAGTTGCGGAGCGCCAAAGGCGCCGAGCACTAGGGCTGCTGACAGGGGTACCTGAACGAGCGCGCTAGCGGCCATGATCAGCGCTGGGAACTTCATGTCGCCCATGCCGCGGTATATCGCACTGACCACGCCCATGAACCATAAAAATACGCCGCCTGAAAATAACACCAGGCAGTAACGCAGCGCCTCAGTGAGTGTGTCACTGTGGCCGCCTAAAAAGCGCAAAAAAGGCTCGCCAAAAGCCCAGAACAACGTAAAGAGTAAGAGCGCACCCAAGACAGCCAGCGCCAAGGCGTGCCAGATCAGTTGCTCTGCACGTTGCCGATCACCAGCACCGAGCGCGCGTGCACTGGCTGAGGCCACAGCCCCGCCCATGGCTCCGGCCGACAGGGTCTGGGTCAGCATTAACAGCGGGAATACTAAGGCCATAGCCGCCAGAGAACTGCTGCCCAGCTGCCCTACAAACCAGACCTCGGTCATGCTGACACTCGCCTGAATGAAGAAGGCAATGCTGTTGGGTGCAGACAACCTCGCCAGCAACGGAAGGGGGCGTGAGGTCAGTAAGTACTGGGTTCGATCGTCCACAAAGCTACAACCAATCGGTAAGGGCTTGCATTGGTACAGAAGTTACTTTAATAATGCAAGTGACTGTCTATTTCTTTGTCATAAAACGAGTGGGGAGGTTGTATGGAGTTTGGGCTGCTAATCGGCGGCGCGTTGCTGTCGCTGGTGGGTGCTTTGTTCCACGGCGTTGCGGGTCACCGCTTGTATATGGGCAACATAAACGGCAGTGACCTCGAACCGCTAGCCAAGACCTTAAGTCTGGTGAGTTGGCACACGTTTACGATCATGCTTCTGGTCGGTGCCGGGACACTCACTTGTGTCGCTTACAATCCCGCCATGAATCTCATGGCGTATCCGATTATCCTAACCAATGCAGCA
>CBFHJX010000116.1:0-4574 GCA_965656285.1 Luminiphilus sp. | reverse complement strand
CCACGCGATCTAAAAACATATCGCGCCGTTGAAGAAAATCGATCAGTCGCCCAGGGGTCGCAACAACAATATCTGTGACGCGCTGATTAACCTTTTGCAACTGCTTCGCGTAGTCAGCCCCGCCAATAAGTGTGACCGTACTCAGCCCCGTAAACTTTCCAAGTTCTCGCGCATCCTCACCGATCTGCATCACCAACTCGCGAGTGGGCGCTAAAATCACTGCTCTGGGTTCCGCTAAATAGCGTTCTCCCTCAACCGGGTTGTTCAACATGTCATTGAACAGCGTGATCAAAAACGCCGCGGTCTTACCTGTTCCAGTTTGTGCTTTGCCAATCGCATCGTGTCCCTCTAGTGTGTAGGGCAAAATTCTGGCCTGAATGGGCGAGCACCGTTCAAAGCCAAGAGCATTGATTCCGCGCATGAGCGTCGCATCAAGATTGAGCGAATCGAACGACACATCTTCGGAGTTTGGCGCCTGATTTTCGGCGGTTTGGACAACTTGATCGGTCACCGGTTTTTACGTCCTTACGTAGCAGGGCGCCGAGCATAGCACAATGCCCAAAGCGCACCTGAGTTATTCGCGTTACGTGGTACAGTGCGCCCTTGAATTTGGGGGCTCCATGTCCGAAACATCCACTTCGCTCAGATCAGAGTTGACACATTTTTGGCGTATTGGTTGGCCATTGCTGGTCGCCCAAAGCGCACAAATGGGAACAGGTGTTGTCGATACGATTATGGCGGCACGTTTCGGCGACAAAGATCTCGCGGCAATTGCCATCGGCTTCAACATTTGGTTGCCGCTTTACCTTGTTGTGCTGGGGGTCATGTTTGCCAGCTCTGCGATCATCGCGCAGGACTTCGGCGCAGGACGAATACACCGAATTCGCGACCACCTTCCACAGGCGCTGTGGGTGTCCGTTTTCCTAAGTTTGATCGTTGCCCCGCTGTGCTATTTCAGTCACCTCGGGCTTGGTTGGCTTGGTATAGACGGGCAAACAGCGGAAAAATCCAGCGAGTACATCAAGATGGTCGCATTCGGGTTTCCTGCCTTGGGTATCTTCATGGCGCTGCGCTACCACTGCCAAGGGGTCGGCATCACGTCACCATTTGCGGTCGCTGCTGTTGTCGGCTTCATCACCAATATTCCACTCAACTATATGTTTATTTTTGGCTTTGGTGATATTCCCGCCATGGGAGCGCAGGGCTGCGGAATCGCAACCGCAATATCAATGTGGCTCTCGGCAATCGTGATCACGGTGTACGTACTCCAGAAGAAATCGCTGAAACAATACATGCCCCCCTGGTCACCCGTTGCACCCAACGCAAAGGCGATTAAAGAGATTTTAGTATTGGGGTGGCCGGTGGGGGCCACCATGTTTCTGGAGACTGCGGTTTTTGCTGGTATCGCACTCTTGGTGTCGTCTTTGGGAGACACCGCGATTGGCGCCCACCAAATCGCCTTTAACGTGTGGGATATGTTCTACATTCCGATGCTGGCCATCGGGTCGGCAATGGCGACTCGAATGGGCCACGCCTTGGGCGCTCAAAACCAGCAAGGCGTTTTTATGGCGCTCAAGGCCGGTATATTATGCTCAGGCATCATCAGTCTCACGACCATGGCGGTACTTCTGACACTGCCGCTTACGATCGTCAGCATTTATTCTGAGTCCCCTGACATCACATTGCTTGCTGCCCGACTTCTGAGTCTTGCCGCACTGTTTGTGATTATCGATGCCGTTCAGATCGTGGGATCATTTTCGATGCGCGCCTACAAAAAGACGCGTTTCCCATTCATCGCGAGCATGGTTGCTTACTGGCTCATTGCTTTACCGCTGGGTTACTACCTTGGCATTGTGAAAGCGGATAACGTGTTTGACGGCGCGGCAGGGTTCTGGGTCGGTATCATCGTCGGCGTCACTGTCGCATCAGTCATGATCGCCGTTCGCTTAGTCTTACTGCTCAAGCAGCCGATACCGAGAGATCTTTACGCCGACTAGTCGTGGCCACAACCGCCGGGGGCGGCAACGTAGAGTCGCTCAATGTGTTGCTCTAGCGCGTCATAAACTCTCAGAAGACCCCAGAGCGGTTGGTGCTGTCCCGCAAGGTAGATGAGGGCGTCCTGCGCCTGCCAGGCGGCAATGACGCCGACCACAGAGGCCAAAACACCTTCGTTCCGACAATCAAATCCAGGTCTGTCGTCATCAGCAGGCGCGATACAGCGATAACAGCCCTCACTGCGCGAGCCACTAAATGCAATCACTTGACCGTGCAGACGGGAGGCCGCGCCCATAATCCAAGGTATGTCGAGTTCCCGCGTGTATCTCTCGATCGCGTGACGGGACTCCAAATTATCGGTGGCATCAATAACAAGATCGATATCGGCAAGCACTGATCTGTCGTTTGCACCATTTTCGCCAAAACGTTGAGTCACGGATTCAATCTGCACGTCACTGTTGAGTGCGGCGAGCTGTGCCTGTAGCGCTGTGGCTTTATACGCGCCAATGTCTCGCTCTCGGAAGGCGAGCTGGCGGTGAAGGTTACTCATCTCAAGTCTGTCATGATCAACGAGCCGAAGGTGACCAACGCCTGCCCCAGCCAAAAACAGCCCCACCATCGACCCCAAACCACCGCAGCCCACGATAACGACACGCGCACGACTCAGACGATCCTGTCCCGCAAGGTCAACCTCAGGCAATAAGATCTGCCGCGAATAACGCTCTAGAACCTCGTCACTGATCATCGCAAGCACCCCCCGGTCACTCTTGGCCTTCCTGCCAAATCATGCCGCAGGCTCACGTCTGTAAACCCGTGGGCCCGGAAAATCTTATAAACATCACTCGCCTGATCATAGCCGTGCTCAATCAAAAGCCAGCCGCCTTTAGTCAGGTGCTGTGGTGCCTGAGTGATAATACGTCGAATATCACTGAGCCCATCGCTCCCATCAGTTAATGCGATCGTTGGTTCAAAACGTACATCGCCTTGCAACAGATGCTCATCTTTATGCGCCACATAAGGCGGATTCGCCACAATGATTGACCATGATCGTTCGCCAAAGGCGGAGAACCAATTCGAGACGGTCAATTCAATCGGTAAATCGAGATTTCTGGCGTTTTTTTCCGCAACGGCAAGTGCCGGCTCACTGACATCACACGCCGTCACCTGCAATTTTGGTTTAGCCGCCTTGCACGCCAACGCGATTGCGCCACTCCCGGTCCCCAAATCAAGCAATGAAGGCGCTGCAAACGCCTCGACTCGCTCAATGGCCCACTCGACTAAGTGTTCAGTTTCGGGCCGCGGAATAAGTACGTCGGGCGTTACCGCAAGTTCAAGCGACCAAAATTCTCGATAACCCAACACGTAGGCCAATGGAACGCCCTGCTCGCGCTCTCGACAGAGCGCGGAGTACTGCTTGAGGTCTTCGACAGCAAGATCATCCGTGTCATGCGCGAAGAGCCAGGCCCGATTAGTGCGACCCAAACAGTGCAGCAATAAGGTTTCAGCATCGCGCTTAGCAATATTAAATGCGTTTAACGCGTCGCTGACTTTCACTCGTCACCTAGCGCGGCCAGTAGATCCGCCTGATGCTCCTGTCTGAGCGGCTGTATGACCGAATCGAGACTGCCTTCCACCACCTCGTCTAATTTGTACAAGGTGAGGTTAATTCGGTGGTCTGTCACCCGGCCTTGCGGGTAATTGTACGTCCGGATGCGGTCAGATCGATCACCGGTCCCCACCAAATTACGCCGCTCTTCGGCTTGCTCTGCCGCCAACTGTTGCTCAGAGGCCGACGCGAGTTTAGCTTGTAAAAGCGACATCGCCCGAGCGCGATTCTTGTGTTGTGAGCGCTCATCTTGGCACTCCACGACAATGCCGGTTGGAATGTGTGTCAAGCGGACAGCGGAGTCCGTGGTGTTGACGTGCTGCCCTCCGGCCCCTGAGGAGCGATAGGTATCAACGCGGAGGTCCTCCTTACGAATCGCGACCTCCTCAACTTCATCGGGCTCCGCCATGACGGCAACGGTGCAGGCAGACGTATGGATTCGTCCCTGTGACTCCGTTTCAGGAACCCGCTGAACACGATGTGCACCCGACTCAAATTTTAAGTGAGCGTAGACAGAATCACCCACCACACGGGCAATTAATTCTTTATAACCGCCATGATCGCTCGCCCGCTCTGAGACAACTTCAATGGACCACCGTTTGCTCTCCGCGTAGCGTGAGTACATCCGGAACAGGTCACCTGAAAAAATAGCTGCCTCGTCGCCCCCTGTGCCGGCTCGAATCTCCAAAAATACGTTACTCGAATCTTTCGGGTCTTTGGGCAACATTAGCACCTGAAGCTCAGCTTCAGACGCCACCATATGCTGCTCAGCCAGCGCAATTTCCTCATCGGCCATCTCTCGAAGTTCAACATCAGCGTCTTGCAGCATGACTTGCGCCTCTGCTAGATCGTCTTGTGCGCGCCGATAGCTCTCATAAACCTTGACGACCTCGTCGAGCTGCGAATATTCCTGAGAAAGGCTTCGAAATTTATTAGGGTCGGAGGCTGTCTCCGCATCAGAGAGCAATGCAGA
>CBFHJX010000115.1:0-4612 GCA_965656285.1 Luminiphilus sp. | reverse complement strand
AGCTCTTCATTAATAATCCAGTTGTGCCAGCTGTCGGTCTCCATACCGCCGTATTGCTCCGGGTAACCCGCACCCAAGAGACCCACCTCAGCCGCCTTAGGCCAAAGCTCGATAGGAATGTGGCCCGCCTCGTCCCACTCGTCGGCATATGGCATCACCTCTTTATCAATAAAACGTCTGAGCGCGTCCCGCCACGCTAAGTGATCCTCGGTCAAATGAGGATTAGGTATTCGTGCAGAGTCGAATGTGAGGCTCATTGTGCTTCCCAGAACTATTTTTTTGTCCCGGAAGTTATAGGCGGCGACAGGGGGCGAGTCAAATCGAATTCCGCGTTAGAATGGCATCCGGCGATACAGAGTGTGCGTAGTGTTTATAGCAAAATACACTGACTGTTATCACTCAGTGCTTCACCACAGGACCCAGTATGAGATTTATTGGTGCGTCGAACTACGACCACGGAACGAAACCCAAAATAGGCGTACTGCTGACGAACCTCGGAACACCCGAGGCGCCGACGGCGAAGGCGCTTCGCCCCTATCTCAAGCAGTTCCTTTGGGACCCGCGGGTCGTCGAAGTACCGCGCCTACTTTGGTGGATGATCCTTCACGCGTTTATTTTGACCACGCGCCCCAAAAAATCGGCTGAGGCCTACGCAGAAGTCTGGACTGAGCGTGGTTCGCCACTGCTTTACCACCTAGAAGATCAAGTCGCAGGGGTGCATGACACGCTCACGGCCCGCCTAGGCGAGCACGTCATAGTCAAAGGCGCGATGCGATACGGTCAACCGTCGATCGAGTCGCAAGTTCAAGCACTCCTTGGAGAGGGCGTTCAGCAATTGGTGGTACTGCCACTCTATCCCCAGTTTGGAGGGCCAACGACCGCCTCGACGTTCGATGCTTTATCGACTGAGTTACAGGGTCAGCGCTGGGTCCCTGACCTTCGGTTCGTCAGTTCGTATCACGACCATCCGGCGTATATAAAAGCGATCGCGCAGAGTGTTCAGCGACACTGGGGCACGCACGGTCGTGCCGATAAGCTCATATTGTCTTACCACGGCATGCCAAAGCGTTATTTGCTCGAGGGCGACCCGTACCACTGCCAATGCCTAAAAACATCGCGCTTGGTTGCGGCTGAACTGGAACTTGGTGAGAACGACTACCTGTCTACGTTCCAGTCCCGTTTTGGTCGAGACGAGTGGCTAAAACCCTATACCGATGAGACGCTGCAAAATCTTCCAGACCAAGGTGTAAAGTCACTGCAAATTATCTGCCCCGGGTTCTCAGCAGATTGTCTTGAGACCATTGAAGAGATTGGCATGGAAAACCGTGACTATTTCTTAGAGGCCGGTGGCGAGCGCTATGAATACATCGCCTGCTTAAATGCCACAACAGACCACATAGACGTAATTACAACGCTCGTCACCGAGCAGCTGGAAGGTTGGACAGCGCCAAAATACGATGCAGCCACCGCCAAGCGTGAGGCCATTCGGTTAGGCGGAAACTAACTGTCCCCACTATTGGTGGTAGTGCGGCTCAAGTAGCCCCAGCGCTAACGCAATGGCGAGCCCCAGCGCAAAGCTTACTGTCAACTTGACGCGATCGTGACTGTGGAACTGGACCTCGGGTAAAATATCGGCCAGCGCGATGCACATAAACGCGCCTGCAGAAAAAGCCAACGCCGCGGGTAGCACATTAGCAATCGGTCCGTTAAAGCCCAGGTAAAATGCAATTGCAGCAATGGGACACAGTGTGGCAAAAATCGCGTTGGTGATCGCGCGATGTCTCTCACTCCAGCCATCCAGACGCATCATCGTCTCGATCGACAAAGAATCGAGCGGTTTGTGCAGTAAGATTGCAACGAAGACTGCAAATCCAGGCAAGACAAGCGACGTCACTTCAACTTTGAGAATCGCACCCAGCGCGACGCCGTCCAAGAGGGTGTGAATGCTCAGGCCCAAAAACAAACCAAGCCATCCCACGTCGCGAGGGGGGTGCGCGTGATCATGAGCGTGTGCGTGATCGTGGGCGTTTGCTTCTAGGCAGGCCGTGTCGTTATCAATAATATCGTGCTGATGAAAGTGAAAGAGCCTCAGGAGTAACAACATAAAAACGAGGCCACCCAATACAAAATACATGGTCTGATCGATCGACTGTCCAAGCTCAACACTGTGCGGAATAAGGTGAAGACCCGCAACACCCAGCATCAGTCCTGCGACAAGACTCATCACCAGCTGGGTCTGTACGTGAGATAACTGATAACGCCGAGGCAGCCAACCACCCATCCAAGAGGCTAAAAATAGCGCGAGGCTGTACGTGATCAATGTCATCATTGTTTGTTCCAGCTATCGCGTAGTGATGAGGTTGTCTCGGTGAATCAACTCTTCATCACCTCCAAAACCCAGTATAGACTCGATCTCAGTTGAAGTATGTCCGCGCAATTGTCGTGCATCAACAGCGCTGTAATTGCATAAACCGCGTGCGATCTCTTGCCCCCCGGCGTCGAGGCAACGAACCAAGTCTCCTCGGACAAAGTCACCACTCACATCAACAACACCCACAGGCAACAGGGAGCGTCCTAGGTCACAAATACCTCGCACTGCGCCGTCGTCTAACGTCACCGCACCCTTAGGGTAAAGCAACGACGCCAACCACTGTTTACGAGCAGGTTGAGGTTGCTTATCGGTGGTTAATAAAGTCCCTACCGACGCGCCTCTCTTGAGCGCCCCCACGGTTTCGGGCTCTCTGCCATCCGCGATAATGGCCAACGTCCCCGACCGAGCCGCCAACCGCGCGGCGCGAAGCTTACTGATCATGCCACCGCGGCCGAGGGCTGTTCCCTCTGAGACCATCTTGTCCAGTGTCGTGTCGTGGGCATCAGCCTCAGTAATCAGCTGCGCGTCCCGTGTGGCTCTGGGGTCCGTATTGAACAGTCCCGCTTGATCCGTGAGCATGACCAACAGGTCTGCATCAATGAGGTTGGCAACCAATGCGGCCAACGTGTCGTTGTCACCAAATCGAATTTCGTCGGTGACCACGGTGTCGTTCTCGTTTACGATTGGAATGACCCCCTGGGAGAGCAGCGTCTGCAGCGTCGCCCGCGCATTGAGGTACCGTTCGCGCGAGCGAACGTCGTCATGGCTGAGTAGAATCTGCGCGCACAGATATCCAGAGGGTGCAAACGCCGCTTCATAGGCCTGAACCAAGGACGACTGCCCCACAGCGGCTGCCGCTTGAAGCTGGTCCAGTGCACTCGGTCGCATCGTCATGTTAAGTCGTGCAAGCCCGGCAGCGACGGCACCACTGGATACGATGATGACTTCTGCGCCGTCCTCTCTCAAGGCAATAACACTCTGCGCAAGACGCTCTATAGAGGCCCTATTTAGACCCTCCCCGTTGTCCGTGAGTACTGCGCTGCCAATTTTAATGACCCACCGACGCGCATCCGTCAACGATTGGCGGGCATTACTATTCAACTTCGGTATTCAACTTCAACATCAGTGTCATCGATGCTGTCATCGTCCTCGTCTTCTACATCGCTGAGTTGACCAAGACGCGCAGCTTGTCGCTCTAATCGCAACGACTCGATACGCTCGCGCGCCTCGCTCTGCATTTGCATTTGGACGTCTTGCTCTCGGAGTTTGACCTCCTCGTCCTCCGCTTCCTGTTGATTGAGAAACTCAATCGCCGTCATTAAATCGCCACTCAAGCGCACAGTTTCGCGCCCACTGATCGCCGCCACTTCGTAAACCGGTCCCTCCCAATCGAGCGCCTCGACAATGGCCTGACGCCGCTGCTTCAACGTTTCTTCATCAATGAGGTCAATTTTATTGAGGACCAACCAACGCGGGCGCCTCGCCAAAGTATGGCTAAAGCGCACAAGCTCGCTCACAATGGACAAGGCTTCCTGCGCAGGGTCGCTCTCATCAAACGGCGCCACGTCGACCAGATGCAAAAGAACGCGATTTCGAGTCAAGTGCTTTAAAAATCGGATACCAAGACCCGCACCATCAGAAGCCCCCTCGATCAGACCCGGAATATCAGCCACAACAAAGGAGCGATGGGCATCGACTTTGACCACACCTAAATTAGGCACTAACGTCGTAAATGGGTAGTCAGCCACTTTTGGCTTTGCGGCCGACACGGCACGAATAAGCGTTGACTTCCCCGCGTTAGGCAGCCCCAGCAAGCCCACATCGGCCAGCACCTTCAATTCCAGCTTTAGGTTGCGAGACTCGCCCACCGTTCCCTCGGAAAACTGCCGGGGCGCACGGTTGATACTTGACTTGTAACGCGTATTTCCAATGCCATGAAAACCACCCTGGGCGACCACCAATCGGTCGCCTGCGGCTTGAATATCACCCAAAATCTCATCGGTCTCCTCGTCAATTATCGTGGTCCCCAAGGGCACCGGGAGTACAATGTCCTCTCCGGCCGCACCCGTGCAGTTTCGGCCACGCCCCGACTCCCCGTTTTGTGCTCGGAACTTACGGGTAAACCGATAATCCACCATGGTGTTGAGCGACGCGCTTCCCTCTAAAACAACACTGCCGCCGTCACCGCCGTCACCGCCATCGGGACCGCCCAGTGGTATGTACTTCTCGCGGCGAAAACTA
>CBFHJX010000114.1:0-4624 GCA_965656285.1 Luminiphilus sp. | reverse complement strand
GCTTGCAACATGCGCACGGCTGCGCCTCCTTCAATTTTCGCACAAGGCGTGATTATTCGCTGTCTGATGTCACTTCAGCAATGAGATCACGAAGCTCGGCGCTGTCTGGTCCGACGCTTGATTTAAAGTGCGCGAGGACTTCGCCGTCACCGGACACAACGTATTTGTTGAAATTCCAGCTGGGGTAGCCCTGAGCGTCGCCAAGTCCCTTAAAGACAGGATTGGCCTTACGACCGCGAACCGAGCTGGTTGCCATGACAGGAAAGGAGACGTCGTACTTTTCAAAGCACACTGTTGCCGCGTCTTGCTCGTCATTTTCTTCCTGAAAGAAATCATCGGAAGAGAAACCAACCACGACGAGTCCCTGGTCTTTGTACTCTTGGTGCAGTTCTTCAAGGCCTGTGAACTGAGGTGTGTAACCACAATTGCTCGCCGTATTGACGATCAGCATGGGCTTGCCCGCATAGCTCTCACAAAAGTTGATGGTTTCTTTGGAGCTGAGCTTGCGCATCTCAGTATTGAGGAAGTCTGGACACGCAAGCGCACCCGATGACAGTGATAGACCCGTGATGAGGGCCGATACGGCATATTTCATAGTGCGATCCTAGCGATTAATGTAAGAAGTATAGGGAAGTTTGGTCTTATTGGATTAGTCGCTCGCCAGTGCGTCGAGCCCGTGTCCAATAAACGTCGGTTCATGCGGTGGGTTTGGTGACGCGTCGCAGTAGGTGCTCCACTTGGTTCATTGTCCAGTTTGGGTGGCAGTGAAACGACGACGCGTGGGTGCCCCAGCGCCCTTTATCCGCGAGGCAATTGTGATTGGGAGCCGTCTTGGGTACGAATTCGATCGACGTCCAATCGGATGTCTCAGCGAGACGCTGGCTCCACTGTGCGCGCGTAATCGGGTCTTCTCTGTTTTGGACGATGGATATCGGGAGGCGCAGACCTTTTGCCACGTTGAGGGCATCGACTTTGCCGTAAGGCAGACTCCAAAATAACGGCGCTAAGTATGCCATGGGTCTAAAAAATACGGGAGGGAGTCCATAGCCAACCCAGCCCCCACGTTCTAACGCATCACGGGTATTCAGCATGGGGTCGAACAGTAATAACCCATCCGCCAGCATTCCATTGGCCAGGGCATAGATAGAGGTTGCGCCCCCCATCGACAATCCACAGATAATGGTGGGCACTTTATTTTCAGTCCGTTGCGCCACCCACTCACGAGCCGATAAGAGGTCCCGATGCTCGGTGGCACCCATTCTGAGGTAGCCGTCCGTGTAGTCGGAGTTTCCATGATTGCGCTGGTCGAAAGTAAGAACCGAAATACCGGCCTTCTGCAACTGCACATAAAAGCCGAGGGTGTTAAAGAAAGGCGACACGCGACTTGACCCGGCGCCGTGCACAAACAACAGCGTTGCTCGCGGGTTCTCGGCCTCGAGCCACCAACCATTGAGGGTCAAGCCGTCACTGGTAAAGCTCACTTCCTCGTAAGCGATGGCGTCAATCGGTGGGTTAGTCACCGGTTCAGAGCCGGATTTCAGACCAAGCCATGGCATAACCGCACCAAAAAGCCCCACTAAGCTGATCAGAATGAACAGACTCACTATGAATCCGCTGGACTTGACTGCGATCATGGTTGCGATTCCTTTAAAGGTTGAACCGGTCTCGCAAAAATAGCGCGACGCCATCCTCATCGTGATGTCCGATGACTTCGGTCGCGATGTCTTTGAGTTCTTGATCTGCGTTGTCTACGGCGTAGCACTCTGTGGCAAATTCGAAAAGACTAATGTCATTGTCACCGTCACCGAAGGCGATCACTTCCTCATAGCCCTGACGTTCAGCCACGTGTCTTACGCCATTGGCTTTGGAGCCTTCGCTGTGGTGAACATCCAGCCACGCGAGGCCTTGTGCCTTTATGGCCACACCTGAATACGCCACAAGGTGGGGCTGGTGCGCGACAAAGTCGATTACCGGTTCGATCTGTTCGAGCGGTCCCATTGCCGATATGTTGATGACGTGCGCGTCTTCAGGCAGCGCACTCAGGGGCTGCAGAGGCAGCTGACGTTCGCTTTCAAAGAGGTTTGCCAGTTTCTTTTCAAAATCATCTTTTAAAGCCGCGTGATAAACCGCGTGATGCTCTCCGGACTCCAGTGAAAAGACAAAAGGTGTTAAGTCCTGCATTGTGAATGCACCTAACACCTCGAGGACTTCGTTCGGCGTAAGGAGGTGATGATGACTGTAATGCTGAGAGGTGGGCTCCCAAATAACAGCGCCATTTTTTAAGACCATGGAGCGATTGAACACGTCATTTGTCAGGGGCGACAACGCGGCTTGAAGAGTTCGACCGGTTGCGATTGTATAGGCGATATTGTTTTTGCGCAGAAGCGCCAGCGTTTCACTGGTAAACGGCGATATCGTGGACTGAGCGTCCAAGAGCGTTCCATCCATATCGAAAACGACAAGTGTCATGGTTAACCGACTGCTTAAAAAGGGCGCCTAGAGTAGCGCAACCGCGATGTTAACTTCTACATGCGGGGGCTTCTCCTTAATGTCCTGTCCAAGTTATAACACCCATTAAGGAAAAGAAGTGCTCAAGAGGCGTCTGCTGTTTTAAGCGAGGCGAAATTTAAGGAGTGCACCTCGGCGGTTCGGGCTTTAGAGGAGGGTAAAATGAACGATTTAAAACAGATACAGCGTCGTCAATTTAATAGATGGCTCGCTTCGGCATCACTCTTACCGATGGCCAGTCAGGTGTGGGCACTTGAGGCGATGCGCCCAAAGGCTCGTATCGCGGTGGTGGGTGCCGGTATTGTGGGTAGTTCGATTGCGTACCATCTGGCGAAACGGGGGCTTGATGTCACTGTATTAGATAGAAACGCCGTTGCCAGTGCGTCAAGCCATGGCACTTTCGCTTGGATTAATGCGTCTTGGGCGAAGCAGCCGGAGTCTTATCATGCCCTCAATCAAATGGGTGTGGACGCTTGGCGTCGACTGCAACGAGCACTTAGCTTACCGATTAAATGGGGTGGCTCACTGGAGTGGTTCGCGGCACCTGAACGCCAAGATCGATTGGCGCGCGATGTCCAGGAGCAACAAGCTTGGGGCGAGCCCGCGAAAATATTGACCGAGCTGGAGGCGTCGGCACGCGAGCCTGGGGTTGCCTTTGGGGGGGCAGGGCGCGTGGCCTTATCGCCGCGAGACGGGGCGCTCGACCCCGTTTTAGTCTCACAACTGCTCGTCGATGCGGCAAAAATTTACGGCGCTCGTGTGATCGAGCACTGCGAGGTGCTGCGGGTTAATGAGACGTCCTCAGATCAAAGGCAAAAAGTCTTGGGCACTTCCTGCGGCGACATTGCGGTCGATCGTTATGTTCTCGCGACAGGGGCGGACCCGAGCGCGATACGCGCATTCGCCGGATTTGACTTGCCTCAACGCTCAACCCCAGGCGTCATCGTTGTCACACAGCCTGTCCCCCCAGTACTGAGCCACATACTGGTCGCACCGGGAATTCACATTCACCAGCGACTGGACGGACGTCTCGTCTTAGGCGAGCAAGAGGGCGCACCTGAAAATGCAGCACATAAAGTGCGGTTGACCGCTCGTCCCACTCGCTTTCCAAACACGGTCACCGCAAGCCAGCACGCACAGCGACTCATTACACTGGCGAGAGAGTACTTGACCGACCTTCCTGAGGTTGCAGTCGAGGAGGTCATCATTGGTTGGCGGCCACTACCTCTGGACGGGCACCCCGTCATTGGTCCCAGTCCGGTCGATCCGAATGCGTATGTTGCCGTGATGCACAGCGGTGTGTCGCTGGCTGCGATTGTGGGCGAGTTGGTCGCCGAAGAAATGTTTACAGGGGAACGAGCGCCAGTGCTGGCGCCGTTTCGCGCAGACCGCGCGTTTGAGCCTGTGAGGCGTTATTGAATGCGAGTTTCGGGGCCGAGTACCGGCCCCTAATGCCGTATTTTAGTGTGCGACGAGAGACAGATCTTTGGTCAGCGCGTCTCGTGTGACCTGAGACACTTCAAAACGTGCAACGGGATACGCTGCGTGTTCAACGCTCGCAAACAGTGGCGCACCGTCTTTGAGCGCGGCAATTTGCTCGCTGTTGAGCTCAAACCGCATAAAGTGAACGGCCGAGGTTTTCTCCTCTGTCTCGCGCTCTAGGTCCTCATCGGCAATGACCTGAACGACGCCATGACCCTCGATTTCCAAATTAATGCAGTTTTCAATTCCGCGCATTTCTCGCAGCCGCTGGGCGCGCACTTCGGGATCGCCAAACTCGATCATGAAGGTCGCTTTCCAGTTCGTACCGTCTGGAATGAGCGGGTTATAAGCCGCAAGCTCTTCTTCGATACCCGCGACATCGAATACCTTTTCAATGCGGAGCATTTCTTGGATCTGATAACGGATCGTGAGGGTATCCTCAAAATAAATGCGCGCATTCTCACCGAGCGATAATTGACGATTTCGCTTATGCGCTAGAACCTCCGTGCGAAATGAGTCACGTTGCTCAGAATATTTCTCCAGCGACCATAGATCGCCGCGTGTCAGGTGTGGCATTAATAATCTCCTTGTTTAATTAAGACCGTACGCCATGCGCAGAAGCGTCATCGGGTGT
>CBFHJX010000113.1:0-4676 GCA_965656285.1 Luminiphilus sp. | reverse complement strand
GCTTACGCCCACTCGAGAACTGGCCGCACAAATCGCAGAAAACGTAGAGGCTTACGGGAAATACCTCAACTTGCGCTCGGCGGTGGTCTTTGGCGGCGTTAAAATCAACCCTCAGATGATGAAGCTCCGTAAAGGCGCAGATGTGCTTATTGCCACTCCGGGTCGGTTATTAGACTTGCACCAGCAAAACGCGATCGCCTTTGATCAGCTTGAAGTCCTCATTTTAGATGAAGCGGATCGAATGCTAGACATGGGGTTTATCCATGACATTCGTAGAATATTAAAAACCCTCCCCAAACAGCGACAAAACTTGATGTTTTCGGCCACTTTTTCCGATGACATTCGCCAGCTGGCGAAGACAATTGTTAATGACCCGGTCGAGATTTCTGTCACGCCGCGCAACAGCGCGGCCGTCAGCGTGACGCAGTGGGTGCATCCGGTCGACAAGGATCAGAAACGTCGTTTGTTAGCTGAACTGATAAAGACGCACAACTGGGAGCAAGTCTTGGTGTTCAGTAGAACCAAGCACGGTGCTAATAGAATCGCGGAGTTTTTGGACAAGAACAATATCCAAGCGGCCGCCATTCACGGCAACAAAAGCCAAGGTGCTCGTACCCGAGCACTTGCTAACTTCAAATCGGGTAACGTCCGCGTATTAGTCGCCACTGACATCGCCGCGCGTGGTTTAGACATTGAACAGCTCCCGCAAGTCGTCAATGTTGATCTACCTGAAGTCGCACAAGACTACGTCCACCGTATTGGACGCACCGGCCGCGCGGGCGCGACAGGACAGGCAATCTCACTGGTCAGCGCCGATGAAATTCACCTCCTACAAGACATCGAGCGTTTGACTCAAAAATTGCTCCCACGAAGCCTGGTTGAGGGGTATGAGCCAAAGACGCCTTTACCCGAGTCAAAACTTCGTCCGCCCGCAAAACCTAAAAAGCCCAAAAAACCGCAAGGGGAAAGATCCTCCTCCCAACCGTCTGCGCGCCAACCCGATCAACGTTCACCGGGCGGTAATCCGGCCAACAGACGCCAGAGCTCAAACAAAAAGCGAGGGCCAAATCGCAGACCTCAGTAGAGTGAAGATCGTTTTGGTGCGGCTTTCACATTGCGCCGAATTAGGGCATCAGGATTAGAAAAATACCGGATTGGTTTCTTATGCTCGTCTGGCCTTATTGTCCTCGACGCAACGGTGGACTCCGTCACCCCAGCGGCTATTGATCAAGCTGATGACGAAGTCGGGTGGCTTCGCTCACTATAAACGCCTGTATGTCCTGCACATCGTCAGTGGAAAGCACGTCAGCAAAGCTATCCATGCCTTTGGCACGGTAAAGCCCTTCGATTACGATTTCCTTGAAAATCTCGTGTGTCTCTGGACTCATCAGCAACATGTCTGGAAGTAAACCTGGTCGACCACTGACCCCATGGCAGGAGGAACAGCGTGCACGATCAAAGCTAGCCCTCCCCCTTGTAATCATTTCAGGTGAAGACTTTACAAGCGGCGGCATCTACTGCAGACACCCAGCCCCAATTCCCACTGGTGTCCATGACACCATCGACAACAACTGGTGACGCCTCAAGCCCGCGATTCGTAAATGTTTGAAACTCCCAAGCAAAACCGAGATTGTCGATGTTGCTTTCATTAATCTGACTCAGCGGTGAATAGTGGTCGCCGGTCCAGCCCCGCCGAGTCGAATACCAGTTAGCAGGATCAGCGCTTAACAAGCGATCTTTATCAACCCAAGCAGGGCCTTTCTCTATTGTTTGAGAGTTACCCCAACTCAGCGAGTGAGCCGCTACCGCCAGTACACTAAGTGCAAGCTTGAGCCGATTCTTCATACTCGCCCTACGCCCCAATTTTGCAATTTAAAGGCGGCACAGTGACATGCTAGCTGACGCATTACTACCTAAAGAAGGGTTCCGCTCTGACCTGTGACGGCTGCTTCTCGCCTGTGGGTCACTATGTCGGTAAACTGAGGAGCAACGGCCAACCACGCCGTCAATAATAATCAATTCAGCTTGGGAAATACGACCATGACAGCAGCCTCCGCGTCCGAGGAAAGTGCACCGCAGAGTAACACCGCGGGGTTTGGCACAAAGCGTTACCGGAGCTATGTCCTTTCAGCACTAACGCTGATTTATATTTTGAATTTCGTCGACCGAGGTCTCCTCGCTGTCGTTGGCCCAGAACTTGTGCCAGAGCTCGGCATTTCTGACACCCAGTTCGGGCTTCTTACAGGTTTCGGTTTTGCCCTTCTGTACACGATTGTCGGTATTCCTCTGGCCCGCTATGCAGATACCGGTCACCGCGTGTGGATTATGACCGTCTGCATTGCACTCTGGTCCTTAATGACTGTTCTTTGTGGTCTTGCCACCGAGGTCACCATCGGATCGCTCACCATCGGCGCATTCTGGGTCTTACTCATGTGTCGTGTCGGCGTTGGCATCGGTGAAGCCGGGTGCACGCCGCCGGCCAATTCTCTTATCGCCGACTATTACGCCCCCCGCGACCGGTCTCAAGCGCTGGGGGTTTACGCCATGGGAGTCACGCTGGGCACCATGTTCGCCAATCTAATCGGCGGCTGGGTGACTGACGCATTCGACTGGCGTACGGCTTTTTTTGTGGTGGGTCTCCCCGGTTTGCTGATTGCGCTTATTTTCAATCTGACGGTCAAAGAGCCACCACGCGGTTATACAGACCCTGGCGATAAGGAAGTAAAGGAAAGAGTTGAACTGCGTGAGGCAATCCGTGAACTCATGACCAAACCCGCGTTCTGGTACATGACTGCTGGCGCAACTATTGCGGCCTTTTGCGGTTATGGAATTTCATCGTTTCAGTCGATCTTTCTCGTGAGAGCACACGAAATAACCACCGGTGAAGCCGCGATTTGGATCAATACTCCCGTGTCGTTGTCGTCGGCAATCGGCACCTTCGCAACAGGCTGGCTCGCCACAAAACTGTATCGAAAATACCCAGGGGCCATTGCATGGGTGCCCGCCATTGGTTTAGCTGCATCAGTACCGTTTTATATTTTTGCCTTTACCACAGAAAATCTCCTGTTTGCCGCCATTGGTCTCATCATTGGTGGCTTTATGAAATACGGCTATTTAGCTGCGCAGTACACCGTGGGCCAAGGTGTTGTAAGCATGCGCGTGCGGGCGATGGCAACGGCCGTGCTTCTTTTTGTTGTTAACCTGATAGGTTACGGGTTTGGCCCTCTTTTTATCGGCGCCATCTCGGATGTTTTCTTTGTCACCGGGGTCACCGAGCTTGGCGTGGCGGCCGAAGAGCTGACACGAAGTCAGTGCCATCCGAAGGTTATTGGAGCGTTGAGCAGCAACCTACAAAGCGTCTGCGGCACCGTTTACGCCCAAAGCTTACAATCAGCAATGCTCATCATGTCCACTCTGTACATTGGCTGTGCGTTGTTTTTCGTACTTACTTGGCGGCGTCTCGGAAAAGACATGGTCGACCGTAATTAGCGACGCCGTTTATGGCCTAACGCGCCACACTGACCTAGTGCAAGGCTTGCATGTCATGCAAGCGCTGCTCGGGCGCTCTGGTGGTTACGTACTCGATAGCCGAAGAGCACGTGAAATCACCAACCCCAAGAATAAACAGATCGAGTCACGTCTTGGTTAGCATCAAAACGAATCGTACATTTGACTAAGCGAAAGTGAAGCGCACTGCTGTGAACTATTCGGATCTCGGTCTCCACATCTTCCCAGAGGTAATCGGACAAACTGGACGTCTCAAGCTGCCTCACAACACTCGAATAAGAAACGCCTTCCTTAAAATTGCCACACAGGTAATAGATTTCGTCTCGCGCCGCAATTCCAGCGAACGCATAGAACGCAAGAACCAGACTAACCAAAACGAGCCATACGGCCTTATGCATTTGAGGAATTCCTTCGTATTTTAGGGATTTGCGCGCGTCATCAGTTTACGCAACGCGACAACGATCGTGAAGGCACACCTCGGCGCTGTGTCCATGCAGTTCAGAAAACCAGGGCGTTTGCTTTGCAAGCGATCATATTGCCAAGAAAAGTGCGATTACCGGCGCTGACAGACCTTAATGCGCAAAATCAAACGTCTGGGTATTGAGACGCTCTACTGCAGCGAAAAAGGCTTGTTTGCGTGCCTTCGCCAACACCTTGGTCTGACGAATCTCATGTGTAAGCTCTTCATAGCTCGCATTAGCTTGCTGCATGAGCTTTGATTCCGTGCGCAGTGCTTCCCAACGGCTGACGGCGTCCAACCATTCTTTGCGCAGCTCCATCACCGTCGATTCCAAGTGGGCATAGAATGCAGCAGCGTCTTTGTTTAAGCGCTTTAACTCTTCCACCTTCGCAAGCTTCCGCGCCGAAATAATTTCAGCTTCATCACGTCGATTTGCGTGATTAAGACCTTTGACCAAACCCAGACCCCTTAACGCCAATATCGCATAGCGAGTCGGGTCCAGTACCCAACCCGACCAACCGAATCCGTTTCGATAGTCCCGTGGAAAGTCATGATGATCGGCGTGGTGATTACCTTCGCCCATAGGAGCAAGCCAAATGTAGTTGTTCACTGCAGAGCTCTTGATGCCTTTGGTCCAGCCCCATAAGTGGGTAACGCTGTTGACTGTCCACGTGTTGTGCTGCACAGCAACGCTACCTACTAGGGAACC
>CBFHJX010000112.1:326-4682 GCA_965656285.1 Luminiphilus sp. | reverse complement strand
AGGCCCGGAGATAGGAGTTTTATGCCGTTTAATGGCAGTGCTCCGGGCCCTGAAGGGGCTATGGTGCCGTTGAAATACATACAAAGTGGTGTAATAGAGAATTTGAGCGAGAGAGTTGGGGGCTGATATGAGAAATGTTGTTGTTTTAGGCCTGGTTGCGGGCCTGACAAGTTGTGCTGTTGTGGGCGTAACCACAGCCGTGGTGTCGACGGCGGCTAAAGTCGCCACCGTACCGGTCAAGGTCATCGGTGCAGCGGTTGAAGTCGTCACGCCAGATGATGACAAGCCTGATGACAAATCCGATGGTACCAATGAAAACTAACATCACCTCCACCGCAATGTCCCGACCAAGGGTCGACTTTAACGGATCAAGGTCCTTGAACGAGGGGGCTTATTTGTTTCACGATCAAGATTTTATAAACAGATGATGCGCTTTAGGGGCGCTAAAATGAGTCGCTTTATTTCGTCCGCATAGGGAGGGTAGACATGAAAGCTGAGCTTCAAGAAGTGATGGGTATGCTGCGAAAACTACAAGGGTCGATTGATTTTGGTAACGCACCCGCTGATGAGCGGGAGGAATTAGCCACAGACGTCGCCGATATAATGGACGAGTTGTTCGAGGTTATGAAGACACTGCCCGACGAGGAGTGAGTAGAACTCTACGCGCTGTCCCTTGTTGGTGTCGCAATATGCCGCGGCCCCTTAAGGCCTACCCCGCGCCTCTAGCTTTTGATCAAGTCGAAGGGCGCGATGAAATACGTGACTACCGATTATGGCGAAGAGTGATGCACTTGAGCTGGGGACCAACAAGGCAGTAATTTTTAGATTATTTAATGAGTTGGTGCCCAGAAGAGGACTTGAACCTCCACGCCCTTGCGAGCACTAGCACCTGAAGCTAGCGTGTCTACCAATTTCACCACCTGGGCAGGTAAGGCAGAAAATAAGGATCGCGAGGCTACTCGCCAGATATTTATTTGTCAATCACATCACCGTACACTGCCTGTGAAGCCTGAGTGTACATTCACCCGCTTCACTCCATTTAACTCCACCGGCGGTCCTTTGAAAAAAAACCCTAAGCTAAAATCCTTATCCGACCCTCATGCTGATCGAGAGGCGCAAAAATACGATCAACCCATCGCGAGCCGTGAGCTGATTTTAGAGGTTATGGCCAAACATGATGTGCCCATGAAATTTAAAGAGCTTGCATCGGCACTCGGCATTGACGATGACGACGGGTTGTTCTCCCTACAAAAACGGGTAAAAGCAATGCAGCGCGCAGGCCAGCTGATTGCAGGTCGCCGAGGAGCTTTGGGCTTGCCCAAAAAGATGGATCTAGTGAAGTGTAAAATCATTGGGCACCGAGACGGCTATGGATTTGCCTCACCAGTTGAGGAGGGCGATGATTTTTTTCTTTCAAGCCGCCAGATGTACCGCGTCTTTGATGGTGACGAAGTGCTGGTTGCCCAGTCGGGGCATGACGACAAGGGACGTCCGAGTGGACACGTTGTCGAGGTCCTCAGTCGGGCACACACATCGATTGTCGGTCGGTACATGGAGGAGGGCGGCATAGGTTATTTGCTCCCACATAATCGTCGCATCAGTAACCACGTTCTCATCCCACCTAAATTTAAAGCGGGTGCGCAGTCGGGGCAGCTGGTCTCTGTCAGTATTACGGACTATCCCACTGAGGTGCTGGGCGCCAAGGGTGCCGTAGAGGAGATTCTGGGTGATCATTTAGATCCCGGGCTTGAGATTGATGTGGCGATCCGAGCACATGATATTCCGCATGAGTGGCCCGATGCGGTCTTAACACAAGCGGGCACGCTTCGCGATGAGCCGGCAGAGGCTGACAAAGCAGATCGTGTTGACCTGCGCGGTCTGGGGCTGGTCACGATCGATGGTGAGGACGCGCGCGATTTTGATGATGCGGTTTACTGCGAGGCCGAGGGATCTGGGTTTCGCGTCTGGGTTGCTATTGCCGATGTGGGTCACTACGTCCCCATCGGCAGCGCGCTGGACGAAGAGGCTTTTACGCGCGGTAATTCGGTGTATTTTCCAGAGCGCGTTGTCCCTATGTTTCCCGAGGTGTTGTCCAACGGGTTGTGTTCGCTCAAACCCCAAGTAGACCGGCTTGCCATGGTGTGCGAGATGGTGATTGATGGCAACGGGCAGGTCACTGATTCGCGCTTTTACGAGGCAGTGATTCACTCGCATGCACGATTGACGTATACCCAAGTGGGGCAGGTCCTTGAAGAGGGTTATAGCGATGATGTTGCTTCTGAGCGGTACGAGGGTCTCATGCGGTTACACGACCTCTACAAGGTGCTGCGAGCGGCCCGCTCAAAGAGGGGGGCGATTGACTTCGAGACCGTTGAGACACGCATTATTTTCGACGAGAATCGAAAGATCGATGCGATTGTCCCAGTTATCCGAAACGATGCTCACAAACTGATTGAGGAGTGTATGCTCGCCGCGAATGTGGCGACCGCGCAGTTTTTAGAGGCATCCGAGTTGGGCGCGCTGTTTAGAGTGCACCAGGGCCCGTCAGCAGAGCGTTTGGAAGCATTGCGGATTTTTTTGGCTGAGCTGGCTTTAGATTTGCCAGGAGGTCTGGACCCTACGCCACTGGATTACCAGACTGTCATGGCACGACTCCATGAGCGTGATGACGCGCAGGTGATTCAAACTATGCTTTTGCGCTCATTAAGCCAGGCTGTTTACAAGCCTGAGAATGACGGACACTTTGGGTTAAATTACGAGGCTTACGCGCACTTCACATCACCGATTAGACGCTATCCAGATCTGCTGGTTCATAGAGCGATTAAGCGTCTTGCGACGGCGTCAGGGTCGACGCCTCGTAAGCTCTCAAAAGACAAAAATAGGGCACTGTATCCGTACACTATGGTTGATCTCGTGGCCGCGGGTGAGCACTGTTCCATGACCGAGCGACGAGCTGATGACGCCACACGCGATGTCCAGTTGTGGCTCAAATGTGAGTATCTCAGACACCATATTGGCGATGAGTTCGCAGGGGTTGTCGCATCAGTCACCCGGTTCGGAATGTTTGTTGAGTTAAGCGATATTTACATGGAGGGGTTGATCCACATCAGTGCGTTGCCCTCGGACTACTATCATTTTGACCACGCGTCGCAACGTTTGGTTGGTGAGCACACGCGTCAGACGTTCCAGTTAGGTGACAAGGTGCAGGTCAAGGTTGTGCGGGTTGATCTTGACGATCGAAAGATCGACCTGGAACTGGTTGGGAACGTTACACCCGGCGCAGGTCGGCGAGGAAACAAGCAGTCTGTCAAGCGCCGGTCAGAAAACAAAGCCAATGGCGGGGCTGGAGCAAAAAAGCGCGGTACAAAGACCCAAAAACCAATCGGTAAAAAAGGTACGTCGAAACGACGTGGGCGCAAATAGTGTCCACCTTCGCTTACGGTATTCATGCGGTTGATGGTCTTTTGCGTCGTTCTCCTGATCGAGTGATTAATCTGTCGGTACAGGCTGATCGGAATGATAAGCGGATTCAGGCTTTGTTGACGTTGGCGATGAACCAAGGTGTTGGTGTGACCCGTTCTAGCAAGAGGGCTCTCGACGCTTTGGTAAATGAGCGTCATCAGGGTGTTGTTGCGAGCATTGAGCCGTTAGATGTTCAGGTGTCCATGAGCGAAAAAGAGTTGATTGTCTTTTTGAAAGCGAGACCTCAGCCGCTTGTCCTAGTGCTTGATGGCGTGACAGACCCCCACAATTTAGGTGCGTGCTTGCGTTCGGCTGATGCCGCAGGTGTCGACGCAGTCGTGACACCCAAAGACAACAGTGCTGAGCTTAATGCGACGGCACGAAAAGTGGCAAGCGGCGCTGCCGATAGCGTTCCACTTGTTCGCGTGACAAATCTTGCTCGAACGTTGAAGTCACTCAAGGAGTTGGGTCTTTGGATTGTCGGTACGACCGGCGAGGCTGATGCACTCCTTTACGATCAGGATTTGACGTTGCCGTCGGTTATTGTCGTGGGTGCCGAGGGGCCGGGTATGCGGCGTCTAACCACTGAATCCTGCGACTTTTTAGTAAAGCTTCCAATGGCCGGAGACGTTTCGAGTCTCAATGTGTCGGTGGCGACGGGCGTTTGTCTTTTTGAGGCGGTCAGGCAACGCGCGTCACACTGATTGCATTCCGTCAAACGCCTCTGTAGACTCCGCGCCTCACAATTAGCTGGGCTCGTTGAGCCTTAACTCCTTGCTGCACCGGTGAACGGGCGGCTACAACCGAAGGGAGAGATCGTTAGTGCGACACTACGAAATCGTCTTTATGGTCCATCCGGACCAGTCGGAACAAGTACCGGGCATGATCGAACGG
>CBFHJX010000112.1:0-316 GCA_965656285.1 Luminiphilus sp. | reverse complement strand
GGCGGGCAAATGCACCGTCTCGAAGATTGGGGTCGCCGTCAACTCGCTTATCACATCAACAAAATTCATAAGGCGCATTACGTCATGATGAATGTTGAAGCGACGAATGAGGCGATGGAAGAACTCACCACTACGTTCCGCTACAACGATGCGGTCATTCGTAACTTGGTGATACGTCGCGATGAAGCAGTGACTGAAGAGTCATTGATCATGAAGTCCGAAAAAGAGGACCGCGAGCGTAAGTCACGTTATCAGGAGCGTCAGGCCGCCGAGGCGAAAGCTGCGGTAGCGGAATCAGTTGAGGCAGATGCCGCAG
>CBFHJX010000111.1:0-4738 GCA_965656285.1 Luminiphilus sp. | reverse complement strand
GCGCGACAAAAGCCAAGAAGATCCGCGCGAAAGCCGGGCGGCTGACCGCGGATTATCCTATGTCGGACTAGATGGAAACATAGGCTGCATCGTCAATGGCGCTGGCCTTGCAATGGCTACGATGGACACCATCAAACTGGCCGGCGGTGAGCCAGCAAATTTTCTTGATATTGGCGGCGGAGCAACGCCTGAGCGCGTGGCCAAAGCCTTTCGATTGGTGATGTCAGACCAAAATGTGCAAGCAGTTTTGGTTAATATCTTCGCTGGTATCAACCGCTGCGACTGGGTGGCCGAAGGCGTGGTGCAAGCCCTCAAAGAAGTGCAGATTGACGTCCCCGTGGTGGTCCGGCTTGCAGGAACCAACGTGCGAGACAGGCCAGCGCATTCTGGCGCAGTTAGAGGACGCACCGTCACTGGCTATTGATCCGCGGTTCAACGAAGTGCAAACCGATGAGCAAGTAGCGGTGATGACCCCGCTGCTGTGTGAGCAAGACCCTCGATTTGCAGCGCTCATGGCGGACATGAACAAAGACAGTAAGTCCTTTCAGAAAATCATCGAGACCGTTTTTAATTATTGGGTCAGTCCCAACTGTCAGGTCACGGGTATTCAGAGTTGGCAGGAGTACAGCGAGGGCGTCGTCGGTGCATTCGAGTCGGCACGGGCATCAGCCGAGTCAGGTTCGACGTCGGCGATCTTTACCTCCGGTGGGACGATTGCGACGCTTGTCGGCCATGTCCTCGGTTTGTCTGCAGATCGTGTGTATGAGTTTTATGAGCCCGTCTTTAATTGTTCGATTACGCGTCTTATTTTTAGTTCTCGCAAGTGTTCACTGTCGACGTTCAATGACGTGTCGCATTTGCAACTCATGGGCGCTCAGCGCGGTGAGCGACTGGTGACCTACCGATGACAACATTATGGATAGTAAGACACGGTGAGGCAGCCGCAAGCTGGGAAAAAGATCCAGACCCTGGCTTGTCGGCCCTCGGGCAAGAGCAGGCAGCAGCGACGGCTGACGCGCTGTCGCATCGTGTGCCGCAGAATGTCAGTCTGATTTCAAGTCCACTGCAGCGCGCTCAGGAAACGGCGCAAGCATTGGCGGATAAGCTCGACACTCGCGTTGTGAAAATTGATAGTCGGTTTTCTGAAGTGCGGTCGCCAGTCCCACTGAGCGAACGCAAAGTGTGGCTTCAAGGTTTTATGAAGCAAACGTGGAGTGAGCAATCTGATGACCTTTGGGAATGGCGTTCAGAGATCTTATCTGGCCTCAAGGAATGCGCGGGGCCAACCGTCGTCTTTTGCCATTTTTTGGTCATCAATGCGGTGGTTGCTGACATTCTGGGGCGATCGGAAGTTCTCCAAGTCTATCCGGCCAACGCATCTTTCCATGAATTCTCCCTCGACGAGGGTGAGTTGACGCTGGTTCGTCTTGGGGAACAGATGGAGACACGCGTTAATTAGCGATCGCGCCGAATTCGCATGAGTCCTTCTTGTGCTGTCGAGGCAATGAGTTTTCCGTCTCTGCTCCAAAGAGACCCTCGGTTATAACCCCGTGCTCCACCTGACCATGGGCTGTAAGTGTCATAGAGCACCCATTCATCCATTTTCGGAATATCGTGGAACCAGATGGCATGGTCGAGACTTGCGCCAACGAATACTTTTTCAGGTCGCTCGTAGGGAAATGCGGAAAACGCGGTGCTGTACAGCGAAAAGTCAGAAATCATCGCAAGCGCCGCTTGCTGGGTTCGACGGCATCCTTCGAAAGGACCAATCATCCGATACCACGACTGACTCACGGGCTCCTGTGCCTCCGGTAGTCGTTCTGTTATGCGCTCGCGCTCGACGCCAAAAAGGTCGAGCAGTGAGTGCGGCAGTAGACCGTCTCGTTCAGCATTCAACCGCATCGCTTCTTCGGGCGAAATTACGTCTGGCATGCTCAGCGAGTGCGACATCCCTTCCTCTTCAACATGGTAGCTGATTGACGTGTTGAAGATGGCTTCACCGCGCTGACGCGCGACAACGCGGCGTGTGCAAAATGAACGCCCGTTTCTAATCGGATCTACCTCGAGTTCAATCGGGACGCTGGCGTCGCCGGCCCGTAAAAAGTAGCAATGCATCGAGTGGGCCGTGAAGTGATCTTCGACCGTCTCGTAAGCGGCTAAGAGGCTTTGCGCAACGACTTGACCGCCAAACAGACGGAACTGTGGCTTCAGACTATCGCCAATAAACCAATAGTCACCCACGCGCTTAGGTGTAATAACATCAAGGACCTCAGCAAATGTGAGCCTTGGGATTTCATTAGAATTCATGTAAACCTCGGATCTTTATCTGGGCTTTAGACCAAAGAAAAAGACATCAAAAAAATCGTGCGCGGCGGACGTCGCGCTGTCGAGCTTACGCCACTGATCGATATCGACAGCGGCGTTGATGGCGCTGACCAGTAAGTGACGAGCTACCAATACGTTTTGAGCACCAATAGATCCTTCGGAGACTCCTAACGCCATGAGTTGTCCCAGTTTGTCGTGAGTATCCTCGGTTCTTTGCAGCACTGCACGACGCAATTTCGGGGGCAATGCCGTAATAGAATTATACCGGATCAAGGGACCTTTATCCGAATTTTGTAATTCAAAAATGGCCGTACAGACGTTTCCAAGTTTTTCCAGTGGTGAGACATCACTTTGCTCGATCTGCGCCGTAATTCGGTCAAATTGATCGAGGGTAAACTCGTAACACTGGGCGAGAAGCGCCTCTTTATTTGCAAAGTGGTAGTAAAACGCGCCCTTAGAGACGTCTAAGGATTCGGCAATGTCATCGAGTGAGGTGCCGTGAAATCCCTTACGATTAAAATGCCGCGTACCGGCTCTTAAAAAGGCTTCTTGCTTGATGCGATTTTGCGCCTCGCGGTTAAAGCCCTCGCTGATATTCAGTGTGGAAAGACTCTCCGCAGCCTGCCACTCAAAGTGGGTGTGTTTAGGCACCAACCCCCCTGTAAAGAGTGTTCTAACCGTTGATGCGGCGCTTTGGGTTTCTGACTCCGGCATTTCGTAAAGCCAGTAAAACGACCAGTCGAGCGCAGTTAACAGTGCACGTGCTGTAGTGGTGGTGTTGCAGTCTCGTATGACACCTTGCGAAATGCCTTCGCGCAGGTAGCCTCTGAAGCGTTTAAACATACGGAGGTATTCGTCCTTGAGTTCAGCACGTTGTCCCTTGGGTAGCACAGCGAGTTCGAGCGGGGCCGCGTAGTAGTCTCCTCGACCGGAGAGTGAGTCCAGACTCAGTTCGATGTGACGTTCCATCGAGCGGATGACTCGTTCCAATGGATTTTCCGTTTCTCGTTCGACCTCGTCCAGCGACAGATGGAGCCGAGCCATGGCGCTTTGGTAACACTGATAGATCAGGTCTTCCTTGGTTTTTACATAGTAGTAAAGACTTGTCTTTGTGAGACCGAGCTTATCCGCTACGTCGGCCAGCGTCGTTGAGCGAGCGCCTTTGGTATTGAACAGTTTGGCTGCGCGCGAGAGAATCGCCGCGCGTTTGGCCTCGTGCTGTGCTCCTCGACTAAAGGGAGATCCCGACGTCACTTTGTTCTCAACTGCGATTTTTTCCATGACGATGAGCGGAGTCCAGTCAGCCATTTATGCAGCGATGACATTCTCGCTGTTCGAAGATTTGAACTTTAGGTATTTTTTTTGAACCTGTCCATCGGTCTATTCAAATCAGTCGTGTAACAATGCAAAGACAGGCAGTGGAGATCACGAATGACTGACTCAGTCCGTTTTAAGACTCAAGATGCGGTGGCAGAGCTGACGCTAAGCGCGCCGTCTCGACGAAATGCCATTGGGGCAAACGAAATTACAGCCGTCAAAAGCGCGTTGGAATCCATTCCCGACGCCTGTCGCTTGCTGATCATTCGCGCTGAAGGGCCAGTATTCTGCGCGGGGGCCAACTTAAAGGAAATTACTGACGGTGTCATGGACGGTGACGACTTCCAGTCTATGACCAATGCGGTCGCCGCACTCGATATTCCCAGCTTGGCCATTGTTGAGGGCGATGTATTTGGCGGCGGCGCTGAGCTTTTATTCAGTTGCGATTTTCGACTTGGCGTCACTACAAAGGTACTTAAAATACCGGCTGCTGCTGTGGGCCTGTGTTACCCAGTTGAGGGCATCGAGCGGATGACTCAGCGGCTAGGCAGTACGTTGGTGCGTCGTCTTCTATTGACCACGATGCCAATGCCCTTTGAAGAGCTTCATCAGCACGGCGCATTTGACTGGATGGTGTCCAGTGACGACATTAATGAGCGCTCTGCGGAGATCATTACACTGCTTAAGGACCTTGCGCCTTTGTCTGTGCGCGCGATGCTCGCCATCATTAAATCGGTCGAACAGGGGCAGTTTGATCGGCAGCAAGCGCAGACGCTGGCGGATCAATGCAGTGCGTCAGAAGACTTGCAGGAAGGCCTGCGCGCAATGAGAGAAAAGCGCAAACCGATTTTTAGGAACCAGTAGCGAGTGCTGTGCGAATGTCCGCATAGTGCGAGCGAAGTTGTTTTAAGCTCTCTTGAGTAAGCTGTTCCAGCTCCGCTAAGGTTTCAGCAGAACGGAGCATGTACCGCACAAGCCGGCCGAGTAATGGCCAGTTCAGAGGCTTGGTAATGTACTGAGTCGCACCTGCCTCAAAACCCATGTCGATGGTTTCTTGATCGTCTGCACCGGTTACGATCAGCAGTGGAATGTCTTT